>NZ_JBSEYU010000001.1:0-438919 GCF_053627955.1 Micrococcus sp. 093350064-1
GATCAACTCCCATTGGGTGTCAGAGAGCATCTGGAACCGGGACATGTCCCCAGGGTCTCAGCTGACTCGTGCATCTATTCTCAGACACGCCCTAGCCCCGGTGGGGGACTGACCGCACCACCCCTGCCCTGGGTTGCCCATTTCCGGCCCCCGTGGACCCTTCACTGGCTCAACTGGCCGTCAGCCGCACCTAAAGCCCCCGGCCGCGCCCCACCGGTGAGCGCAGGGTCCGCCAATACCTCCGGGTGACAGCGGCACGCAGCCCCGGTACGCCACCGGCCTCACCCAGCAACTGATCAGCCATGCCCGGCCCCGTCGCGCCCGCCTGCGACACGGGGCCGGATGACGGAAAGAAGAACCGATGACCTCCTCACTGACCACCCGCCGCACCTTCCTGGGCGCCTCCGTCGGGGCCCTGGCGCTGGCCGGGCTGGCCGCCTGCGCCGATCCCGTCATCAGCCCCCAACCGTCAGGGCGCATCCTGCCCACCGACCCGCTGGTCGCCGAGTACGAGAAACGACGCGCCGCCTCGGGCACCACCGTCACCCACCGGCTCTCCGCCGCACCCCTCGAGACCTCCCTCCAGGGTCGGGGCCTGACCACCTGGGGATACAACGACGGCCTCAACGGGCCGCTGCTGCGCGCCCAGACCGGGGACCTGCTCAAGGTCAGCGTCGCCAACGACCTGCCCGAGGACACGAGCGTGCACTGGCACGGGCTGGCCCTGCGCAACGACGCCGACGGAGTCCAGGGGGTGACCCAGGACCCCATCGCCGCCGGAGGACGCTATACGTACGGCTTCCGGCTGTCCCATCCGGGCACGTACTGGTACCACTCCCACTTCGACACCCAGCGCGAACGCGCCCTGTACGGGGCCCTGATCGTCGAGGACCCCAACGAGCCCCTCAGCTACGACCAGGAATGGGTCGTGATCCTGGACGACTGGCTCGACGGGATCACCGGAACACCGCAGGACGTCGTCGAGGAACTCTCCGCCGGGATGGACATGTCCGGCGACATGGAGGGCATGGCCGGCATGGCGGGCATGGACCACGGGTCCATGAGCCAGGACAGCTCCTCGGGCATGCCCATGAAGCACATGCTCATGGGCGCTGAGAGCGACTATCTGGGCGGGGACGCCGGCGACGTGAAGATCCCCGTGCACCTGTTCAACGGCCGCCCCCCATCCGACCCGGACACCTTCTCCAGCACCCCGGGCAACCGGATCCGCCTGCGCTTGATCAACGCGGCCGGAGACACCGCCTACCGGGTCGGGATCCCCGGCCAGGAACTGACCATCACCCACACCGACGGGTTCCCGGTCCAGCCCCGCCAGGCCGATGCCGTCGTCCTGGGGATGGGCGAACGCCTGGACGTGCTGATCACCCTCGGCGACCAGGCGGTGCCCGTACTGGCCCTGCCCGAGGGCAAGACCGGCCACGCCTACGGCATCATCGCAGCCGGTCCAAAGACTACGCTCTCCGGTCGGCTCCCACAGACCCTGGGCGGAACCGTGCTCGATGGCAGCCGACTGAAGGCACACGAATCCGTCCTGCTCCCACCCAAGGACCCGACCACGACCCACGGGGTACGCCTCACCGGATCGATGATGGAGTACGACTGGGGCATCAACGGGCGACGCTTCGACCCGGCCAACCCCTTCGAGGGCGCCTTCGAACTCCGGTTGGACGAACGCGTGCGGGTCACGATGACCAACGACACCGACATGTGGCACCCCATGCACCTGCACGGCCACACCTTCCAGCTGGCCGACCATGGCGCCCGCAAGGTCACGGTCATCATCAAACCCCGGCAAACCATCGTCTTCGACTTCGAGGCGGACAACCCGGGCCAGTGGCTAACCCACTGCCACAACGCCTACCACGCCGAGGCCGGGATGATGGGCGTCTTCTCCTACATCCACTGACCCTCCCGCCCGGCCCACACCCCTCCATCCACGGGGGCATCGCACGGTGGCCGCCCAGGAAAGAACATGCCTTTATCGCTCACCCCCACCCACCGTGCCCAGCCCGCCCGAGACCTCTGGCCCGGCACCCCCGTCCTGACCCGTAGGAGGAAAGGGTCTGCCGTGAGTTTGGTTGACATCTGATCTGTGGTCCCGGGAGGGACTGCTGGAAGGATGACCCCATGCCCGCTGCATACCCCCGAGAGTTCCGCCAGGACGTGGTCGCGATCGCCCGTAAGGGTCAGATGCCGATCGCGCAGGTCGCGAAGGACTTCGGCATCGCCGAGTCCTGCCTACGGCGCTGGCTGGCCCAGGATGATGTCGAGGCCGGGATCCGGCCCGGCATCACCAAGGCTGAGAACGAGGAGCTGAAGGCTCTCAAGCGCCGCAACCGCGAGTTGGAGATGGAGAACGAGGTCCTACGGCGTGCGGCCGCGTATCTGTCCCAGGCGAACCTGAAATTGGGTCAGTCCCCAAAATGACCTATCCCGTCGTGAAGGACCTGGCCCGCGACGGGATTGCCGTGAAACTCTCCTGCCGGGTCCTCGGGTTCTCCCGTCAGGCCTACTACCAGTGGCTGGCCGAACCTGTCAGCGAGCGGGAATGGTCCGACGCGCATGCCGCCAACGCCGTCCTCGATGCCCATGCCGATGACCCGGAGTTCGGATACCGGTTCCTGGCTGATGAGCTCCGCGGCCGTGGCCTGGCCGTGTCGGACCATCAGGTGTTGAAGGCCTGTCGGCTCGTGAAGGTCCGCTGCTGCCACTCGATCCGTCGCGGCTCGGGCAAGCGTCCTGGCCCTGCCGTTCATGATGATCTGGTTCGTCGTGAGTTCGCCGCTGAGAAGCCGAACCAGCTGTGGCTCACGGACATCTCAGAGCATTGGGCCGGGGATTCCAAGCTCTATCTCTGCGCGGTCAAGGACGTGTTCTCGAACCGGATCGTGGGCTACTCGATCAATCGGCGGATGAGCTCGCAGCTGGCCGTGGACGCCCTGCAGATGGCTCTGGGCCGGCGTGGAGGCAAGGCCGAGGTGCAGGGTTGCCGGGTGCATTCGGATCGAGGATCGCAATTTCGAGCCAGGCGGTTCGTGGAGACGCTCCGGGTCAACGGCCTGGTCGGGTCGATGGGCAGGGTCGGTGCTGCTGGGGACAACGCGGCAATGGAATCCTTCTTCGCGCTGTTGCAGAAGAACGTGCTGAACCGGCGTCGCTGGCAGTCCTTCGACCAGCTCCGGCTCGCGATCGTGAGCTGGATCGAGCGGACCTATCACCGCCGTCGTAGGCAGGCCCGTCTCGGGAAGCTCACCCCTGTCGAGTTCGAGATGGTTCAATCAGTCCAGGCGGCTGCCGCCGCCTGATAACTCGTGTCAAGCAAACTCATGGCAGACCCTTCTCACGCGCCTGAATCTCGCCGTCATGGATCGACAGCACCTCGGTCTGTGCGCCAGCCCGCTCCAGAAGCGCCGCGCAGGCTCTGACTGACCGACATCAGGAAGCACTTCACGGCTGAGGAGAAGCTCTGTCTCTGCGCGAACAAGGCCGTCGCAGGCCGCGGCGGTGCAGCCGTGGTGGCTGGGTGCCTGGTGCACGAGGACCGGGGCTCGCAGTTCCGATCTGGCCTATTTCAGGACGCGCGCACCCGTCATGGGCTGATCGGCTTCGTACTCGACGTCCTGACGCGCGGTTCTGCCGGCCGGTCGGCCTGATCCCGCGCTCCGGGTGATCACGGCGTCGGATCGAGCCTGACAGGTCAGCGTCGGCGCCGTGGTGGATGGCATGCACCACCCCCACGAGCGCCGTGTCGCGTTCAGCACTCTGGTGGGCCTACCTGCCCCCTCACTCCGCCAGGAATTCCAGCAGGATCCGGTTGAACTCCTCGGAGTGGCTGATGCTGAATCCGTGCGGGGCGTCCTTGACCAGTTCGACGCGGCTGCCGTCGATCGCCTTGTGCGTCCGCTTGCCGGAGCCCTTGAACGGCACGATCTGGTCGGCGTCGCCGTGCAGGACCAGGGCCGGCACGGTCACCGCCGGCAGGTCGCGGCGGAAGTCGGTGGCCCCGAACGCGTCCATGCAGGCCAGCGCCGCCGTCTGGTCGGACTGCAGCGCCATCCGGATGGCCTCCTGGCGCTGCTCCTCGGTGACCTTGAGGCTGCTGGTCAGACCGGCCAGCTTGGGGGTGGAGAAGAACGTCGTCGTGAAGTCGTCGAAGAACGACTCGCGGTCCTTCTCGAGGCCCGCGCGCATCTCGGCGGCCTGCTTCTCGGTCAGCGGGCCGTCGGGGTTGTCGTCGGTCTTCAGCAGGTACGGGGGCACCGCGCCGGCGAACACCACCGAGTGGATCCGGTCCGCGCCGAACCGGGACATGTAGCGCGCCACCTCGCCACCGCCCATCGAGAAGCCCACGAGCGTCACGTCACGCAGGTCGAGCTCGGTGAGCAGACCGTGCAGGTCGGCGGTCATCGTGTCGTAGTCGTACCCGCCGGTGGGCTTCTCCGAGACGCCGAAGCCCCGCCGGTCATAGGTGATCACGCGGTAGTGCGGGGACACGGCTGCGACCTGGTCCTTCCACGAGTCGAGGGTCAGCGGCCAGCCGTGGATGAGGACCACGGGACGCCCGTGGCCGGCCTCCTCCACGTTCAGTCCGATCGTGCCGTGGTCCGTGGGGATCTGCATGAGGGTCATGTGCGTCTGCCTTCCTGTGCTCTCGGGGGACGACGGCGGCGCTCGGCCGCCGCTTCCTCCTCACGCTAGGCACGCGCTCGGCACGTGTCAGGCTTCGGTCTCCGCCATCCTGCGCAGCGTCAGCGCGTTGAACGCGGCGTGGCCGTGGTTGTCGTTGTTGAAGTAGACGTAGGCGGGGCGCGCGCCCGCCGCGTCCCCGGCCGGGCCGCCGTCGTCCGCGCCCGTCAGCTCCCGCAGCCGCCCCACCCAGGGTGCGAGCTCGGCATCGGAGAACGATCCGCCGTAGCGCCAGTCCGGGTCCGCGTTGTGGAAGCGCACGTAGGCGAGACGCCCGGTCGCGCGCAGCACCGGCTCCCGCCCGGCGATCACCGAGACCACGAACCCCGCCCCGTGCCGGTCGAGGAGGTCGAACACGTCCTCATCCAGCCAGGACTCGTGCTGGACCTCCACCGCCACGCGCACCCGCTCGGGCAGCAGGCCGAGGAACCCGGCGAGCCGGCCGTCGTCGCGGTGCAGGTGGGCCGGCAGCTGCAGCAGCAGCGGCCCGGCGTGGTCGCCGAGCAGGTCCAGCGTGTGCACGATGCGCTCCACCCAGTCCTGCGGCTCGTTCAGCTTGCGGTAGTGGGTCAGGTAGCGGGAGGCCTTGACGGCCATCTCGAAGCCGGCGGGCAGGCGCTCGCGCCAGGCCTCGACGGTGCTGTCCGCCGGCCAGCGGTAGTGGGAGCCGTTGAGCTCGACCGTCCGGAAGCGCTCCGTGTAGTGGTCGAGCTGATCGGCGATCCGCAGCCCCTGCGGGTAGAAGGTCCCGCGCCAGTGCCTGTAGGTCCAGCCGGAGGTCCCGATCCGCACGTCCATCCCCCGACGATAGCCCCGGCCCGGGTCCCCGGGTCTTGCCTTGACTCGCCGCGGCAGGCGTAGCGTCCCGCTGATCATCGCGGTGGCTCAGAGGTACGACCGGAAGATGGGCATGGCTCCCTGATCGCCACGATGCTCCCGTCCTCGATCGCCTTCCTGCCCGCGTGGACCGGCATGGTCATCGGCTGGATGTGGCTGGACCTGCCGCTGGGCCCGAATGCCCCGGTCCAGTGAACGCCGTGACCGGCCCGGCACCCGCCCGCGACCCGGGCGCCCGCCCACTACTGTGACAGGAATGGACACGACGCGATTCGACGACGACCTGCGCGCGATGCTCGACGAGGTGGAGTCCGACCGCCGCGGCGAGCCCTCCGACTACCTCGAGGACGTCGCCGGCCAGCATGTGGACGGCCTCGCCGTGGCGGTGTGCACGGTGGACGGCCACCAGGCCGCCGCCGGGGAGACCGAGCACGCCTTCGCGCTGCAGTCGGTCTCCAAGGCCCTCACCTACGCGGTGGTGCTGCAGGAGATCGGCCTGGACCACGTGCTGGAGGACGTGGGCGTCGAGCCCTCCGGTGAGTCGTTCAACCACCTGTCCCTGCACGACGACGGCCGGCCGTGCAACCCGCTGATCAACGCCGGCGCCATCCTGGTCCACTCCCTCCTGCCCGCCGGGGACGAGGATGAGCGGACGGCCCTGCTGCTGCGCCGCTACAGCGCGCTGGCCGGCGTCGAGCTGGAGGTCTGCGAGGACGTCCTCGACGCCGAGCGCACCCGTGCCGACCGCAACCTGGGCCTGGCCCACCTGCTCGCCGACGCCGGCCGGCTGCCCATCTCGGCCCGCGAGGCCGTGGCCGGGTACCTCGCGCAGTGCTCGGTCCTGGTCACCGCACCCCAGCTGGCCGTCATGGGCGCCACCCTCGCCGCTGGCGGCACGAACCCCGTGACGGGGGAGCGGGTGCTGGACGAGTGGGTGGCGCAGCAGGCGATGTCCGTGATGCTCACCTGCGGCATGTACGACGCCAGCGGCCAGTGGGTGGCCGAGGTCGGCGTGCCCGCGAAGTCCGGCGTCTCGGGCGCGCTGCTCGGCGCCGTGCCCGGGGCCCTGGGCCTCGCCACGTGGTCGCCGCGCCTGGATGAGCAAGGTAACTCCCGGCGTGGCATCGGGTTGTTCGAGGGGCTCAGCGCGCGCTGGGACCTGCACGTGCTCCAGCACCGTGGCGCCCTGCGCGGCCTCAGCGGGCCCCGCTGACGCCTGGCCGCCGCCGCGCCGCCGTCGCGAGGGCCACGCCGACGACGCCGCGCCCCGTCCCTTGTCACCCTCTGACGCGCGCCGCGTAGCATCCGGCCCATGACCACTCCAGAGAAGAAGGACGACGCCCCCGCGATCCCCGTGCAGGACTCCCAGCTGGCCCACGACGACCCGCGCACCCGCCACCCGAAGCTCCGCATCGCCAAGCAGCGCCAGCCCGAGCCGGGCCTGGACGTGAAGACGGATCCCGTCCCGGACATCGGTCTGGACTCGTACCGGGGGATGGGTCGGCTGACCGGCCGCAAGGCCCTGATCACCGGCGGCGACTCCGGCATCGGTGCCGCGGTCGCCATCGCCTACGCCCGTGAGGGCGCGGACGTCGCCATCGCCTACCTGCCTCAGGAGCAGCCCGACGCCGACCGCGTCCTGGCGGCGATCGAGGCGGCCGGGCGCACCGCCGTCGCGTTGCCGGGCGACCTGATGGACGCCGACTACCGTGCCTCCCTCGTGGACGAGGCCGCGCAGCGCCTCGGCGGCCTGGACATCCTCGTGAACAACGCGGGCAAGCAGTTCATCTCCGATGACCTGGCCGATCTCACGGACGAGCAGGTCCACGAGACGTTCCAGATCAACATCATGTCCATGTTCACGCTCAGCCGCGCCGCGCTGAAGCACATGGGCCCGGGCAGCACGATCGTGAACACCACCTCGGTGCAGGCCTACAACCCCAACCCGAGGCTCCTCGACTACGCGGCCACCAAGGGCGCCATCAACAACTTCACCAAGGGCCTGGCCGAGCAGCTCGGCCCGAAGGGCATCCGTGTCAACGCGGTGGCGCCCGGGCCCATCTGGACGGTGCAGCACGTGTCCTACGGTGAGCCCGAGGAGAAGCTGCCCGAGTTCGGCCACAGCACCCCCATCGGCCGCGCCGGCCAGCCCGTGGAGATGGCGCCCGCCTACGTGTTCCTTGCCTCGGGCGAGTCCAGCTACGTCAACGGCGAGACCCTCAACGCCAACGGCGGCACGCCCACCCCGTGACCGCCCGCCTCCTCGCCGACGTCGACACCGGCATCGACGACGCCTGCGCCCTGCTCCACCTCGTGGGCGCCCACCGCCTGGGTGTCGGCCCCGAGCTCGCGGCCGTCACCACCACGGGCGGCAACGCGACCGCCCGGGACTGCGCCTTGAACACGGCCGCGGTGCTGGACCTGGCCGGTCGGGCCGACGTCGAGGTGGCCGTCGGCGCCGAGACCCCGCTGCGCCGGCCCGCGGCCACCACTCCGGAGACCCACGGCGACGGCGGTCTCGGCCATGCCCGGATCGATCGGCGCCCTGAGCGGCTCGCGCCCCGGCCCGCCGTGGAGGTGTGGCTGGACGAGCTGCGGGCCCACCCCGGGGAGACGACGATCCTCTGCACCGCGCCGCTGACGAACCTGGCCCTCGCTCTTCGCGCCGAGCCGCGCCTGCCGTTCCTCGCCCGCGGCGTCGTGATCATGGGCGGCTCCTTCTATCATCCGGGCAACACCACGCCCACCGCCGAGTGGAACACCTGGGTGGACCCGGACGCCGCGAAGGAGGTGTTCGCGGCCGTCGAGGGCCTGCCCGAGGATCGCCTGCCGGTGGTCTGCGCGCTCGAGACCACGGAGCGGATCGAGTACACGCCCGCCCTGCTGGACGGCCTCCTGGCCGACGCCGGGGCCCGCCCCGTCGGCTGGTCCGCGGACCGGCCGCGGGTCGCCGGGCCGGACGCTGCGACCGGCAGCCCCGTCCTGGACGTGCTCGCCGACGCGCTGCGCTTTTACTTCGAGTTCCACCACGACTACGACCAGGGCTACATCGCGCACCTGCACGACCTCTTCGCGGCCCAGGTGGCCGCGGGTCAGGCCCGCATCGCCACGCGGGCCACCGTCGTCGACGTCGAGGCGGACTCGGAGCTGCTGCGCGGCACGACCGTCCATGACACGCGGGACATCTGGGGCAGGCGCCCCAACGCCCGGCTCGTCACGGCCAACGACCCCGCGGAGGTGTTCGCGGCCTTCGCCCGCGCGGTGGGCGCCGTCGTCGCGGGGGAGCGGACGTCCGACGGCGGCGCCCCGGCCCGGTGACCGCCGTCGGGAATGCCGGCCGCCCGCGCGCGGTTGCACCCGACGCATCCGCCCGACCCCGACCTTGCAGGAGCTCCCTCATGACCAGTGTTCCCACCGTCCCCTTCCACGACGGCCAGCAGATCCCGCAGCTCGGGCTCGGCGTGTGGAAGGTCGAGGACGACGTCGCGGCCGACGTCGTCGAGCAGGCGATCCGCGCCGGCTACCGCCACATCGACACCGCCGCGATCTACGGGAACGAGGAGGGCGTGGGCCGCGGCATCGCCGCGTCCGGCGTCGCCCGCGAGGAGCTGTTCCTCACCACCAAGGTGTGGAACTCGGACCAGGGCTACGAGGAGGCGCTCGCCGCCCTCGACGTCTCGCTCGACAAGCTCGGCACCGACTACGTCGACCTCTACCTCATCCACTGGGCCAAGCCGGCGCAGGGGAAGTACCTGGACACCTGGAAGGCCCTGATCGAGGCGCAGAAGCGGGGCAAGGTGCGCTCGATCGGCGTCTCCAACTTCCCGGCCGCCCAGCTCGAGGAGATCATCGAGGCCACCGGCGTGGTGCCCGTGATCCACCAGGTCGAGACCCACCCGTACTGGCAGCAGCGCGAGCTGCGCGAGGTCGAGGGCCGCCACGGCATCGTCCACGAGTCCTGGTCCCCGCTCGGTCAGGGAGGCGACCTCCTCGCCGACCCCGTGGTCACGGAGATCGCCGAGGCCCGCGGCGCGACGCCGGCCCAGGTGGTCATCGCGTGGCATCTCGCGAAGGGCTTCGTGGTCATCCCCAAGTCCGTGACGCCCGAGCGCATCGTCTCGAACCTCGAGGCCGCGGGGGTGGAGCTGACCGCCGACGACGTCGCCCGGATCGACGCCCTCGACCGCGAGGACGGCCGCCTCGGCCCCGACCCGGCGGTCATCGACTTCTGATCCAGGCGCCACCGCGCGCACCCGGCCCGTCCCCCTGGGGGCGGGCCGGTGATAGTTTTGCTCGAGAATGCCCGGTGGCTGCCGCGCCGCCCGGGCGCATCTGTCCAGGCACTCCACGGAAGGCATGCACCATGTCCCACCAGGCTCCCCCCGCCGATGCGTCGAAGGCCCGCGCGCCGCGGACCGCCGTCCCGGTGACCCCGCAGACCCGCGCGAGCTCGCTGACCGATCTGCTCGGCGCCGTCGTGCGCCTGTTGCCCCTGCAGATGAAGGACGAGCTCGCGCTCGCCAAGGGACACGTGGCCGCGAAGGGCAAGAAGGCCGGCCTCGGCGCCGGCGTCGCGGTGGTGGGTCTGTTCTTCCTCGCGCTCATGGTGGTCGCCCTCGTGGTGACGCTGATCGGCGCCTTCGCCGACCCGACCTTCTGGTTCCCGGCGCTCATGGTGGCGCTCGCCTTCCTCGTGCTCGGCCTGATCTTCGCCGGCGTCGGCCTCGTGATGGTCAAGGGCGCCATGCCTCTCGTGCCGCAGGAGACCGTGCGCAACCTCGAGTACGACCTCGGCTACCTCAAGGAGGGCAACGCCTTCGACCCGGCCGAGTACGACCGCCTCAAGGCGGAGCGCGCCGAGGCCAAGCGCGTCGAGGCCGCCCGCGAGGCCGAGCGGAAGAAGGTGGAGAAGGAGGAGAACAAGAAGGCCCGCAAGAACGGCGAGGCCGCTCCCCACCCGGACCGCGACGACGCCACCGAGGCGGAGATCCGTCGCCGTGCCGATCTGCGCCGCCGCCACCTGGGAGACATCCGCTCCGGCCTGGACGAGAAGACCAGCGTGAAGGGCCAGCTCGCGGCCTTCGCCGCCCAGCGCAAGGGTCGCGGCGTCACCCCCGAGACCGCGCACGCCACCGAGCAGACCGCGCCGTTCACCGGTGCCGCCCGCGCGGGGGAGCGGACCGCCGAGGCCGAGGACTACGTGAAGGACAACTGGCAGCCGCTCGCGCTGCTCGGCGCCTCCTCCGCCGCGTTCGTGGCGCTCGCCGGCCGCCTGCGCCGCCGCTGATCCGAGGGCGCCCGCCCTCCCAGCCCCCGAGGCCCCGATCCCCACGGATCGGGGCCTCGTCGTCTGCGGGGAGGGGCGACGGCGTCGGTAGGCTGGGCGTGTGGGGCGCCCGGCGGGGGCGTCCGCCCGCGGACCCTGGAGGAGTGACCCATGCGTGTGATCGACGTCGGCCTGCGCGAGGGCCACGAGTACCGCGTCCGCGACACCTGGCTGACCGTGCCGAACCTCATCACCCTGGCCCGCTTCGCCCTGGTCCCGGTGTTCGTGTGGCTCACCGTCGACGGCCGACACCTGGACGCGTTCGTGATCCTCGCCGTGCTCTCCGGCACGGACTGGGTGGACGGCTACGTGGCGCGCCGGTTCGACATGATCTCCACGGTCGGGCGGTGGCTCGACCCGGTGGCGGACCGCCTCTCCCTGCTGGTGGTGGCCGTGACGTTCGCGGCCACCGGCATCGCCCCGCTCTGGCTCGCCCTGGCCATCGCGATCCCGGACGTCGTGCTCGCCGCCGTGTGCCTGTGGCTGTTCGGCGGCAGCCCGGACCTGCCGGTCACGGTCCTGGGCAAGGTGCGCACCGCGCTGCTGCTGGTGGGCACGCCCCTGCTGCTGCTCGCCCGTGTGCCGGGGGTCGACGGCGGCCCGTGGAGCGGCGTGACCCTGGCTCTGGTCGGGGCCGGTTGCCTGCTGCACATCCTCGCCGCGGGGGACTACCTCGTGCGCGCGGTGGGCAAGGCCCGCGGCCTGCGGGCGGACGGTCAGGACCCGCGCGAGGGCCCGTCCCGCCGGGGCTGACCCCGGCGCATGGTCGTGCCGGCGCCGACGGTTGCTACCGTGGGACGCGCGCCGTGCCCGCGGCCGATCCTCACGGCACGGGCCGGGCGCCGTCGTGCCATCGCCACCACAGAGAGGGACCGCCGTGTCCGACCGTCCCGGGATCGCCGCCGACCGCCCCCTGAAGGTGCTGATCGCTGCTGACACCTATCCGCCGCACGTCAACGGGGCCGCCACCTTCGGCCACCGCCTCGCCACGGCGCTGCACGCGCGCGGCCACGAGGTCCACGTCGTGATGCCGCGCGGCGAGGCCGGCCCGGACACCGTGGAGCACCGGCCGGAGGCCACCGTGCACCTGCTGCGCTCCCTGCCGGCGCCGACGCACGAGTACTACCGCGTGGTGCTCCCGCGGCACGCCAAGACCTCCTTCCGCCGCATCTACCGCGAGGTCCAGCCGGACGTCGTGCACGCCCAGTGCCACTACATGATCGGCGAGGCCGCCATCAACGAGGCCGAGCGGCGTCGCATACGGATCGTCTCCACGAACCACTTCATGCCGGAGAACCTCGAGCCGTTCCTGCCGTTCCCGCAGTGGTTCCTGGACATCGTCTCCCGGGTGTCCTGGAAGGACATGGGTCGGCTCATGGGCAAGGGCGCGGTGGTCACCACCCCCACGGCCCTCGCCGCGCAGGCCATGGCCGAGCACGCCGGCCTGGACAACGTCCTCCCGATCTCCAACGGCATCGACGCGAGCGCCTACGAGCTGCAGCCGGGGGAGAAGGTGGACCATCCCGGCCATCCCGTCGTGCTCTTCGTGGGGCGGCTGGCCGTGGAGAAGAACGTGGAGGTGCTGATCCGTGCGATCGCGCACCTGGCCCGCACCCGTCCCGACCTGGACGTGCACGCCGAGATCGTCGGCGACGGCGAGCAGCGCGACCGCATCCGTGCCACGGTGGACGAGGAGGGGGCGGCCGACCGCGTCCTGCTGCGCGGCCACGTCTCCGAGGAGGAGCTGCGGGCGGCCTACCTGCGCGCCGACGTGTTCTGCCAGCCGGGCACGGCGGAGCTGCAGTCCCTCGTGACCCTCGAGGCGCTCAGCGCGTCCACCCCGGTGGTCCTCGCGGACGCCCTCGCGTTGCCCCACCTCGTGGACGAGGGCGTCAACGGCCACCTCTTCCCGCCCGGGGACCACGTGGCCCTGGCCGAGCGGATCGCCCGGATCCTCGACCTCTCGGACGCGGAGCGCGCCGCCATGGGTGAGGCGTCTCACGCGAAGGCCCTGCACCATTCCGCCCAGAAGACGGTGGACATCTTCGAGCGCCTCTACCGCGGCGCGACGGCCGCCGAGGTCCGCGCGCTGCTCTGAGACCCGTCGGTAGGATGGGCGGGTCCCGCGCGATGCCGCGGGGGAGGGGCGTTAGCTCAGTCGGTCAGAGCAAGGGACTCATAATCCCTGGGTCGCGGGTTCAAGTCCCGCACGCCCTACAGAAAACGGCCCCCGGCCGCGCGGTATGGCGCGGGCCGGGGGCCGTCGTCGTGCCGGTGCTCAGTAGCGGGCGGCCACCGCGAGCATGTCGGACTTCATGATCGTCGTGGAGGTGAACACTAGGCCCGCGTCCTCGTTGAGGGCGTGGGCGAGCTGGCCGCCGCCCGTGTACATGGCCGTGTGGTAGATGCGGCCGGTGGACTGGTTCGCATAGAACACGAGGTCGCCGGGCTGGGCCTGGGAGATCGGCACGTAGGACTTCGCGGCGAGGTACTGGTCGCCGGCGCGGCGCGGGATGGAGATGCCGGCCCGGGCCATGGCCTGCTGGGTGAGGCCGGAGCAGTCGAAGCCGGAGGGGCCGTTGCCGCCCCACACGTAATAGGAGGACGGGTTCCGGACGGCGGAGCGCACGTAGTCGACGGCAGCCTGCTTGGACGCGGGCGCCGGCGCAGGGGCGACGGCGGGGGCGCTGGAGGTGGAGACCGAGGTGGTCTTCAGGACCATCCCCGGGTGGAGCATGGTCGAGGAGCTCATGCCGTTGATGGACTGCAGGATCGAGGCGGACACCCCCGTGCGGTAGGAGATGATCCACCAGCCGTCGCCGGCCAGCACGGTGTAGGTCGAGCCCGAGGTGGACGGCGCCGGGGCCGGGGTCGGGGTGGCAGTGCCGGAGGTCTTGAGGACCATGCCGGGATGCAGCACGGTCGCGGCGGTCATGCCGTTGAGCGACTGCAACCTGGACATGGAGACGCCGGTGCGCTGGGCGATGATCCACCAGCCGTCGCCGGAGCGGACGGTGTAGGTGGTCTCGGCGGCCTGGGCGGTCTCGGCGACGGACACGGTGCCGACGCCGGTCAGGGCGGCGGCGCCCAGGGCGAGCGCCACGGAGGCGGCGGCGGTGCGGGGGGCGCGACGCGCGGCGGCGTGCGGGGAGGTCACAGACATCAGATCTTCTTCCCGGACAGGACCTGCGGCCCGTGAGGGTGGTGCCTCGGGGCGGTGCCCGGAACGAGGCCGGACCGCGGGTGCGAGTTGACGAGCAGTGCGGATGACCGGGTACGCGCGGATGCGGAGGAAGCCCCGGTGTGGCGGACCGGTCGTAACCGATCCGTGATCAAGATACACGATCGTTATCGAAACGCAATCAGAAATTCGGATGTCGTCCAGGTGGCCGCTCGGTGCTCGACACCCCCCGCTCGACACCCTCCGCGCGCGGCTGTCCCCGCCCCGCTCCGGCGCGGCGCTAGCGTGGTCCGGGTGAGCCCCTCCCGCCCCCTGCGCCTGCTGATGGACGCCCGCTACACCCGCACCGACTTCCACGACGGCATCTCCCGCTACGGCGCGAGCCTCCTCGAGGCGGTCGCCCGCCGGGCCGCCGCACCGGGCCCGGCGGGGGCTGACGTCGAGGTCGCGATGCTGATCTCGGACGAACGACAGCTGGCCCTGCTCCCGGACGGCGTGCCGTGGCACCTCGTCTCCGGCCCCACCTCCCCACGCGAGCCGTTCGTGGCCCGTCAGGTCGCGCGTCTGCGACCGGACGTCGTCTTCTCGCCCATGCAGACCATGGGGTCGTGGGGGCGGGACTACGCCCTGATCCTCACGCTCCACGACCTCATCTACTACGAGCACCGCACCCCGCCGCGGAACCTGTCCGAGCCGATCCGCTGGCTCTGGCGGGCCTATCACCTGACCAAGATCCCGCAGCGGCTCCTGCTCGACCGCGCGGACGCGGTCGCCACGGTCTCCCGGACGACGGCGGAGCTCATCGCCCGGCACCGCCTCACCCGGCGTCCGGTCCACGTCGTCGCGAACGCGGCGCAGGCGGTCCCGGAGCCGCGGGACCCGGACGAGACCCCGGAGCGCACGCTGCTCTACATGGGCTCGTTCATGGACTACAAGGACGTCGAGTCCCTCGTGGCCGCCGCGCCGCTGCTGCCGGGCTACACGCTGCACCTGCTCTCCCGCATCAGCCCGGAGCGCCGCGGGCAGCTCGAGGACCGGTTGGCCGAGCGTCGCGCCGTCGCAGGGGCCGACGGCGCAGACGTGGTGTTCCACGACGGCACCGACGAGGCCGAGTACGTGCGCCTGCTCCGCCGGGCCACCGCGGCCGTCACCCTCTCCCGCGCCGAGGGCTTCGGCCTGCCCGTGGCCGAGGCGATGGCCCATGGCACGCCGGTGGTGTGCTCGGACCTGCCGATCTTCCGGGAGATCGCCGGCGCGGGCACCCCGTCCTTCCGGGGTGTCCCGCTCGAGGGGGACCGGGCGGCCGCGCTCGCCGCCCGCGTGCGGGAGCTCGAGGATCCCGCCGAGTTCGCCGTGGCCTCCCGGGCGAGCGTCGCCCAGGCGGCCCGGTTCAGCTGGGACGAGTCCGCCCGCCGGCTCCTGGACCTCACGGCCGCGCTGGGTGTGGCGCGGCGTGCGGCCAGAGCACGGACGGGCCGCTCCACCCGATGAGCACCAGCGGGTCGAGGTAGCGGTCGAAGGCCGCCTCCCCCACACGCCAGCCGTCGGGCTCCCGCACGCCCCAGTGCACGCACGCGCGCGTGCAGTGCGGTGGCGCCCCGGCCAGTCGCCCCACCGGGTCGCCCGCGGCGACGACGGCCCCCACGGCGACATCCGCCTCCACCGGCTCGAGCGAGCTGCGGGTCCCGTCCTCGTGCTCCAGGGTCAGCACGGGGCGGTCGACCACGACCCCGGCGAACACGACCCGGCCCGCCGCCGGCGCCTGGATCGGAGCCCCGGTCTGCACGGCGAGGTCCACGCCCCGGTGCCCCCGACTCCACGGTCGCTCGGGTGCGACGAACGCGCGGAGCACGTCATCCGGGGCGGCGCCGGCGACGGGCGGGTGCCACGCGACCGGCGCGGCCGTCGCGCCCGGACCTGCCGGGGACGCCGCGACGAGGAGCAGCGCGTCACGCGTGGACGGTGCGGGCGTGGCCCGGGACACGGGGCCGAGGTCGCCCATCCCCAGGGCGAGGACGAGCCAGGCGAGCAGGGCTGCCGCGACGCACCCCGCGATGCGCGGACGCGGGAGCGGACGGGGGAGGAGCGTGCGAGGGGTCATGGCGTCAGCCTGGCGTTCCGGGCGGCCGCGTGGCAGGCCCGCAGTCCCATCGTGGAGAGCGCCCGCCGCACCGGCCCCTGTGCAGGAGTCGGCGATGGGAGCGGGCGCCCACCTGGGGTAGGATTCACCTCAGCGGTGTCCTGTGGCCGGCCCTGTGCTGTGCCCCGGACGCCGACTCCGCGCATCGCGGTGGGTCGCTTCAGCGGCCCAGCCCCCACGCTCGGTCCCGTCCCCGCCGTCCTCCTGGAGAGGACGTCGGCGCGGGTGCTCGTGGGGCCCGGCAGCCCGCCGTCGTGGTGCCAGGGGCCGCCCGACCGGGCCGGCCGCCAACCGTCAAGAAATCGACCGGCAGACCGCCCGCGCGTGAAGCGCGGGGTGCCACGGCTGCCACAGAAGGGAACGTCATGCCCGTCGTGACCATGCGCCAGCTCCTCGACTCCGGTGTCCACTTCGGCCACCAGACCCGCCGCTGGAACCCCAAGATGAAGCGCTTCATCTTCACCGAGCGCAACGGCATCTACATCATCGACCTCCAGCAGTCGCTGTCCTACATCGACCGCGCCTACGAGTTCGTCAAGGAGACCGTCGCCCACGGCGGCACCATCCTGTTCGTCGGCACCAAGAAGCAGGCCCAGGAGGCCATCGCGGAGCAGGCCGGTCGCGTGGGCATGCCCTACGTGAACCACCGCTGGCTCGGCGGCATGCTGACCAACTTCTCCACCGTCTCCAAGCGCGTGCAGCGCATGAAGGAGCTCGAGGAGATCGACTTCGAGGACGTGGCCGGCTCGCAGTTCACCAAGAAGGAGCTGCTGCTGCTCAACCGTGAGCTCGAGAAGCTGCAGGCCAACCTCGGCGGCATCCGCAACATGGCCAAGACCCCCTCCGCCGTGTGGGTCGTGGACACCAAGAAGGAGCACCTGGCCGTCGACGAGGCCCAGAAGCTCGGCATCCCGGTCGTCGCCATCCTGGACACCAACTGCGATCCGGACGAGGTCGCCTACCCGATCCCGGGCAACGACGACGCCATCCGCTCCGTGAACCTGCTGACCCGCGTGGTCGCGGACGCCGTCGCCGAGGGCCTGATCGCCCGTCAGGGCGGCAAGTCCGGCCAGGCGGCCGCCGAGCCGATGGCCGAGTGGGAGCGCGAGCTGCTCGAGCAGCACAACGCCCAGCAGGCCGAGCAGGCTGAGCAGGCCGAGGCCCCCGCCGCCGAGGCGCCGGCCGAGCAGGCCGAGGCCCCCGCCGCCGAGGCGCCGGCCGAGCAGGCCGAGGCCCCCGCCGCCGAGGCCGCCCCGCAGGGCGAGTGATCCCGGCCGGCCCGTCGGCCCGGCCCCACCCGGCCGGGCCGACGGACCGGATCAGACCCCGAACATCCCGCACAACCCACACCACGGGAAGGACCGAACGAGCATGGCGAACTACACCGCTGCTGACATCAAGGCCCTGCGCGAGCGCACCGGCGCCGGCATGATGGACGTGAAGAAGGCTCTGGACGAGGCCGACGGCGACGCCGAGAAGGCCATCGAGATCATCCGCGTGAAGGGCCTCAAGGGCGCCACCAAGCGCGAGGGCCGCTCCGCCGCCGAGGGCCTCGTGGCCGCGACCGTCGAGAACGGCGTCGGCGTCATGATCGAGCTCAACTGCGAGACCGACTTCGTGGCCAAGGCCGACAAGTTCATCGCCCTGGGCGACGTGGTGCTGCGCGCCGCCGTCGCCTCCGGCGCCACCGACGTCGACGGCCTGCTGGCCTCCGACTACGAGGGCCGCACCCTGGGCGACTACGTGACCGAGGAGGGCGCCCTGCTGGGCGAGAAGGTGGCCGTGCGCCGCCTGGCCCGCGTGGAGGGCGCCTTCGTGGACGCCTACCTGCACAAGACCTCCAAGGACCTGCCGGCCCAGGTGGGCGTGCTCCTCGCCGTGGACGCCGACTCCGCCGACGCCAAGACCGCCGCGCACGACATCGCCGTGCACACCGCGGCCTATTCGCCCACGTACCTCACCCGTGAGGACGTGCCGGCCGAGACCGTCGAGAACGAGCGTCGCATCGCCGATGAGACCGCCCGTGCCGAGGGCAAGCCGGAGCAGGCCCTGCCGAAGATCGTGGAGGGCCGCCTGACCGGCTTCTTCAAGGAGATCGTGCTCGTGGACCAGCCGTTCGCGAAGGACCCGAAGCAGACCGTCGGCAAGGTCGCCTCCGACGCCGGCACCAACGTCACCGGGTTCGCCCGCTTCCGCGTCGGCAACTGACCGCCGCACCCGGACCGGCCGCTCCCGGTCCACGCCCCGCGGGGGCGTAGGATCGGGAGCGACCCGAGGTCCACTCCGGCGCCGGATGGCGCCGACGACCATCGCATGACGGGGTGGCCGCCCCGACCGGGCGGCCACCCCGTCCGCGTGTCCGCCCCCGGGACGGCCGTCCCCGGCCCGACCCCCCACCGACCAGGAGATGCTTCCCATGGAGACGAACCGCGCCCCCGAGGACCCGACCACCGCCCACGCCCCGCAGACCTCGGACGACACCGGCCGCCGTCGCGTGCTCCTCAAGCTCTCGGGCGAGGTGTTCGGCGGCGGCAAGATCGGCGTGGACCCGGAGACCGTCCGCGGCATCGCCGAGCAGATCGCCGCCGCGGCGGACCAGGTGGAGATCGCGATCGTCGTCGGCGGCGGCAACTTCTTCCGTGGCGCCGAGCTGTCCGAGAACGGGATGGACCGCCGTCGGGCCGACTACATGGGCATGCTCGGCACCGTGATGAACTGCCTGGCCCTGCAGGACTTCCTCATCCAGGCCGGGGTCACCACGCGCGTGCAGTCCGCCATCCACATGGAGCAGGTGGCGGAGTCCTACATCCCGCTGCGCGCCATCCGCCACATGCAGAAGGGCCGCGTCGTGATCTTCGGCGCAGGCACCGGCCTGCCCTACTTCTCCACGGACACCGTGGCGGCCCAGCGTGCCCTCGAGGTCGGGGCGGACGAGGTCCTGATGGCCAAGTCCGGCGTGGACGGCGTCTACACCGCGGACCCCAAGAAGGACCCCACCGCCGAGCGTCTCACGCACCTGACCTACGACGAGGCGCTGCTGCGGAACATCCGCGTGATGGACCTGACCGCCATGACCATGTGCAAGGACAACGACCTGGACATGCGCGTGTTCGGCATGGAGGGCCCGGGCAACGTGACCCGCGCCCTGCTCGGCGAGCCGATCGGCACCACCGTCACCGTCTGAGGCGCGCCGCGTAGGATGGCGGCAGACCTGTTCCACCACACCGAGGAGACACCGTGATCCAGGAGACCCTGCAGTCCGCCGAAGAGCAGATGGACCGCACCATCGAGGCCACGCGTGAGGACTTCGCCTCCGTGCGCACCGGCCGCGCCAACCCGGGCCTCTACTCCAAGGTGATGGTCGACTACTACGGCTCGTTCACCCCGCTGCAGCAGCTGGCGTCCTTCACCACCACGGACGCCCGCACGCTGCTCATCACCCCGTTCGACCAGTCGGCCCTGCGCAACATCGAGAAGGCGCTGTCCGAGTCCGAGGTCGGCGCGAACCCGTCCAACGACGGCAAGGTCATCCGCATCGTGATGCCGGAGCTGACCGAGGAGCGCCGCAAGGAGTACGTGAAGCTGGTCAAGTCCAAGGCGGAGGAGCACAAGATCTCCGTGCGCAATGCCCGCCGCAAGGCCAAGGAGGCCATGGACAAGGCCGTCAAGGACGGCGAGGTCGGCGAGGACGAGGGCGCCCGCGGCGAGAAGGAGCTGGACGCGCTCACCAAACGCCACGTCGAGCTCATCGACGAGATGGCCAAGAACAAGGAGCAGGAGCTGCTGGAGGTCTGAGCCTCCCGCCGTCCGCGCTCGCCCCATGACCTCCCCATGACCTCCGCCGTGTCCACCTCGCCCGCACCTCCGCGCGGCGGCCGCGACCTCAAGTCCGCCGTCCTCGTGGGGGTGGGGCTGCTGGCGACGGCCCTGGTCGGCCTCTTCTGGCTCGACTGGCTGCTGGTCCTCCTCGTGGTCGCCCTGCTGGTCGGCGCGGTGTCCGAGATCGCGACGGTGGTGCGCGGCATCGGCCTGGACGTGCCGCGGCCCCCGCTCTGGGTGGCCGCGGCGGTCCTGCCGCTCACCGCGTGGCGGTGGGGGGTGCCCGCGCTGTTCATCGCCCTGGTGGCATGCCTGGCGCTGGTAGCCGTGTGGACGGCGCTGACGCGCCGGCGCCCGGCGGGCCAGTTCATGCTCGCGGGCGTGTTCATCGTGCTGTGGGCGCCGTTCCTGCTCTCCTTCGCCGCGGCGCTCCTGGACGAGCCGCTGGGGCACCGCATGGTGGCGATCCTGCTGCTGATGGTGGTCTCCAACGACACGTTCGGCTACATCGTGGGCTACCGCCTCGGCCGCACCCCGATCGCCCCGCGCATCAGCCCCAAGAAGTCCTGGGAGGGCCTGGCCGGCTCCCTGGCGGGCTCGGTGCTGGTGGGCGTCGTCGCCGTCCCCCTGCTGGTCGGCCAGCCGTGGTGGATCGGCGCCGTCCTCGGCGTGACCACCGTCGCCGCCGCCACCGCGGGGGACTTCTCCGAGTCCATGGTCAAGCGTGAGCTCGGCATCAAGGACATGTCCTCCGCCCTGCCCGGCCACGGCGGCGTGATGGACCGCCTGGACTCCCTCGTGTTCGCCTCGCCGGTGGCCTACACCGTGCTGGCGCTGCCCCTGACCTGATCCACCCCTCGACCCGGCACGTCCGGGACCCGCACCGCAGGAGACGCCCATGACCCCCCGCACCACCCCGGACGCCGAGCCGGTCTTCGAGCTCGTCGAGCAGGACGAGATCGGCTACGAGACCACCCACGTGGACGCCTTCATGGCGCGTGCCCGTGAGGCACGCGACGGCGGTGCCCCGCTGACGGCGGAGGAGGTGCGCCAGGCCCGCTTCGCGACCGTCAACGGCGGCTACGCCACGGACGAGGTGGACGACGAGCTGGACCGCCTCGAAGAGGAGCTGGCCGCCGCCGAGCGTCAGGCCTTCGTCGCCGAGCGCGGGGACGAGGACTGGGCCGCGGACCTCGAGGAGCGCGTGGCCGAGCTCGTGGCCCGTGCCGACCGGGCCCCGGCGGAGCGCTTCCGCCGCCCCTCCCGCGCGGACGCCGTGAGCTACGACGTGGACCAGGTGGACGCGCTCGTGGACCGCCTGCGCGTCACCCTGGCCGGTGCGGAGGACTCGACGGATCCCGACGCCGAAGGCGGGCTGACCGCGGACGACGTGCGCCGCGCGGCGTTCGGCGAGGCCGAGGGTGCCGCCGGCTACGAGGAGGGCCAGGTCGACGCCTACCTCGACGCCGCCGTCGACGTGCTGCTGCGCCGCGCCTGACACCCGGCCCTCGCGCGGCGGCCCCGGGAGAGTGGCGCAGATCACACTGAAGTGATTACAATCACACCACCGAGACGCCGCGCGCTCCACCCCTGCTCGCGCATGCGTACAACTCCCTCGCCCCGCACCGTGGGCGTCGATCGGAAGGCAGTCCAGTGACCCTCGTGGACCACACCCGTCCCACCGGCGGACAGTCCGCCGGCTCTCCGCCCCCGGCGGGCCCGGCCGAGGCCGTGATGCTCCAGGTGCTCGACGCGGAGGGCCGCCGCCGTCCGCAGCCGGAGCTCGACCCGTGGATCGAGGACGTCGACGCCGACGCCCTCGCCGCGCTGTACCGCCAGATGGCCGTGGTCCGTCGCCTCGACGTCGAGGCCACGCACCTGCAGCGTCAGGGCGAGCTGGCCCTGTGGCCGCCGCTGCTGGGCCAGGAGGCCGCCCAGGTGGGCTCCGCCGTCGCGCTGCGCCCGGACGACTTCGTCTTCCCGTCCTACCGCGAGAACGGCGTGGCCCTGCTGCGCGGCGTCCCCGCGCTGGACCTGCTGCGGGTGTGGCGCGGCTCCACGTTCTCGAGCTGGGACCCGAACGAGACGCGGGTGGCCACCCAGCAGATCATCATCGGCGCGCAGGCCCTGCACGCCGTCGGCTATGCGATGGGCGTCCAGCGGGACCAGGCGGACCTCGCCACGATCGTCTACTTCGGCGACGGCGCCACGAGCCAGGGAGACGTCAACGAGGCCATGGTCTTCAGCGCCTCGTACCAGTCGCCCGTGGTGTTCTTCTGCCAGAACAACCACTGGGCCATCTCCGAGCCCGTGCGCCTGCAGACCCGCCGCAGCATCGCGGACCGCCCGTGGGGCTTCGGCATCCCGTCGATGCGCGTGGACGGCAACGACGTCCTGGCCGTGCTCGCCGCGACCCGCGCCGCCGTCGAGCGCGCGGCCGACGGGGGCGGTCCCACCTTCATCGAGGCCGTCACCTACCGCATGGGCCCGCACACCACCGCGGACGACCCCACCCGCTACCGGGACGACGCCGAGCTCGAGGCCTGGAAGGCCCGTGACCCGTTGACCCGCGTGGAGGCGCACCTGCGCACCCTCGATGTGGACGTGGACGCCGTGCTCGCACAGGCCCAGGCCGAGGCCGACGAGCTGGCGGCCGAGGTCCGCCGCGCCCTCGAGGCGCTCGAGGAGGACGGCGCGGACAGGCTCTTCGACGAGATCTACGCTGAGCCCCACCAGGAGCTCGAGCGGCAGCGCCGCGAGCACGCCCTCTACCTGCAGCAGTTCGACGACGAGGAGGCGGGCGCGTGAGCGAGCGCATGACCTTCGGCCGTGCGATCAACCGCGGCCTGCACCGTGCCCTGGCCGACGACCCCAAGGTCCTGCTCATGGGCGAGGACATCGGCGCCCTCGGCGGCGTGTTCCGCATCACCGACGGCCTGCAGGCCGAGTTCGGCGAGGACCGGGTGCTCGACACCCCGCTGGCCGAGTCCGGCATCGTGGGCACGGCCATCGGCCTGGCGATGCGCGGCTACCGGCCCGTCGTCGAGATCCAGTTCGACGGCTTCGTGTACCCGGCGTTCGACCAGATCGTGGCGAACCTGGCCAAGCTGCGTGCCCGCACCCGCGGCGCCGTGCCGATGCCGGTCACCATCCGCATCCCCTTCGGCGGCGGCATCGGCTCCCCGGAGCACCACTCCGAGTCGCCCGAGGCCTACTTCCTGCACACCGCGGGCCTGCGCGTGGTCTCCCCGTCCTCCCCACAGGAGGGGTACGACCTCATCCGCGCCGCGATCGCCTCGGAGGACCCGGTGGTCTACCTCGAGCCCAAGCGTCGCTACCACGACAAGGGCGACGTGGACCTGGACGTCGCGATCCCGCCGATGAGCCCGGCCCGCATCCTGCGCGAGGGCCGTGACGCCACGCTCGTGGCCTACGGCCCGCTCGTGAAGACCGCCCTGCAGGCCGCCGAGGTGGCGGCCGAGGAGGGCGTCGAGGTCGAGGTGGTCGACCTGCGCAGCCTGTCCCCGCTGGACACCGGCCTCGTCGAGTCCTCGGTGCGGCGCACCGGCCGGCTCGTCGTGGCGCACGAGGCCTCCCGCACCGGCGGCCTCGGCGCCGAGCTCGTGGCCACGGTGGCCGAGCGCGCGTTCCACTGGCTCGAGGCCCCGCCGGTGCGCGTCACCGGCATGGACGTGCCCTACCCGCCGTCCAAGCTCGAGCACCTGCACCTGCCGGACCTCGACCGCATCCTCGACGGCCTGGACCGTGCTCTGGGCCGACCGAATTCGCTGGACTCCGTGGACGCGTTCGCCGCCCCCGAGACCGCCGAGCAGTTCCTCGCGGCCCAGAACGCCGGGGAGGAGACCCGATGAGCCAGAAGACCTTCCGCCTGCCCGACCTCGGCGAGGGCCTGACCGAGTCCGAGATCGTGACGTGGCGCGTGGCCGAGGGCGACGCGGTGAGCGTGAACCAGGTGCTCGCCGACGTCGAGACGGCCAAGGCCGTGGTCGAGGTCTCGAGCCCGTTCGCGGGCGTCGTCGCGGCCCTGCACGGCGCCGAGGGTGAGACCCTCGAGGTCGGTGCGCCCCTGGTGACCTTCACCCTCGAGGGCGCCGAGTCCGACGTCGGCGGGCCCGCCGAGGGTGACGGCCGCGTGCCCACCCTCGTCGGCTACGGCGCCGCGCCGGACACCGGCAAGCCCGGCCGCCGTGCGCGGCGCGGCTCCGCGGCCCCGGCGACGTCGGCCGCCCCGGCGGGCGAGCCCGCCCGCGGACAGGCGCCGTCCACGTCGGAGGCGGCCCCCGCCGGCGCCGGGCGCCCGCAGCCCGAGGCCGCCGAGCCGGACCGCGCGGACGCGGCCCACGAGCCGGCCCCGGGCGAGCGACCCCGGTGCACTCCGCCCGTGCGCCTGTACGCGCGCCGCGCGGGCGTGGATCTGGAGCAGGTCACCGGCACGGGTGTGGGCGGGGTCATCACCCGCGCGGACGTCGAGGCGTTCCTGGCCGGGGGCGGGCAGCCCGCGGCCGCGGCGGCGCCGCCGCAGTCCGGCGCCGAGTCGGGCTCGACCGGGGGCGTCCGCACCCTGGGCGGCCGCCCGCGCACGGAGGCCGTGCCGGTCAAGGGCGTGCGCAAGGCGACCGCGGCGGCCATGGTGCAGTCCGCGTTCACCGCCCCGCACGTGACCGAGTTCCTGCAGGTGGACGTCACCGAGACCATGGAGCTGCTCGCCGAGCTCAAGGCCTCCCGCGAGTTCCGGGACGTCAAGCTCACGCCCATGACGCTCGCCGCCAAGGCGTGCCTCGTGGCGATGGAGCGCACCCCGGACGTCAACGCCCGGTGGGACGAGGCCGCCGGGACGATCGTCCAGCAGAACTTCGTGAACCTCGGTTTCGCCGCCGCCACCCCCCGCGGGCTGATGGTGCCGAACGTCAAGGACGCCCAGGCGATGAGCCTGAGGGAGCTGGCCGACGCCATCCGCGATCTCACGGGCCTCGCCCGCGAGGGGCGGCTGTCCCCGGCGGATCTGGCCGGCGGCACCTTCACGCTCACGAACGTCGGGGTGTTCGGCGTGGACGCGGGCACCCCGATCATCAACCCGGGTGAGGGGGCGATCATCGCGATCGGCCAGGTCCGGAGGATGCCGTGGGAGCACCGCGGCGAGATCGCCCTGCGGGACGTCATGACGCTGTCCCTCTCGTTCGACCACCGCTTCGTGGACGGCGAGCAGGGCTCGCGCTTCCTCGCGGACGTCGGCGCGATCCTGCGCCGCCCGGGTCTGACCCTGGCCATGGTCTGACGGCCCCGGACGCGCCGTGGCCCCGCCACCCGGGCACCGGGAGGCGGGGCCGTCGTCGTGGCAGGCCGGTGCGGCCGCCGGCACGGCGGGGGCCGCGGGGCGCGCTCAGTCGGCGGCGGGCAGCTCCATCACGAGCTCGGTGATGACCTCGGCACGGGCGTTGGAGAAGACCTTCTCCTCGCCGACGGTCTCGAAGCCGCGGCGGGAGAGCACCTTCACGGAGCCCACATTGTCCTCGGGGACGTGCGCCCGCAGCGGGCGGGCGGTGTGCTCCTCCAGGAACCGGTCCACGGCCGCGGTCGTCAGCCCCAGGCCCCAGTAGTCCTGCGCGGTCCAGAAGGACAGCTCGCCCACGCCGTCCTGCTGGATGCACACGAGCGCACCCACGGCGCGGCCCTCGTGCTCGATGGTCCGCACGACGGTGTCCTCGTCCCCGAGCAGGTGGGCCCAGTGGTAGTCGAAGACACCGCGGTCCCGGGGGTTGCGGGGGGCGAAGGCGGACATCAGGTTGGCCTGCTCGTCCTGCTGGTGGAGGAAGAACTCGTCCAGATCCTCGGGTCGGACGTCACGAAGAAGCACGGCGGTGGACCTCTCGGGGCGGGGTTCGACGGCGTCCGCCGTCGCGGGTACCGGCCACCGTACCACCGGGCACGACGTCGGCCCGCCGGGCCGGTGCCGTCCGCTCAGTCCTCGCCGGACAGCGGTCCGGGGGCCGTGGCCGCGGCCCAGGCCATGGCCACGAGGGTCGCACGGCGGGCCGCGCGGTCGGCCGCGGTGCGCCGCACCGAGCGGGGGGTGGAGTTGAGCAGGCCCAGCACGGCCTGGGCGCGGAACACGGCGGTGGCCTGGTCCTCGTGGGGGTGGACGACCTGCAGCTGGCGCGCCCACACGTCGATGTAGGCGCGCTGGGTGCGCGTGATGGCCGTGCGCGCGCCGTCGGGCAGGGCGGACATGTCGCGGTCCTGCACACGGATCACGTCGCGCTGGGCGAGGGCGAAGTCCGCCTGGAAGCCGATGAGGGCCCGCAGGGTCTCCGCCCCCGGCGCGTGCTGCGCCTCGGCGGCCAGCCCGCCGTCGAGCAGGTCCTGCGAGGCCGTGTCGAGGATCGCCGTGAGCACGGCGGCCTTGCCGGCGAAGTGGCGGTAGATGGCGGGGCCGCTGATCCCGACCGCGGCGCCGATGTCCTCGAGGCGGACCGCGTCGAAGCCCCGGGCCGCGAACAGTCGCGCCGCGGCCGCGAGCAGGTCCACCCGGCGTCGGGCCTTGGCGGCCTCCCGGGCGGTCGGCGGGGTCGCCGGGGCGGCGGGGGACGCGGGATCGGCGGCGGGCATGGGTTCCACTGTAGGACGAGACGAGGCGCGCCGGGCGCCCGGTCGACGTCAGTGACGATCGTCACTACACTGAGGCTCGGTTCAGTTAGTCGTCATTCACTGAAGGGGGTCTCATGACCGCCAGCACCCCGGCCCCGGCCGCGCAGTCCGCGCCCACCGTGGCCGAGCGCAACGCGGCCGGCCACGCTCGGCTCGAGCAGGAGCTCGCCGACCTCGTCGCCCGCACGTCGCTCGGCGGGCCCGAGCGCTCGCGCGAGCGCCACACCGGCCGCGGCAAGCTGCTGGTGCGGGACCGCATCGACGCGCTGCTCGACGAGGGCTCGCCCTTCCTCGAGGTCGGCGCGCTGGCCGCGCACGGCCTGTACGGCGGGGACAGCCCCGCCGCCGGCGTCGTGGCGGGCATCGGCCTGGTCCACGGCCGCCTCGTGATGGTGGTCGGCAACGACGCCACCGTGAAGGGCGGCACCTACTACCCCATGACGGTGAAGAAGCACCTGCGGGCCCAGGAGATCGCCCTGGAGAACCGCCTGCCGTGCATCTACCTCGTGGACTCCGGCGGCGCGTTCCTGCCCCGCCAGGACGAGGTCTTCCCGGACCGCGAGCACTTCGGCCGCATCTTCCGGAACCAGGCGCTGCTCTCCTCGCAGCGCATCCCGCAGCTGGCCGCGGTGTGCGGCTCCTCCACGGCGGGCGGCGCGTACGTGCCGGCCATGTCGGACGAGACCGTGATCGTGCGCGAGCAGGGCACCATCTTCCTCGGCGGCCCCCCGCTCGTGAAGGCCGCGATCGGGGAGGACGTCTCGCCCGAGGACCTCGGCGGCGGCCGGCTGCACGCCGAGCGCTCCGGCGTCGCGGACCACCTGGCGGACGACGACCTGCACGCCATGCAGATCCTCCGGGACATCGTGGCCACCCTGCCCCCGGCCGAGGCGCCGGCCTGGGAGGTCGCCCCCGCCGCGGAGCCCGCCAAGGACCCGGCCGAGCTGACCAGCGTCGTGCCCGTGGACGTGAACACCCCCTACGACGTGCGCGAGGTGATCGACCGCCTCGTGGACGGCGGCTCCGTCCACGAGTTCAAGCCCCTCTACGGCACCACCCTGGTCACCGCGTTCGCGCGGATCGACGGCCACCCCGTGGGCGTCCTCGCCAACAACGGCATCCTGTTCGGAGACTCCGCCCGCAAGGGCGCGCACTTCATCGAACTGTGCGACCAGCGCGGCATCCCGCTGCTGTTCCTGCAGAACATCTCCGGCTTCATGGTGGGTCGGGACGCGGAGGCCGGCGGCATCGCGCGCGACGGCGCCAAGATGGTCACCGCCGTCGCGACCGCCCGCGTGCCCAAGCTGACCGTGGTGATCGGCGGCTCGTTCGGCGCCGGCAACTACGCGATGTGCGGCCGCGCCTACTCACCCCGCTTCCTGTGGATGTGGCCGAACGCGCGCATCTCCGTGATGGGCGGCCCGCAGGCCTCCTCCGTGCTCACGCAGATCAAGCAGGACCAGCGGGCCGCCGCGGGGGAGGAGCCGATGTCCTCCGAGGAGGTCGAGGCCTTCCAGGCGCCGGTCCGTCGGCAGTACGAGGACCAGGGCAGCCCCCTGTACTCCACCGCCCGCCTCTGGGACGACGGGGTGATCACCCCCGGCCAGACCCGCCGGGTGCTCTCCCTGGCCCTCGACGTCATCTCCCGTTCCCCGCTGCCGGACTCCCGGTTCGGCCTGTTCCGCATGTGAGCCACCAGTGACCGAGAACCACGCCCAGGGGACGCCCCTGTTCGACACCGTGCTGGTGGCCAACCGCGGCGAGATCGCCGTGCGCGTCATCCGCACCCTGCGCCGCCTCGGCATCCGCTCGGTGGCCGTGCACTCCGACGCCGACGCCGACGCGCGGCACGTCCGCGAGGCGGACACGGCGGTCCGCCTCGGCCCGGCTCCGGCCCGCGAGTCGTACCTGGACATCGACGCCGTCGTCGACGCCGCGCGCCGCACCGGCGCCCAGGCCGTGCACCCCGGCTACGGCTTCCTGTCCGAGAACGCCGACTTCGCCCGCGCGCTGGAGGCGGCCGGCATCGTGTTCGTGGGCCCGCCCGTGGCCTCGCTCGACGCGATGGCGGACAAGATCCGCGCGAAGGAGACCGTGGCCGCGTACGACGTGCCGGTGGTCCCCGGCATCCAGGACCCCACGCTCACCGACGAGCAGATCACGGCCGAGGCCGAGCGCGTCGGCTTCCCGCTGCTGATCAAGCCCTCCGCGGGCGGCGGCGGCAAGGGCATGGTGGCCGTGCGCGCCGCCGAGGAGCTGCCCGGCGCCCTCGCCTCGGCCCGGCGCACGGCGCGCTCGGCGTTCGGCGACGACACGCTGCTGCTCGAGCGGCTCATCACCGCGCCCCGGCACGTCGAGGTGCAGGTGTTCGCGGACGCCCACGGCGCCACCGTGCACCTGGGTGAGCGCGAGTGCTCCCTGCAGCGCCGCCACCAGAAGGTGATCGAGGAGGCCCCCGCGCCCCTGCTGACCGGGCTGGCGCACGGGGCCGAGCTCCGCGAGCGCCTGGGCCGGGCCGCCGTGGACGCGGCCGTGTCCGTGGGCTACCGCGGTGCCGGCACCGTCGAGTTCCTCGTCTCGGACGAGAACCCGGACGAGTTCTTCTTCATGGAGATGAACACCCGCCTGCAGGTGGAGCACCCGGTCTCCGAGGAGGTCGTCCGGGTGCGCGGACAGCGCCTGGACTTCGTGGAGCTGCAGCTGCGCATCGCCGCGGGGGGGCCGCTCGGCTTCGCCCAGGAGGACGTGACCCTCGACGGCGCCGCCGTCGAGGCCCGCGTCTACGCGGAGGACCCCGCGAACGGCTTCCTGCCCTCCACCGGGCCGGTGCTGCGCTGGCGCGAGCCCGCCGGCGAGGGCGTCCGCGTCGACACCCTCCTGCTGCCCTCCCGGCCGGCCGAGGAGCGCGCGTTCGGCTCCGGACCGCAGACTGGCCCCGCCGCCGGCGCCGTGGACCCCGTGGACGTCGACGGCGCACAGCCCGAGATCACCGGCTTCTACGACCCGATGATCGCCAAGCTCATCGCCCGTGGCGCCGACCGCGCCGAGGCCCTGGACCGGCTCGACGCCGCGCTCGCGGACACCGTGCTGTTCGGCGTCCGCTCCAACCTGGGCTGGCTGCGCGAGCTCGCGGCCCGCGAGGACGTGCGGACCGGCCGGCTCACCACCGAGCTGATCGACGGCCTCGAGGCGTGGACCGCCCCCGCGCTGCCCGAGGACCTCGCCGCGCTCGCGGCCGAGGCCCTGGCCGACGTGTCCGAGGACGCGGCCGCCGCCGAGCACCGCGCGGCCGGCACCGCGTGGGCCCGGGCGGACGGCTGGCGCGGCGCGGGCGCCCCGCAGCCCGGGATGCGCGTCCGGGTCGGGGACGAGGACCGCATCCTCACCGCCCCCGCCGCCGACGCCGAGGTGGACGAGGACGCCGGAGGCCTGGCGGGCGTCAACCTCCTGGCCGGTGACCCGCGGGACCCGCGCTCAGCGTGGCTGCACCGCGACGGCGCCGCGTGGCAGGTCCGCCGCCTCACCCGGGCCGAGGTGGTCGAGGCCGCCCGCGCGGCCGCGGCCGCGCGTCGTGCCCCGGCCGGCGCAGCGTCCCCCGAGGCCCGCACGCCCATGCCGGGCACCGTCGTCGCCGTGTCCGTGGCCACCGGGGACACCGTGGCCGCGGGCCAGGAGCTGGCGGTGGTCGAGGCCATGAAGATGGAGCACCCCGTCACGGCCGCCGTCGCCGGCGTCGTGACCGTCCACGTCGCCGAGGGCGACGCCGTGGCCGCGCAGGCGTTGATCGCCGTCGTCGAGCCCACCGAGCACGCAGCACCCGCAGAGAACACCTGAGAACAGGAGAGGACCATGAGCACCAAGCACCGCACCCTGCCCGCCCTCGAGGAGGACTACCAGGTCCTCTCCGACACCGTCCGCGAGTTCGCCGACGAGGTCGTGGCCCCGGTCTCCGCCGAGCTGGACGCCCAGCACGAGTTCCCGTACGAGATCGTGGCCCAGATGGGCGAGATGGGCCTGTTCGGCCTCCCGTTCCCCGAGGAGTACGGCGGCATGGGCGGCGACTACTTCGCCCTGGCCCTGGCCCTCGAGCAGCTCGGCCGCGTCAACCAGTCCGTGGCCATCACCCTCGAGGCCGGCGTCTCCCTGGGCGCCATGCCGCTGCTGAAGTTCGGCACCGAGGAACAGAAGCAGCGCTGGCTGCCGGACCTCGTGGCCGGCACGCACCTGGCCGGCTTCGGCCTCACCGAGCCGGGCGCGGGCTCCGACGCCGGCGGCACCCAGACCACCGCCGCGCTCGAGGACGGCCAGTGGCGCATCAACGGCGCCAAGGAGTTCATCACCAACTCCGGCACGGACATCACCTCGCTCGTCACCGTCACCGCCGTGACCGGCACCGTGGAGGGCAGGACCGGCCACGACGGCCGCCCCGCCAAGGAGATCTCCACGATCCTCGTGCCCGCCGGCACCGAGGGCTTCTCCGTGGCCAAGGCCTACGACAAGGTCGGCTGGAACTCCTCGGACACCCACGCCCTGCACTTCTCGGACGTGCGCGTGCCGGAGGAGAACCTGCTGGGCGCCCGCGGCCGCGGCTTCGCCCACTTCCTCGAGATCCTCGACGAGGGCCGTATCGCCATCGCGGCCCTGGCCACCGGCGCGGCCCAGGGCTGCGTGGACGAGTCGGTCGCCTACGCCAAGCAGCGGACCTCGTTCGGCCAGAAGATCGGGCAGTTCCAGGCCGTGTCCTTCAAGATCGCCCGCATGCAGGCCCGCGCGCACGCCGCCCGCCTGGCCTACTACGAGGCCGCCCAGAAGATGCTGGCCGGCAAGCCGTTCAAGACCGAGGCCGCCATGGCCAAGCTGATCGCCGGCGAGGCCGCCATGGACAACGCCCGGGACGCCACCCAGGTGTTCGGCGGCTACGGCTTCATGAACGAGACCCTCGTTGCCCGTCACTACCGCGACTCCAAGATCCTCGAGGTCGGCGAGGGCACCACCGAGGTGCAGCTCATGCTGATCGCCCGCGAGCTGGGCCTCTGACGTGACGGAACGCGTCGAGATCGAGCAGCGGGGCCGCTACGCGGACGAGCTGGCGGTCGGTCAGGTCTACCTGCACCGGCCCGGCCGCACGCTCACCGAGGCGGACAACGTCCTGTTCACCACCCTCACCATGAACCCGCAGGCCCTGCACCTGGACCACGCGTACGCGGCGGACCAGCCGTTCGGCCGACCGCTGGTCAACTCGATGCTGACGCTGTCCACCCTGGTGGGCCTCGCCGTCGGGCAGACCACACAGGGCACGCTCGTGGCCCAGCTCGGCCTGGGGGAGATCGCGTTCCCGAAGCCGGTCTTCCACGGGGACACGCTCTACGGGCGCTCCGAGGTCACCGCGATCCGCGAGTCCTCCTCGCGGCCGGGGCAGCGGATCGTCACGTTCGCGATGACGGGGGAGAACCAGCACGGCGACGTCGTCGTCCGCGCCCAGCGCACCTGTCTGATGTGGACCGCGCAGGCGCACGCGGAGGCCAAGGCGAAGGCCGCCGACGCCGCAGGCACGGGGGAGCGGGCATGAGCGCGCTGACCCTCGGACCGGCCGTCATGTTCACCCCGGCGGACCGCCCCGAGCGGTACGCCACGGCGCTCGAGCGCGCGGACGCGGTGATCCTCGACCTCGAGGACGCCGTCACCCCGGACGCCCGGCCCACCGCGCGGGACGCCGTCGCGGCGGCCTGGGCGGGGCGGGCGACGGGCGGGGTCGACGGCGGCCCGCTGGACGAGGACCGCGTGGTGGTCCGCGTGAACCCCGCGGGCACCGCGGACCACGACGCCGACCTGGCCATGCTCGCCGGGACGGGCTGGCGCACGCTCATGCTCGCCAAGGCCGAGTCCGCCGCGCAGGTGGACGGGGTCGTCGCCGCCCTCGGACCGCAGACCCGCGTCGTCGCCCTATGCGAGACCGCGGCCGGGATCCTCGCCGCCGCCGACCTGGCCGCCCACCCGCACGTGGGTGCGCTGATGTGGGGCGCCGAGGACCTCGTGGCGTCGATGGGCGGCAGCTCCTCCCGCACCCCCGAGGGCGCCTACCGCTCCGTGGTCCAGCACGCCCGCGCGACGGTGCTGCTGGCGGCGGCCGCCCACGGCGCGGCCGCATGGGACGCCGTCCACCTGGACCTCGGCGACGAGGCCGGGCTGGCCGCCGAGGCCGAGGACGCCGTCGCCCTGGGCTGCACCGCGACCGTGTGCCTGCACCCGCGCCAGGTGCCCGTCGTGCGCTCCGCCTACACGCTCGCCCCGGAGGCCGTCGAGCGCGCCCGGCGCGTCCTCGCCGCGGCCGAGGGCCGACACGGGGCCTTCGAGCTGGACGGGGCGATGGTCGACGAGGTGGTCCTCGCCCAGGCCCGCGCGGTCCTGCGCCGCGCGGACGCGCCCCGGCCGGCGAGCGCCTGACCGGCTCCCCGGCGGCTCCGCGCCCCGGCGGCCCCGTGCCGTCGGGGCGCGTCCGCGTCCGCACGGCTGCGCCCCGGGGCTGTCACACGGGCGCACGGCCCCGGGGCGCGCTTGACGGCGCACCCCTCCGCCCGCCAGAGTGTGGTTGTCATCACAGTGATCTGTCTCACACTGATCCGTCCTACGCACCCCCGGAGGGCCCATGTCATCCAGCGAGCCCACGGCGCCGGTCCCCACGGCCGCGCAGTTCCGCGCCGCGCAGCAGTCCGAGGAGTTCATCGAGCTCCGGCGCACCCACCGATCCTTCGCCTTCCCCATGACCGTGGCGTTCTTCGTCTGGTACCTGGTGTTCGTGATCGTCGGCGCGTTCTTCCCCGAGTTCATGGCGATCCGCCTCGGCGGCAACATCACCCTCGGCCTGATCCTCGGCCTGCTCCAGTTCGTCACCACGTTCCTGATCACCTTCGCCTACGTCCGTTTCTCCAACCGGACCCTGGACCCCCGCGCCACCGCGCTGCGTGAGCGCCTCGAGCGCGAGGCCGCCGGCGCCCACGAGAACCCGGAGGCCACGCGATGAGCGCGCTCACCCCCCTGCTCCAGGCCGCCCCGCAGACGGTCGGCAACCCCGCCGTGAACATCGGCATCTTCGTCGCCTTCGTGGTGGTCACCCTCGTGATCGTGATCCGCGCGTCCAAGACGAACGCGTCCTCGGCCGACTACTACGCCGGCGGCCGCGGCTTCTCCGGCACCCAGAACGGCACGGCCATCGCGGGTGACTACCTCTCCGCGGCCTCGTTCCTGGGCATCGTGGGCGCGATCGCCCTCTACGGCTACGACGGCTTCCTCTACTCGATCGGCTTCCTCGTGGCGTGGCTCGTGGCCCTGCTGCTGGTGGCCGAGCTGCTGCGCAACACCGGCAAGTTCACCATGGCGGACGTGCTGTCCTTCCGCCTGCAGCAGCGTCCCGTGCGCATCGCCGCCGCCTTCGGCACCATGGCCGTCTGCCTCTTCTACCTCCTGGCCCAGATGGCCGGCGCCGGCGGCCTGGTGTCCCTGCTGCTGAACATCAACGACCGGGCCGGCCAGGCCCTCGTGATCGTGATCGTGGGCGTGCTGATGATCGTCTACGTGCTGATCGGCGGCATGAAGGGCACCACCTACGTGCAGATCATCAAGGCGATCCTGCTGATCGCCGGCGCGGGGATCATGACCGTGTGGTCACTGGCCCTGTTCGGCTTCGACTTCAACGCCATGCTGGGGGCCGCCGTCGAGATGAACCCGAAGGGCGAGGCGATCCTCGAGCCGGGCCTGCAGTACGGCGCCAGCGCGCTGACCCGCCTCGACTTCGTGTCCCTGGGCATCGCGCTCGTGCTCGGCACCGCCGGCCTGCCGCACGTGCTCATGCGGTTCTACACGGTGCCCACCGCCAAGGAGGCGCGCAAGTCCGTGGTGTGGGCCATCGTCCTCATCGGCGCGTTCTACCTGTTCACCCTCGTGCTGGGCTACGGCGCCGGCGCGCTGATCGGCCCCGAGCGCATCCTGGCCGCGCCCGGCGGGCAGAACTCCGCGGCCCCGCTCCTGGCGTTCGAGCTCGGCGGCTCCATCCTGCTGGGCCTGATCTCGGCGGTCGCGTTCGCCACCATCCTCGCGGTGGTCGCGGGCCTGGCCATCACGGCGGCGGCGTCCTTCGCCCACGACGTGTACGGCTCCGTGATCGCCAAGCACCCGCTCACCCCGCAGGAGGAGGTGCGGATCGGCAAGATCACCGTGGTGGTGATCGGCGTCCTGGCGATCGTCGGCGGCATCGCCGCCCAGGGCCAGAACGTGGCGTTCCTCGTGGCGCTCGCCTTCGCGGTGGCGGCCTCGGCGAACCTGCCGACCATCCTCTACTCCCTGTTCTGGCGGCGCTTCACCACCCGCGGCGCGGTGTGGTCGATGTACGGCGGACTGCTCTCCGCGATCATCCTGATCGTCCTGTCCCCGGTGATGTCCGGGACGCCGACCTCGATGATCCCGGGCGCGGACTTCGCGGTGTTCCCGCTGAAGAACCCGGGCATCGTCTCCATCCCGCTGGCCTTCTTCCTCGGCTGGCTCGGCTCGGTGACCTCGTCGCGCGCCGAGGACCCCGACAAGCAGGCCGAGATGGAGGTCCGCTCCCTCACCGGCATCGGCGCCGAGAAGCCGGTGCAGCACTGATCCGCGGCTGACCCGGTCCCACGGGGGCCGGCGGGGCGGGACGTCGGGGTGCGGCGTCCGTCCGGCCGGCCCCCCGTCCGTGTCCAGGCCCGACTGGCATCATGGCGGGGTGACGCACGGATCCCTCACCGACTACACGCTGCCCGCCCCCGCCCCGGCGGACGACGACGGCGCCCCGCGCGCCGTCGCCCTGATCGGCTCCACGGGCTCGATCGGCACCCAGGGCCTCGACGTGATCGCCCAGGACCCCACCCGGCTCCGGGCCGTCGCGCTCGCGGGCGGGGCGAACACGACCCTGCTGGCCGAGCAGGCCGTGCGCTTCGAGGTCGAGGCGGTGGGCTCCGCCGCGGCGGGGGAGGAGGAGCTGCGCGTCGCCCTCGCCGACGCCGCCGCCCGCCTCGGGCGCCCGTCCCCCCGACCCGTGCTGTTCACCGGCCCGTGCGCCGCCGAGCAGATCGCCGCGTGGCCCGGCGCCGACACCGTGCTCAACGGGATCACGGGCTCGATCGGCCTGCGGCCCACCCTCGCCGCCCTGCACGCCGGCCACCGCCTGGCCCTGGCCAACAAGGAGTCGCTCATCGTCGGCGGGGCCCTCGTGAAGGCGGCCGCGGCGCCGGGCCAGCTCGTGCCGGTGGACTCCGAGCACTCCGCGCTCGCGCAGGCGCTGCGCGGGGGCACGGCGGACGAGGTCCGCCGCCTCGTGCTCACGGCCTCGGGCGGGCCGTTCCGCGGCCTGGACCGCGCCGCCCTGCACGCCGTCACGCCCGCCCAGGCCCTCGCCCACCCCACGTGGGACATGGGCCGCGTCGTCACCACCAACTCCGCCTCCCTCGTGAACAAGGCCCTCGAGGTGATCGAGGCCCACCTGCTGTTCGACGTGCCCCTGGACCGGATCGACGTCGTGGTCCACCCGCAGTCCGTGGTCCACTCGATGGTCGAGTTCGTCGACGGGTCCACGCTCGCCCAGGCCTCCCCGCCGGACATGCGCCTGCCCATCGCCCTGGGGCTGTGCTGGCCGCGCCGTCTCTCGGGCGCGGCCCCGGCCTGCGACTGGACGCGGGCGGCCACCTGGACGTTCGAGCCCCTCGACGAGGAGGCCTTCCCCGCGGTACGGGCCGCGAAGGAGGCGGCGGCCGCCTCGCCCACCCACATGGCCGTGTTCAACGCCGCCAACGAGGAGTCCGTGGACGCCTTCCACGCCGGCGCCCTGCCCTTCGACGGGATCGTGGACACGGTCCGCGCCGTCGTCGCCGACTATGCCCCCGAGCACGTGCTCGCCGCGGCCGGCCACGACCCCGCGCCGACGGGGCTCACCGTGGATGCCGTGCTCGCCGCCGAGGCCTGGGCGCGCCGTGCGGCGCGGGCCCGCTGGTGACCGTCGTGGAGATCCTCTGGTACGTCGCGGGCGTCCTCGCGGTCGCGCTGGGCCTGGCGGTCTCGATCGCCCTGCACGAGATCGGCCACCTCGTCCCGGCCAAGCTCTTCGGCGTGCGCGTCACGCAGTACATGATCGGCTTCGGCCCGACGCTCGTCTCGTGGCGCCGCGGCGAGACGGAGTACGGGTTCAAGGCCGTGCCGCTGGGCGGCTACGTCGCGATGATCGGGATGCTGCCCCCGCCGCGGCCCGGGCAGACGCCCCGCGCGGCGTCCACGGGCTTCGTCCAGCAGCTGGGCCGCATGGCCGACGACGCGCGGGCCCAGGCCGCCGAGGAGGTCCGCCCCGGCGACGAGCACCGCCGCTTCCTCGCCCTGCCGGTGTGGAAGCGGGTGGTGATCATGCTCGGCGGGCCGTTCATGAACCTGCTCATCGCGCTGGGCGCCACCGCCCTGCTGGTCACCACGGTGGGCACCTCGCAGCCCAGCACCACCGTCGCCGAGGTCTACCGGTGCGTGGTCACGATGCAGGAGCAGCAGGCCCGCGCCGCCTCCGGCGGGACAGAGGACTGCCGCCCGGGCGATCCCGCCGCGCCCGCCCACGAGGCGGGACTGCGCCCCGGCGACACCGTGCTCGCCTTCGACGGGCGGCCGGTCTCCGACTGGGACGCCCTCTCCGCCGCGATCCGGGACCGCGCCGGACAGCCCACCCGGATCGAGTGGGAGCGCGACGGCGAGCGGATGAGCGCCACCCTGACCCCGCGCCTGACGGAACGGCCCGTGACGGACGCGCTGGGCCGGCCCGAGCGGGCCCCGGACGGGACCGTGGCGACCCACGAGGTCGGGTTCATCGGCATGGGCGCGCAGCTCGAGACGGTCCGCGGCACCCCGCTCGACGCCGGCCCGCTCGTGGCCCAGCAGGTGCGGGGCGTCGTCGACGTCGTCCTCGTGCTGCCGCAGCGGCTGTGGGACACCGCCGTCGCCGTGGTGACCCCGGCCGAGCGCGACCCGGACGGCCCGATGTCCGTGGTGGGAGTCGGCCGGATCGCCGGGGAGGCGGCGGCGCTCGAGGAGGCCACGCTGACGGACAAGGCCGCCCTGCTGCTGTCCCTGCTGGCGGGCGTGAACGTGGCGCTCATGGTGTTCAACCTCATCCCGCTGCTCCCGCTCGACGGCGGCCACGTGGCCGGCGCCCTGTGGGAGGCGGTGCGCCGCGGTTGGGCCCGGATCACGGGCCGCCCGGACCCGGGGCCGTTCGACCTGGCCCGCATGCTGCCGCTGACCTACGCGGTGGGCGCGGCGATGCTGCTCATGGGCGTCATCCTGATCGTGGCGGACATCGTGGAGCCGGTCCGGCTGTTCTGAGCCCGGCCCGTTCGCCGTGGGCGGTCGCCCCGCGCCCCGGGGCGCCCGCGCGCCTAGGATGGACCGGAGAACCCGGCGGCCCCGCGCCGTCGACCCCGAGAACCCATGAGGAGCGCCCCCGTGCCCGTCAGCCTTGGAATGCCGTCCGCCCCGCCGCCCGTGCTGGCCCCGCGCCGCACCACCCGGCAGATCCAGGTGGGCTCGGTGGGCGTCGGCTCGCAGCACCCCGTCTCGGTGCAGTCGATGACCACCACCAAGACGCACGACATCGGCGCGACCCTGCAGCAGATCGCCGAGCTCACGGCCGCCGGCTGCGACATCGTCCGCGTGGCCTGCCCCACGGACAAGGACGCCGAGGCCCTCAAGGTCATCGCCCAGCAGTCCACCATCCCCGTGATCGCGGACATCCACTTCCAGCCGAAGTACGTGTTCGCGGCGATCGAGGCCGGCTGCGGCGCCGTGCGCGTGAACCCGGGCAACATCAAGAAGTTCGACGACAAGGTCAAGGAGATCGCGCAGGCCGCCTCGGACCACGGCACCTCCCTCCGCATCGGCGTCAACGCCGGCTCCCTGGACCCGCGCCTGCTGCAGAAGTACGGCAAGGCCACCCCGGAGGCCCTCGTCGAGTCCGCCGTCTGGGAGGCCTCCCTCTTCGAGGAGCACGGCTTCAAGGACTTCAAGATCTCCGTCAAGCACAACGACCCGGTGATCATGGCCCGCGCCTACGAGCTGCTCGCCGAGCAGGGTGACTGGCCGCTGCACCTCGGGGTCACCGAGGCCGGCCCGGCCTTCCAGGGCACCATCAAGTCCGCCACCGCCTTCGGCTACCTGCTCGGCCAGGGCATCGGTGACACCATCCGCGTCTCCCTCTCCGCGCCGCCGGTCGAGGAGGTCAAGGTGGGCCTGCAGATCCTGCAGTCCCTGAACCTGCGTGAGCGCAAGCTCGAGATCGTCTCCTGCCCCTCGTGCGGCCGCGCCCAGGTGGACGTGTACACGCTGGCCGAGCAGGTCACCGAGGGCCTCCAGGACCTCGAGGTCCCGCTGCGGGTGGCCGTCATGGGCTGCGTCGTCAACGGGCCGGGCGAGGCCCGCGAGGCCGACCTCGGCGTCGCCTCCGGCAACGGCAAGGGCCAGATCTTCGTCAAGGGCGAGGTCATCCGCACCGTGCCCGAGGACCAGATCGTGGAGACCCTCATCGAGGAGGCCAACCGGATCGCCGGCGAGATGGACCTGGGGGAGGACGGCGGTGACCAGGCTGCCGCCGGTGCCCCGGTGGTCTCCGTCCACTGACCGGGAGGTCCGGGCCGCCACGGGTGACCGCGTCCGCCTGCTGACCGACGCGGACACCGCCGCGCTCGCGGCCCTGTCCGCCCGCGCCCCCGTGTCCAACGTGTTCGTGGACTCCCTGCTCGAGGCGGGCCGCCTGGCCGGCCCGCGCGGGGGAGCGGCGGGCACCCTGTTCCTCGGGATCGACGACGACGCCCCGGGCGCCGGCGCGCTGCGCGCGGCCGTCTGGATCGGCTCGAACGTGGTGCCGGTCGCCGCGTCCGAGGCCCCGGACGCCGGCTGGGCGCCGGGCGACGCGGAGGCGCTCGGCGCGGCGGCCGCCGCGCTGCGCCGCCGGTACGGGTCGATCTACGGCCCGGCCGGTCCCGTGCTGGCCGCCGGCGAGGCCCTCGCCGCCGCGGGCCACCGGTCCCGGTCCGTGCGCCCCGACCAGCCGCTGCTCGTGCTGGGCACGGCCGGGGGGATCGACCCGAACCCGCACGTGGTGCAGGCGCAGCCACACGACTTCGCGCGCGTCCTGCCGGCCAGCGCGGCGATGTTCGAGGAGGAGCTCGGCTTCTCCCCATTCGCCGGGGGCGCGGCCCAGTACCGGGACCGCGTCGAGCGGCTGATCCACACCGGACGCGTCTTCATCGACCCGGGACCGCGCGACGCGGGCGGCCCGCTGCGCTTCAAGGCGGACATCGGGCTGCTCTCCTCCCGGTGCGCCCAGATCCAGGGCGTGTGGATGGCCCCCGCCGCGCGCGGCCGAGGACTGGCGGCGTCGGCGATGGCCGCCGTCGTGGACTACGTGCGACTCCAGGCGCCCGTGGTCAGCCTCTATGTCAACGCGTACAACACCCCCGCGCTGCGCACGTACGAGCGCGTGGGGTTCGAGCGGCGCGGCACGTTCGCGACCGTCCTGTACTGACCCGGCGGGCCCTGCGCGGGCGATAGGATCGGCGGTCAGGACGCCGGGCACCCCGTGCCGGCGTCGTCCCGTCCCGCGCGCCGCCCCGACCGCGCGAGCCCGTCCGAGGAGGCCCCGTCATGCCCCTGCGCATGTCCACCCTGTTCCTGCGCACCCTGCGCGACGACCCGGCGGAGGCCGAGGTGGCGAGCCACAGGCTCCTCGTCCGTGCCGGCTACATCCGTCGCGCGGCCCCGGGCATCTACTCGTGGCTGCCGCTGGGCCTCAAGGTGCTGGCCAAGGTGGAGCGGATCGTGCGCGAGGAGATGGACGCGATCGGCGCCCAGGAGGTGCACTTCCCGGCGCTGCTGCCGCGGGAGCCCTACGAGGCCACGGGGCGCTGGGATGAGTACGGCGACGGGCTGTTCCGCCTGCAGGACCGCAGGGGCAACGACTACCTCCTGGCCCCCACACACGAGGAGATGTTCACGCTCCTGGTGAAGGACCTGTACTCCTCGTACAAGGACCTGCCCGCGTACCTGTACCAGATCCAGACCAAGTACCGGGACGAGGCCCGCCCGCGCGCCGGCCTGCTGCGCGGGCGCGAGTTCATCATGAAGGACTCCTACTCCTTCACGGTGGACGACGCCGGCCTGGACGCCGCGTACGAGGCCCACCGGGCCGCCTACCTGCGGATCTTCGACCGCCTCGGCCTCGAGGTCGTGCCGGTGCGGGCCACCTCCGGTGCGATGGGCGGCTCCCGCTCCGAGGAGTTCCTGCACCCCACCGAGGTGGGCGAGGACACCTTCGTCGAGTCCGACGGCGGCTACCGCGCCAACGTCGAGGCCGTCACCACGGTGGCCCCCGCCCCGCTGGACGAGGCAGCCATGGCGGTCCTGCCCGCCGCCGAGGTCAAGGACACCCCGGTCTCCACCACCATCGCCGCGCTCGTGGACGTCGCCAACCAGCTGGCCCCGCGCGACGGCGAGCCGTGGACCGCCGCGGACACGCTCAAGTGCGTCGTGGTCACCGCGGTGGTGGACGGCGGCGAGCGCCGCCCGTTCGTCGTGGGCGTGCCCGGCGACCGTGAGGTGGACCTCAAGCGTCTCGAGGCCTCCGTGGGCCCGGCGCTCGGCGTGGTCGGCGAGCCCACGCTCGAGGCCGCGACCGCCGCGGACCTGGCCGCGCACCCCGCCCTGGTCAAGGGCTACATCGGCCCCGCGGCGGCCGACGCGGTCGAGGGCACCCCGGTCCTCGGCGCGGAGGGCTCCGTCTCGGGCCTGCCCTTCTTCGTGGACCCGCGCATCGCCCCCGGCACCGCGTGGATCACCGGCGCGAACGCGGACCAGCGCCACGTGTTCGGCCTCGTGGCCGGCCGCGACTTCACGTGGGACGGCGTGCTCGAGGCCACCGCGGTGCGCGAGGGCGACCAGGCCCCGGACGGCTCCGGCCCGCTGCACACCCGCCGCGGCATGGAGATGGGCCACATCTTCCAGCTCGGCCGCAAGTACGCCGAGGCCCTCGACCTGAAGGTCCTCGACGTCCACGGCAAGCAGGTCGTGGTGACCATGGGCTCCTACGGCATCGGCATCACGCGCGCCGTCGCCGCGATCGCCGAGCGCTACCACGACGACAAGGGCCTGGCGTGGCCGCGCGCGGTGGCCCCGGCGGACGTGCACGTCGTCGTCGCCACGAAGGGCGAGGACGGCCTCGCCGCCGCCGAGACCCTCGCCGCGGGCCTCGAGGCCGAGGGCCTGACCGTGCTCGTGGACGACCGTCCGAAGGTCAGCCCCGGCGTGAAGTTCAAGGACGCCGAGCTCATCGGCGTGCCCACCACCGTGGTGATCGGCCGCGGCCTGGCGGACGGCGAGCTCGAGCTCAAGGACCGTGCCACCGGCGAGGCGCGCCCCGTGCCCGTGGACGGGGCCGTCGCGGCGGTGCTCGCGGAAGTGCGCGACGGGCGCTGAGTGGTTCGGCGCCGTCGAGCTGACCGCCGGGCTGCTCGTCCTCGTGCTCGCCGCGGGCTTCGCGGCGGGCTGGATCGACGCCGTCGTGGGCGGGGGCGGGCTCCTGCAGCTGCCGGCCCTGCTGCTCGTGCCCGGGCTGAGCCCGATCCAGGCCCTGGCCACCAACAAGCTCGGCTCGGTGTTCGGCACGGCGACGTCGGCGCTCACCTACCGGCGGCGCCTGCGGCAGGATCTGTCCACCGCACTGCCGATGGCCGCCGTCGCCTTCGCGGCGGCCCTGGGCGGGGCCGTGGTCGCCGCGCATCTGCCGGCCGGCGTGATCCGGCCCGTGATCCTGGCGGCGTTGATCGCCGTCGCCGTGTTCACGGCCGTGCGCCCGGGCCTCGGACAGGTCGCCGGCGTGGGGCCGCGGCGGAGCACCGCGCTGGCCCGGGCCGTGGCGCTCGGCGCGGCGGTGGGCTTCTACGACGGCGTCCTCGGCCCCGGCACGGGCACGTTCCTCATCCTGGGGCTGGTCCTGCTGCTCAAGTTCGACTTCCTGCACGCCTCGGCACAGGCGAAGGTGGTCAACCTCGCGACCAACCTCGGCGCGCTCGCGTACTTCGTGCCCTCGGGGCACGCGGTGCTGGGCCTGGGGCTGCTGCTCGGCGCGGCCAACCTCATGGGCGGCTACGTGGGGGCCCGCATGGCGATCGCCCGCGGCACCGGCTTCATCCGCGTGGTGTACCTCATGGTGGTGACCGCGCTCATCGTTAAGGTCGGCGCGGACACCCTCGCCCCGCTGCTGCGCTGAGCTCGCCCCGTCCAACCCGGTCGGGAGCACTCGGCCCCGCCGTGGGCCGCCGGTAGGCTCGGCCCCGGATCCCGACCCCGGCCCCCGCCCGCGTGGCGCGGCGGCCCCGACCCGACGAGTGAGGCACCCCATGGACAGCACCGACCGCCGCGACGACCTCGCCGAGCTGCGCACCCGCGTCGAGGAGGCCCTGGCGGCCGACGACGTGGTGGTGGAGCAGGTGCGCGCCACGGGCACCGCCGAGCACCGCACCGTCGAGGTGGTCCTCGACCGCGCCTCGGGCACCCAGGGCCTGAGCCTGGACGACGTCGCCCGCCTCTCCGGCCGGGTCTCCGCCGCCCTCGACGCCCTGGGCGACCACGTGCCCGGCGTCGGCGCGGGGGAGTACCTGCTGGAGGTCACCACCGCGGGCGTGGACCGCCCGCTCACCGAGCCCCGCCACTTCGCCCGCAACGTCGGCCGTCTCGTCGAGGTCTCGGTCGACGGCGCCGCGCCCGTGACCGCCCGCCTGAAGGACGTGACGGACGACGACGTCGAGCTGGCCGTGGTGCGCCCGCCCGCGAAGAAGGGCATGAAGGCCAAGGAGCTGCCCGCCGAGCGGGTCGCCCTCGACCGCCTCGGTCCGGCGATCGTGCAGGTAGAGTGGAGCCCCGCTCAGCAGGCCGGCGACGCCGACGCCGCCGCGGGCGAGGACACGGCCGAGCACACGGAGGCATGAGTTGGACATCGACATGAGCGCGCTGCGCATGCTGGAGGCGGAGCGGGAGATCCCGATGGACCGCCTCATCCCCACCATCGAGCAGGCCCTGCTCATGGCGTACCACCGCACCCCGGGGGCCCTGAAGCGCGCCCGCGTGGAGATCGACCGCGCGACCGGCCACGTCACCGTGTGGGCCACGGAGCTGGACGAGGACGACACGCCCATCGGCGAGTTCGACGACACCCCGAACGGCTTCGGCCGGGTGGCCGCCTCCACGGCGCGCCAGGTGATGATCCAGCGCATGCGCGAGGAGGACGACGACAAGGTCCTCGGCGAGTTCAAGGACAAGGAGGGCGAGCTCGTCTCCGGCGTCATCCAGCAGGGCCTGAACCGCCACATGGTCCAGGTGAACCTCGGCACCCTCGAGGCCGTCCTCCCGCCGCCCGAGCAGGTGCCCGGCGAGGACTACGCCCACGGCCGCCGGATCCGCGCCTACGTGGTCTCCGCGACGCGCGGCGCCAAGGGCCCGTCCGTCACGGTGTCCCGCTCGCACCCCGGCCTCGTGCGCAAGCTCTTCGAGCTCGAGGTCCCGGAGATCGCGGACGGCTCGGTCGAGATCACGGCGCTGGCCCGCGAGGCCGGCCACCGCACCAAGATGGCCGTGCGCGCCACCCGCCCCGGGGTGAACGCCAAGGGCGCCTCCATCGGGGAGATGGGCAGCCGCGTGCGCGCCGTCATGACGGAGCTCAACGACGAGAAGATCGACATCGTCGACCACGTGGACGACCCCGCCGCGATGATCGCCAACGCCCTCTCGCCCGCCACGACCGTCTCGGTGGAGATCCTCGACGCGGACCAGCACTCGGCCCGCGCCGTGGTGCCGGAGTACCAGCTGTCCCTGGCCATCGGCAAGGAGGGCCAGAACGCCCGCCTCGCGGCCAAGCTCACGGGCTGGCGGATCGACATCGTCGGCGACGGGGTCACCACCTCCGCCCCGGGCCGCTGACCGTCCCCGGGAACAGATCCGGGCCCGGACGCGCTAGGATGGATGAGGTCCTTTCTCGATCCGACGCCCGTGAGGGGTGAACGCATGACGTCTCGGACGGTCGTGCGCACCTGCATCGGATGCCGATCGAGGGCGGACCAGCAAGAGCTGGTGCGCGTCGCCCTGGACTCCTCGACGGAACCCCCATCCGTCGTCTGGGACCCGGAACGACGCCGTCCCGGCCGGGGTGCGTGGCTGCATCCCGGCGAGGACTGCCTCCTCCTCGCCCTGCGCCGCCGCGCGTTCGGGCGGGCCTTCCGGTCCGCCGTCGACGCCGACGCGCTGGGCCGCACCGCGGAGGCACCGGCTGACAGACCGACAGATGAAGGCGGGTCAGAGATCTGATGCGTACCCGATGAGCACTGAAGCATGAGTGCCCAGCGATGAACTTCACCCCCTGCTATCAGGCAGGCCGTGGTGCGCGTGCCCTGGTGGCGCGCGCGACGGCCTGGAGCAACGTCAACGGTCCCAGGACGCGCTGAGACGGACAGCCCGAGCGGCTCCGTTCCGGCCCGTGGGGCCAGAACAGGAGAACCGTGGCCAAGGTCCGCGTCCATGAGCTCGCCAAGGAGCTCGGCATCACCTCGAAGGAGGCCTTGAGCACGCTCAAGGACCTCGGCGAGTTCGTCAGCTCGGCTTCGTCCACCATCGAGCCCCCGGTGGTCAAGAAGCTGCGCAACGCCTACCCGGGTGCCGGCAAGTCCGCCGCCAAGCCCGGTTCCACGCCCGCCGCCCCGGGCCGTTCCGCCGCGCCGAAGCCGGCGGCCGCCCCGTCGCCGCGCGCCGCGGCCCCCACGTCGAATGCCGGCGCCCCGGCGCCCGGTCCCGCCGCGGGCCGCACCGCCGCGCCCAAGCCGGGCGCCGCCCCGACCCCCGGCCCCGCCGCACCGACGCCGGCCGCCCCGGCCGAGCCGAAGGCCCCGCAGCCGCCGGCCACGCCGGGGTCGGCCGTGCCGAAGCCGGGCGCCGCCGCGCCCAAGCCGGGTGCCTCCGCGCCCAAGCCGGGCGCCCCGCGTCCCGGCAACAACCCGTTCAGCCCCAAGGGCGGCTCCGCCGGGCCTCGCCCGGGCGCCCGCCCGGGCGGCCGTGGCGGTGCTCCGCGTCCGGGCAACAACCCGTTCGCCCCCTCGCAGGGCATGCGCTCCGGTCGTGAGGACCGCGCGCCTCGTCCGGGCGGCCCCCGTCCGCCGGCCGGTGCCGGCGGTCCCCGTCCGGGCGGTCCGCGCCCGGCCGCGGGCGCCGGCGGTCCCCGCCCCGGTGGGCCGCGTCCGAACCCGGGCATGATGCCCAAGCAGATCACCCCGGCCCCGCAGCCGGCCCGCGGCCGTGGCCGTCCGGGCGGCGGCCCCGGTGGCGGTCCGGGTCGTCCCGGCGGCCCGGGCGGCCGTGGCGGTCGCGGCAACGCCCAGGGCGCCTTCGGGCGCGGCGGCGGCCCGCGCAGGGGACGCAAGTCGAAGCGCGCGAAGCGCCAGGAGTTCGAGCAGCAGCACACGCGTGAGATCGGCGGCGTCAAGGTCCCCAAGGGTGACGGCACCACCGTTCTGCGCCTGCGCCGCGGCGCGTCCCTGGCCGACTTCGCCGAGAAGATCCGCGCCGACGTCGCCGACCTGGTGAAGGTGCTCTTCACCCTCGGCGAGATGGCCTCGGCCAACCAGTCCCTCGACGAGGAGACCTTCCAGCTGCTCGGCGACGAGCTGGGCTACAAGGTCCAGATCGTGTCCCCGGAGGACGAGGACAAGGAGCTGCTGGAGGCCTTCGACATCGACCTCGAGGCCGAGGCGGCCAACGAGGACGAGGCCGACCTCGAGCCGCGCCCCGCGGTCGTCACCGTCATGGGCCACGTGGACCACGGCAAGACGCGTCTGCTGGACGCCATCCGCTCCTCGAACGTCATCGAGGGCGAGGCCGGCGGCATCACGCAGCACATCGGCGCCTACCAGGTGCCCGTGGAGCACGAGGGCGAGCAGCGTCGCCTCACCTTCATCGACACCCCGGGTCACGAGGCGTTCACCGCCATGCGTGCCCGCGGTGCGAAGGTCACCGACATCGCCGTGCTGGTGGTGGCGGCCGACGACGGCGTCATGCCGCAGACCGTCGAGGCGCTCAACCACGCCCAGTCGGCCGGCGTGCCGATCGTGGTGGCGGTCAACAAGATCGACAAGGACACCGCCGCCCCGGACAAGATCCGCGGTCAGCTCACCGAGTACGGCCTCGTGCCCGAGGAGTACGGCGGCGACACGATGTTCGTGGACGTCTCCGCGCGCAACAACATCAACATCGACCAGCTGCTCGAGGCGATCCTGCTCACCGCGGACGCCGCCCTCGAGCTCACGGCGAACCCGCACAAGGCCGCCCGAGGCGTGGCCATCGAGGCCAACCTCGACAAGGGCCGCGGCGCCGTCGTCACCGTGCTGGTGCAGACCGGCACGCTGCGCGTGGGCGACACCATGGTGGTGGGCTCCGCCCACGGCCGTGTGCGCGCCATGTTCGACGAGAACGGCAACGCCGTGGAGGCGGCCGATCCGTCGCGTCCCGTCCAGGTGCTCGGCCTGTCCGCGGTGCCGCGTGCCGGCGACTCGTTCCTCGTCACCGACGACGAGCGCACCGCCCGCCAGATCGCGGAGAAGCGCGAGGCCGCGGACCGCAACGCCCAGCTGGCCAAGCGCCGCAAGCGCATCACCCTGGAGGACTTCGACCAGGCCGTGGCCGAGGGCAAGCTGGACACGCTCAACCTCATCATCAAGGGCGACGCGTCCGGTGCCGTCGAGGCGCTCGAGGACTCGCTGCTCAAGATCGAGGTCGGCGAGGACGAGGTGCAGCTGCGCGTCATCCACCGCGGCGTCGGCGCCATCACGCAGAATGACGTGAACCTGGCGACCGTGGACAACGCCATCATCATCGGGTTCAACGTGCGCCCCGCCGAGCGGGTCGCCGACCTGGCCGACCGTGAGGGCGTGGACATGCGCTTCTACAGCGTGATCTACGACGCGATCGACGACATCGAGAACGCGCTCAAGGGCATGCTGAAGCCGGAGTACGAGGAGGTCGAGCTCGGCTCGGCCGAGGTCCGCGAGGTGTTCCGCTCCTCCAAGTGGGGCAACATCGCCGGTTCGCTCGTGCGCTCGGGCCTCATCCGCCGCAACGCCCAGGCCCGCCTGGTGCGCGACGGCGTGGTGGTCTCCGATCACCTCAAGATCGAGTCGCTGCGCCGCTTCAAGGACGACGCCACGGAGGTCCGCGAGGGCTACGAGTGCGGCATCGGCCTGGGCAGCTTCAACGACATCAAGGAGGGCGACGTGATCGAGACCTTCGAGATGCAGGAGAAGCCGCGCGTCTGACGGCCGGGGCGGGGGCCCGCACGGGCCCCCGCCCTCCGCGTCCCACCCTCTGAACCATCACCACCGGAAGGAACCGCACCATGGCCGATCCGGCACGCGCCGGCCGTCTGGCCCAGCGCATCAAGGTCCTCGTGGCCGAGGCGCTGCGCCGCGGCGTCAAGGACGATCGCGTGGAGCCCGTCACCGTGACGGAGGTCCGCGTGACCAACGACCTGCAGCACGCCACCGTCTACTACACCGTCCTGGGCGACGAGGCCACGGTGGCCGCCGCCCACGAGGGCATCCAGGACAACCGCGGCATCCTGCGCCGCGAGGTGGGCCGCGGGCTCACCATCCGCCTGGTGCCCACCCTCGAGTTCGTGGCGGACACCGTCCCCGAGGCGGCCGCACACCTGGAGGACGTCCTCCGTGCGGCCAAGGAGCGGGACGCCGAGCTGGCGAAGGCGCGCGAGGGCGCGTCGTACGCCGGTGACGCGGACCCGTACCGCACCGCGGAGCCGGACGCCGACGCCGACGACGCCCCGCGCGCCTGAGGCCCGCGGCACGGTGAGCGCACGCAGCACCGGGGGACAGGCCCCCGACGCGCCGGGAACGGAGGCGTCGGGGGTCGTCCTCGTGGACAAGCCGCAGGGGTGGACCTCGCACGACGTCGTCGGGCGGGTCCGCCGGCTGGCGGGCACCCGCAAGGTGGGCCACGCCGGCACCCTGGACCCCATGGCCACGGGCCTGCTCGTGGTCGGCGTCAACAAGGCCACGCGCCTGCTGACCGCCATCACGGGCACGGACAAGACGTACACGGCCACGATCCGGCTCGGGCAGTCGACCGTCACGGACGACGCGGAGGGCGAGGTCGTGCAGACCCGGCTGGCCAACGCCGTCACGCCCGAGCGCGTGGCCGAGCAGGTCGCCGCCCTCACGGGCGAGATCCTGCAGGCGCCCTCGGCCGTCTCCGCCGTCAAGGTGGCGGGCCGGCGCGCCTACGATCGCGTCCGCGCGGGAGAGGACGTCACCCTCGACGCCCGCCCCGTCACCGTGCACGAGTTCACGGTGCACGAGCTGCGCCGGCTCGACGGCGGCCGGCTGGTCGACCTCGACGTCACCGTGCGCTGCTCCTCCGGGACCTACATCCGGGCGCTCGCCCGCGACCTGGGCGAGGCCCTCGAGACCGGCGGTCACCTGACGGCGCTGCGCCGCACCGCCGTCGGCCCGTTCGACGTGGCCGACGCGCTCTCGCTCGAGGCCCTCGCGGAGCGGTTCGCGATGACCGAGCTCTCCGAGGCCGCCGCCGGGCTCTTCCCGGTGCGCGAGCTGACGGAGCACGAGGCCCACGAGCTCGCCTTCGGGCGGGTCGTGGCGCCCACCGGCACGGGTGAGACGCTCGTCGCCGGGCGCGCGCCGGACGGCCGCGTCATCGCCCTCGTCTCCGACGTGCGCCGCCGCGGCGCCGACGTCGCCAAGCCCCAGCTCGTGTTCGCCCCGGCCGAGGGGCCGGGACAGGGAAGGACCGCATGATCCTCGACGCCTGGTTCTGGACGGGACTGGTGATCGGTGCCGTCTCGTTCGTCGTCTGCGTGGTGATGACGGCGATCCGCCGCCACCCCGCGGACGCCTCGATCCTCTCGGTGGCCGCCGTCGAGCTGTTCACGCTCGTCTATGCGGCGGCCGCCGCCGTCCGCCAGCTCGGCGGGGACACCCTGAACGGCCCCGGCTGGGAGTTCTGGGGCTACATCCTCACCGCCCTGATCGTGCCGGTGATCGCCGTGGGCTGGGCCGTCACGGACAAGACCCGGTGGTCCAACCTCGTGCTGGCCGTGGTCGGGCCCACGATCGCCGTGATGCTGCATCGCATGCAGGTCATCTGGTTCGGGCAGTGGTGAGGAGGATGGACATGGCACCCAGCGACGGCGCCCCCGCGCGCAACCAGGGTCTCGGCCGGATCATCGTCATGGTCTACGCGGTGTTCGCCCTCTCCGCGAGCGCGCGCAGCCTCTTCCAGATCCTCACGCAGTTCGACGCCGCCCCCGTGGCGTACACGCTCTCCGCGGTCGCGGCGGTCGTGTACATCGTGGCGACGTTCGCGCTCGCCCGCTCCGGCGCGCGCGCCTGGGCCGTGGCGCTGGGCGCCGTGCTCGTGGAGCTGGCCGGCGTGGTGGGCGTGGGCCTGTGGACCGTCCTGGATCCGGGGATGTTCGCCCACGACACCGTGTGGTCCCGGTTCGGCGCGGGCTACGGCTATGTGCCGCTCGTGCTGCCGGTGGTCGGCCTGATCTGGCTGCTGACGCACCGCCCCGCCCGCCCGGCCGAGGCGGGGGCGCTCTGATGCGGGTCTGGAACAGCCTGGACGAGGTCCCCACGGACCTGCCGCGCACCGTGGTCACCCTGGGCAACTTCGACGGCGTGCACCGCGGCCACCGGGAGGTGCTGCGCCGGGTCGTCGAGCTGGCGCGGGCCCGCGACGCCCTGGCCGTGGCCGTGACCTTCACCCCGCACCCGCGCGCCGTGCACCAGCCCGAGGTGCCCCACGTGGACATCATCAGCCCCGAGCAGCGGGTCGTCCTCCTGGAGGAGGCGGGTCTGGACGCGGTGCTCCTGCAGCGGTACACCCTCGAGTTCGCGGACCAGTCCCCGGAGGAGTTCGTCCGCGGCATGCTCGTGCACGGGCTGCATGCCGCCGTCGTGGTCGTGGGGCACGACGTGCGCTTCGGCCGGGGCAACACCGGCGACGTCGCGGAGATGGTGCGCCTGGGGGCCCGCTACGGCTTCGAGGTCGAGGCCGTCGAGGAGTTCCCCGCCGAGCACGGGGCCGAGCCGGAGCGCCGTTGCTCCTCGACGTGGGTGCGCGAGGCCCTGGCCGCGGGCGACGTCGCTCAGGCCGCGGCCGTGCTCGGCCGGCACCACGTGCTCGCCGGCGAGGTGGTGCACGGGTTCGCGCGCGGCCGCGAGCTCGGCTTCCCCACGGCGAACCTCGAGACGGATGTGCAGGGCATGATCCCGGCCGACGGCGTCTACGCCGGTTGGGTGCACGACGCGCACGGCGGCGTGTGGCCGGCCGCGATCTCCATCGGCTCGAACCCCACGTTCGAGGACGTCTCCCGCGTGGTGGAGGCGCACGTGATCGACCGCCATGACGAGCGGGTGGAGGACTTCGACCTGTACGGCCAGCACATCGAGGTCGAGTTCGTGGCCCGGCTGCGCGGGATGGTCGCCTACGAGGGCGTCGAGAAGCTCGTGGCGCAGATCACGCAGGACGTGGACGAGGCCCGGGCGATCCTGGCCACGACCCCCTCCGACCGGTGAGCGCCCCGGAGCCGGGCGCTCCCCCCGCTGTGCCGAACCTGCCGGGGCGCCCGGCCCGGGCCCGTCGGGCCGGGCCCAACCCCTTCGAGACCGGCGGGGAGCACTACGACGCCGTCCGCCCCTCCTACCCGGCCGCCGTGGTGGACCGCGTCCTGGCGGGCATCGCCGACGGCGCGGAGGTGGTGGAGCTCGGGGCCGGGACGGGACTGTTCACCCGGCTGCTCGCGGCCCGCCCGGCGGACCGGGTGCGGACGGTGACGGCCCTCGAGCCGTCGGCGTCGATGCGCGCCGTCCTGGAACGCGAGGTCGCGGCCGGCACGGGCGGGCGGGTGCGCGCCGTGCCGGGCACGGGCGAGGCCACGGGCCTGCCGGCGGCGAGCGCCGACGCCGTGGTGGCGGCCCAGGCATGGCACTGGATGGACCCGGCCGCGGCGAGCGCGGAGGCCGCACGGGTGCTGCGCCCGGGTGGGCGCCTGGCCGCGGTGTGGAACCAGCTCGACACGGCGGTGCCGTGGGTGCACCGTCTCACCCGGATCATGCACGCCGGGGACGTGCACGCCGCCCGGCCGGAGCAGCGCCGGTTCGCCGCCCCGTTCGGGGCGGAGGAGCACGCGCGCTGGGCGTGGACGCAGCCCATGACCGCGGCGGGGCTGCACGGACTCATGGCCTCGCGCTCGTACTGGCTGCGCGCGGACGAGCGGATCCGGTCCCGGATGACGGCCAACCTCGACTGGTACCTGCACGAGCACCTGGGCCATGCGGCGGACGCGGTCCTGCAGGTGCCCTACGTGACGGTGGCCTGGTGGGCGGCGCCGGTCAGGGGCGGGCGCCCACGGTGACCGGGACCGTCCGGGCGATCCCGGCCCGCCGCGCCTGCCAGAGCAGCAGCGCCGTGGCCACCGCGACCACCGCCACCGAGAGCAGCGTGGCCGCCGGGGAGCCGGCGGTCTCCGCGCCCACGTAGCTGTCCTCGACGGTGCCCACGAGCGTGCCGACGGCGATGATCACCACGTTGTTGACCACGTGGAGGGCGACGGCGGCCTCGAGCCCGCCCGTGCGCCACGTGAGCAGGACGGCGGCGACGGCGAACGCGGCGAGGTCCAGCAGGATCCACGGGTCGAGCGAGCCGTGGGCGAGCGAGAAGGTCGCCGCCGAGAGCACCGCGGTGACCGCGGCGGCCACGACCGGCCGGCGGATCCACGTGCCGACGGCCAGCAGCAGCCACCCGCGGAACAGGTACTCCTCGCCCGCGGCCTGGAACGGGGTGAGCACGAACGCCATGACGAGCAGCCAGACCCAGTCCTGCGCGCGCGGGGCCGTGGGGGCGCCGTCGAGGGCCCACGCGCCCAGCACGTAGGCGAGGAACAGCGGCGTCAGCACGACGACGCAGCGCGCCAGCCAGCGCCAGCGCACGCGGCCCTCGACCGAGTGGACGAAGCGGGCGGCGACGGGGTGGCCCAGCGCCACGGCCAGCAGCGCGACCCCGATCAGCGCGGCGAGCAGGAGGTTGTTCAGCAGCACCATGGGCGCGGAGTACAGGTCGAGGTCGGTCACGTCCGTCGGGTCGGCCGCGCCGAGCAGCGCGGGCCCGGACGTGGCGATCAGGGCGAGAGCGCCCAGCACGCCCCCGAGCACGAGGAGGCCCACCAGGCCGGCCAGCACGAGGCCGAAGGACGCGAGCGGGTTCCACCATCGGGCCCGCGGCGTGCGCAGCAGCGCGGGGTAGCCGTGGCCGATCAGCGGCAGATCCAGGGGCGGCGCGGGCGGCCGGAGGGGGAACGACGACGGGGCCGGGGAGTGGGGGACCGGTGGGGTGCTCACCGGGCCAGGGTAGGCGATGCGGTAGACTCGACCCTCGGCCTCCCTGCAGTCCGCGGTGGGGTGGGCCCCGCGTCGTCCGCCCCGGCGGGGCGCGGCCCGTGTTCGCGGTACCGAAGTGAAGGAGGCCCACCATGGCCCTGGATCCCGCTGTCAAGCAGCAGATCATCAAGGAGTACGCCACCCACGAGGGCGACACCGGTTCCCCCGAGGTGCAGATCGCGGTCCTGTCCCGCCGCATCAAGGACCTGACCGAGCACCTCAAGGAGCACAAGCACGACCACCACACCCGTCGCGGCCTGATGGCCCTGGTCGGTCGCCGTCGTCGCATGCTCGGCTACCTGCAGAAGGTCGACATCGAGCGCTACCGCGCGCTGATCGAGCGCCTCGGCCTGCGCAAGTGACCTGAGGAGGCGGCGCCGGAGCCCGCGGGAGACCCGCGAGCGCCGGCGCCGCCTTTCGTCTGCCCCCGGACGCACGTAGTGTGTCCCGGGGGAGAGATCGCCGCAGCCTGCGGCACTCCGGCGCGCCATGGCGCGCCTCCCCGCATCATCGACACACCCGACGGCTCCGCGCCCATCGCTCGCGGTCCTCGACAGTGGCTCCCGGACCCCGCCGCACGGCGGGATGCCGAGGGCCTCGATCGAAGACCAGGGGGACAGGGACGCCTGCGGCGCCGTCCACCTGAAAGGAGGCCCTCATGGAGGGTCCTGAGATCACCTTCGCCGAGGCCGTCATCGACAACGGCTCGTACGGCAAGCGCACCGTCCGCTTCGAGACCGGGCGCCTCGCCCAGCAGGCCGCCGGCGCCGCCATGGTCTACATCGACGAGGAGACGTCGATGCTGTCCGCCACCACCGTCGGCAAGTCGCCCCGCGAGGGCTTCGACTTCTTCCCGCTGACCGTGGACGTCGAGGAGCGCATGTACGCCGCGGGCCGCATCCCCGGCTCGTTCTTCCGCCGCGAGGGCCGCCCGTCCACGGACGCGATCCTCACCTGCCGCCTGATCGACCGCCCGCTGCGCCCGGCGTTCGTCAAGGGCATCCGCAACGAGGTCCAGGTCGTCGTGACCGTCACCTCGATCGCCCCGGACGAGATCTACGACACGGTGGCCATCAACGCCGCCTCCCTGTCCACGCAGCTGTCCGGCCTGCCGTTCTCCGGTCCCATCGGCGGCGTGCGCATGGCCCTCATGGACGACGGCTCCGGCACGCGCCAGTGGGTCGCGTTCCCGAAGCACTCCCAGCTCGAGGGCGCCGTGTTCAACATGGCCGTGGCCGGCCGTGTGGTGGGCGACGACGTCGCCATCATGATGGTCGAGGCCGAGGCGACCCCGGACTCCTGGACCCTGGTCAAGGAGCGCGGCGCGCAGGCGCCCACCGAGGAGATCGTGGCCGAGGGCCTCGAGGCCGCCAAGCCCTTCATCCGCGCCCTGTGCGAGGCCCAGGCCGACCTGGTCAAGCGCGCCGGCAAGGACCCGGTGGACGTCCCCGTGTTCCAGGACTACCAGGACGACGCCTACGCCGCCGTCGAGAAGCTCGCCACGGACCGCCTGACCGAGATCTTCTCCATCGGCGACAAGCAGGAGCGCGAGTCGGCCTCGGACGCCTACCTGCTCGAGGTGCTCGAGGAGCTCGCCGGCGAGGGCAAGGACTTCGCCGAGCGCAAGGGCGAGATCGCCAAGGCCTACGGCTCCCTCACCAAGCAGATCGTGCGCCGCCGCATCCTCACCGACCAGGTGCGCATCGACGGCCGCGGCCTGACGGACATCCGCAAGCTGACCGCGGAGGTGGAGGTCCTGCCCCGCGTGCACGGCTCCGCCATCTTCGAGCGCGGCGAGACCCAGATCATGGGCGTCACCACGCTGAACATGCTCAAGATGGAGCAGCAGATCGACTCGTTGGCGCCGGAGACGGCCAAGCGGTACATGCACCACTACAACTTCCCGCCGTACTCCACCGGCGAGACCGGCCGCGTGGGCTCCCCGAAGCGCCGCGAGATCGGCCACGGCGCCCTCGCCGAGCGCGCCCTCGTGCCCGTGCTGCCGGCCCGCGAGGAGTTCCCCTACGCGATCCGCCAGGTCTCCGAGGCCCTCGGCTCCAACGGCTCGACGTCGATGGGCTCCGTCTGCGCCTCCACCCTGTCCCTGCTGAACGCGGGCGTGCCGCTGCGTGCGCCCGTGGCCGGCATCGCCATGGGCCTGGTCTCCGCCGAGGTGGACGGCCAGACCCAGTACGCGGCCCTGACCGACATCCTCGGCGCCGAGGACGCGTTCGGCGACATGGACTTCAAGGTGGCCGGCACCGCCGAGTTCGTCACCGCGATCCAGCTGGACACCAAGCTGGACGGCATCCCGGCCTCCGTGCTGGCCGCCGCCCTGACGCAGGCCCGCGAGGCGCGCCTGCACATCCTGTCCGTGCTGAACGCCGCCATCGACGCCCCGGACGAGATGGCCCCCACCGCCCCGCGGATCATCTCCGTGCGCATCCCGGTGGACAAGATCGGCGCGGTCATCGGCCCCAAGGGCGCCATGATCAACCAGATCCAGGACGACACGGGCGCGGACATCACCATCGAGGACGACGGCACCGTGCTGATCGGCGCCACCGACGGCGCCTCGGCCGAGGCCGCGCGCTCCGCGGTGAACGCGATCGCCAACCCGCAGGTCCCCGAGATCGGCGAGCGGTACCTCGGCACCGTCGTGAAGCTGACCACGTTCGGCGCGTTCCTCTCGCTCACCCCGGGCAAGGACGGTCTGCTGCACGTCTCCGAGCTGCGCAAGCTCAACGAGGGCAAGCGCGTGGACGACGTCGAGGACGTGCTCGGCGTGGGCCAGAAGGTCCAGGTCGAGATCACCAAGATCGACGACCGCGGCAAGCTCTCCCTCTCCCCGGTGGTGGCGGAGTCCGACGCCGTGGCCGAGACCGCGGACGCGATCGAGTCCTCGCAGACCGAGGCCTGATCCGCCCCGGCCGGGCATGCCCGACCCGGTGACCACGACGGCGCCGCACCCTCCCCGCGAGTGGTGCGGCGCCGTCGTCGTGCATGGGCGAGAATGTCCGTCATGAGTGTTCACCGTGAGATCCCCCTGGACTTCGACGGCGTGCTGGCGGACGAGGGCAACGGTTCCATGGTGCGCCGCTCCGTGCTGCCCGGCGGCGTCCGCGTGCTCACCGAGGCCATGCCGGACCAGCGCTCGGTGACCATCGGCTACTGGGTGGCCGTGGGGTCCCGTGACGAGTCGCCCGAGGGCTACGGCGCCACGCACTTCCTCGAGCACCTGCTCTTCAAGGGCACGCCCACGCGCACCGCGATGGACATCGCGGCCGCCTTCGACCGCGTGGGCGGGGAGTCCAACGCCGGCACGGCCAAGGAGTCCACCGTCTACCACGCCCGCGTGCTGGACGAGGACCTGCCGATGGCCGTGGAGGTGCTCACGGACATGCTCACCTCCTCCCTGATCGACCCGGACGAGCTCGAGACCGAGCGCGGCGTGATCCTCGAGGAGCTCGCCATGGACGCGGACGACCCCGTGGACGTGGCCCACGAGAAGCTCGCCGAGGTCATGCTGGACGGCCACCCCCTCGGCCGGCCCATCGGCGGCACGCCCGAGACGATCCGGGCCGTCACCCGCGACCATGTGGTCGGGCACTACACGCACTGGTACCGCCCGGACGAGCTCGTCGTCACCGCCGCCGGCCACCTCGACCACGATGAGGTCTGCCGCCTCGTCCTCGCCGCCCTGCGCGCCTCGGGCTGGGAGCTCGCCCCGGGAGCCCTGCCCGCTCCGCGTCGTGCCGTGGACACCGCCGGGGCCGCGGCCTCGCGGGTGCGGACCGGCACGCACACCGTCACCAAGGCGGTCGAGCAGGCCAACGTCCTCGTCGGCGGCCGCTCGCTGTCCACCACGGACCCGGACCGCTTCGCCCTGGGCGTCATGCAGTCCGTCCTCGGCGGGGGCATGTCCTCGCGGCTGTTCCAGGAGATCCGCGAGCGCCGCGGCCTGGCCTACAACACCTATTCGTTCTCCGCCGGGTACTCCGACGCCGGCTACTGGGGCCTATACGCGGGCTGCCAGCCGGACCGGGTGGAGGAGGTGGCCGCGCTGATGGAGGCCGAGCTGGACCGGATGGCCGAGGCCGACGTCACCGAGGAGGAGCTCGCGCGCGCCCACGGGCAGATCTGCGGCGGCACCGTGCTGGGCATGGAGTCCACGGGCGCCCGCATGTCCCGGCTGGGGCGCGCCGAGCTGGTCACGGGGGAGTACGTGGACCTGGCGGCCTCCCTCGCCCGGGTCCGCGAGGTCGACGCCGGCCAGGTCCGGGCCGTGGCCGCGCGCCTGGCCGCGGGGGACCGGGCGCGCGTCGTCGTCGCCCCGGCCTGACCCCGGCCACGGCCGCCGGGGCGGGCCGCGTAGGCTGGAGGCCATGACCGAGACCCGCACCCCCTCCGCCGTGTCCGCTCCCGACGACGTCCCGCGCGTCGCGATCCTGGGCGCCCGTGGCCGCATGGGCCGCCACGCGGTGCCCGCGGTGCGAGCGGCCGAGGGCCTGGAGCTCGTGGCCGAGCTCGGCTCGCAGGACCGCCTGGACGCGGTGCTCGACGCCGGCGCCACCCACGTCCTGGACCTCACCGTCCCGGACGCCTCGCCCGAGAACGTGGCCTTCGCCGTGGAGCACGGGCTGCACACGGTCGTGGGCACGTCGGGCTGGGTGCCCGAGCGCCGCACGCGCCTGGAGGCGCAGCTGGCTGAGCACCCGGGGGTGGGCGTGCTGATCGCCCCGAACTTCTCGGTCGGCTCGGTGCTGGCCTCGGCGTTCGCCGCGCAGGCGGCGCGGTACTTCGAGTCCGTCGAGCTCGTCGAGCTGCACCACCCGGACAAGGTGGACGCCCCGTCGGGCACGGCCGTGCGGACCGCCGAGCTCATCGGCGCGGCCCGCGACGCGGCCGGCGTGCCCGTCTCCCCGGACGCCACCGAGCACGACCCGGACGGCGCGCGCGGCGCCGTCGTCCACGGCGTGCACGTGCACGCGGTGCGCCTGCGCGGCCTGGAGGCGCACCAGGAGGTGCTGCTGGGCGGGCCGGGTGAGCAGCTCGTGGTCCGGCACGACGCATTCGACCGCGGCGCCTACATGCCCGGCGTCGTCCTCGGTCTGCGGACCGTGGCCTCCCGCCCGGGTCTGACCTACGGACTGGACGGATACCTGGACCTTGGCTGAGCCCTCCCGCACCCCCGACGACGGCGCCGTGGGCCCGACCCCGCCCGCCGCCCGCCGCTCGACCGTGATGAGCAAGGTGTGGGTCGGCTTCGTCTGCCTGCTCGTGCTGCTGTTCGCCGGGTTCGCCCTCAACGCGTCCATCGCGCTGGTGCGCGCCCCGCAGCCACTGGCCAAGGCGATCGGCGTGGGCGTCATCCTCGTGGTACTGGTGACCGTGGCCGTCCTGGCCCGCGAGGTGTGGTTCGGCCGCCAGACCGAACGCCTGGCCGACCAGCTCGAGGTCGAGGGCGGACTGCCGGAGGACGACCTGCCGCGCTCGCCCGGCGGCCGGATCGACCGGGAGGCCGCCGACGCCCAGTTCGAGCTGTACCGCGTGGAGGCCGAGGCCGCACCACGCGACTGGCGCGCCCGCTACCGCCTCGCCCTGGCCTACGACGCCTCGGGCGACCGCCGCCGCGCCCGCGAGGCGGCCCGGGAGGCCGTGCGCCTGCACCGCGCCGGCTGACGCGGCCCACGCGTCGCTCAGCGCCCTCCGACGGCCCGTTCCCCACCCGCCCGGGAGAACCGGGCCATCACGGCCTCGAGCGGACCCCGTCGGCCACTGAGCTCGGCGGCCAGCCCGGCCGCGAGGCACAGCACGACGAGGACGGCGAGCAGCGCCCCGTCGGCCGGGTCGGTCCCGGTCGCGTCCACGAGCGCGAGCACCACGAGGTGCCCCACGTAGAGCGTGAGCGGGATGCGCCCCGCACCCACGAGCGGGCGCAGCGCGGCGTGCCCGACCAGCGGCCGGGCCAGCAGGCAGGCGCCCAGCACGGCGCACGCCCAGCCCGCCGCGAGCACGGCGGCCACCACGGACCCGGAGTGCGGGGTGGGCAGGGCGAGCCACAGCGGATCCGGGATCAGCAGCGCGAGCCGCGGCTCGCCCGTGCGCAGCGTGAGCGCCGTCTCGGCCGGGTCCGTGCCGATCGCCGCGGCGACCCGCCCGACCGTGCCCGGGGCCCGCAGCACCGCCGCGCCGACGACGACGGCCGCCGCCCACGCCGCGGCCCCGCCGCCGAGGATCCCGGCGGCCACGCGGGGCCGGTCCAGCGGCAGCCGCCCCAGGGCCAGCCCCAGCACGAGGAACGCGCCCCAGGACAGGACGGGGTAGTAGCCCGTGACCGTCAGATCGGCCAGCAGCAGCCCGGGACGCAGCAGGTCAGCGGGGCCGGGGGAGAGCCAGAGCCGCCCGCCCACGAAGAACTCCTGACGGCCCAGGGCGGCCTGCGCGGCCGCGACCACCGCGAACACCAGCACCGGCCCGAGCACGAGCCACGCCCCCGCGATCACCCCCAGGGTGCGGGCGCGCAGGCCCAGGAGGGGCAGCGCGAGCAGGAAGAGCAGGGCGTAGTGGCACAGGATCACCGCCACGGGGACCCCGAGCGTCCCGCACGCGAGCCCGAGCACGAACAGCAGACCCGCGCGGCGGGCGATCCGGCGGCGCAGCGCCGCGAGCCGGACCCCCGTGGCCGGCGTCGCGCCCCCCGTGGACAGGGCCAGCCCGACCCCGGCCAGCAGGACGAACAGCACCGAGGCGCGGCCGGCGAACCACAGGAACGCCGGGTGGGGCGCCCCGTCCGCCGTCACCGGGTCGAGGACGTGGACGGTGATCATGCCGAGCAGGGCGATCCCGCGGGCCGCGTCGACGCCGGGCAGCCGACGACGCGCGGGCCGGTCCGGGCGGACGGCGGCGGGGGGCGGGGCGGGACGCAGGGCGGGCTCCTCTCGAGTCGCCGCGCGTCGCGGAGGGGCCACGGACGGCGCGGGCCCCCAGTCTCGCAGGTAGGGTGGGGCCCATGAGTGCCGTCCGTTCCGCCGTCATCCCCTCCGAGCTGCTCTTCGGCACGGTCGTGCCCGCCATGGTCACCCCCATGACGGACGAGGGCGCCGTGGACCTCGAGGCGGCCGCCGCGCTGGCCGAGCACCTGGTGGACCGCGGGGCCGACGGCCTCGTGGTCACCGGCACCACCGGCGAGACCTCCACGCTCACGGACGACGAGAACGTGGCGATGTTCCGCACCGTCGTCGAGGCCGTGGGGGACCGCGCCAGGGTCGTGGCCGGCACCGGCACCAACGACACGGCGCACACCCTCGAGCTGTCCCGCCGCGCGGCCGAGACGGGCGTGGACGGGCTGCTGCTCGTCACCCCGTACTACAACAAGCCCAACCAGGCCGGCATCCGCGCGCACTTCGAGGCCGTGGCCGACGGCGTGGACCTACCGATCATGCTCTACGACATCCCGGGCCGCTCCGTGATGCCGATCGAGCCTGAGACGATCATCGCGCTCGCGCAGCACCCCAACATCCGTGCACTCAAGGACGCCAAGGGGGACCTGCAGTCCACCACCACCGTCCTGGCGCACACGGACCTCGACCTCTACTCCGGCGACGACGGCGCGACCCTGCCGCTCATGGCGCTCGGCGCCGTGGGGGTCGTCTCGGTGGCCGCGCACGCGGCCCCCGAGCTGTACCGCCGGCTCGTGGACGCCGTCCACGCCGGCGACCTGGCCGGTGCCCGTGATCACCACTTCGCGCTGGACCCCGTCCAGCGCGGCATCATGACCCATGTCCAGGGCGCGGTGGCCGCGAAGGCCGTCCTCGCCGCCCAGGGCGTCATCCCGTCCGCAGCCGTGCGGCTGCCCCTCGTCCAGGCCACGCCGGACGAGCTCTCCGTCATCCGAGCCGACCTCGCGGAGGCCGGCATCACCTTCTAGAAGGGACCCGTTCCATGACCGCAGGCACCCGCCTGTCCACCCCGCCCAAGCTCAAGCGGGGCACCTGCCGCATCGTCCAGCTGGGCGGCCTCGAGGAGGTCGGCCGCAACATGGTCACCTTCGAGATCGACGGCAAGATCCTCATCGTCGACTGCGGCGTCCTCTTCCCCGAGGAGCACCAGCCCGGCGTCGACCTGATCCTGCCGGACTTCGACTACATCCGGGACCGGGTGGACGACGTCGTCGGCATCGTCCTGACCCACGGCCACGAGGACCACATCGGCGCCGTCCCGTACCTGCTGCGCCTGCGCGACGACATCCCCGTGATCGGCTCCAAGCTGACCCTCGCCCTGATCGAGGCCAAGCTCGAGGAGCACCGGATCAAGCCGCGCACCCGCGTGGTCAAGGAAGACGACATCGTCGAGTTTGGCCCGTTCGAGTGCGAGTTCGTGGCCGTGAACCACTCGATCCCGGACGCGCTCGCCGTCGCCATCCACACGGACGCCGGCACCATCCTGCACACCGGCGACTTCAAGATGGACCAGCTGCCGCTCGACGGCCGCATCACGGACCTGCGCGCCTTCGCCCGTCTCGGCGAGGAGGGCGTGGACCTGTTCATGACCGACTCCACGAACGCCGAGGTCCCGGGGTTCACCACCACGGAGGCGGAGATCGGCCCCACCCTCGAGCGCTACTTCGCCACGGCGAAGCGCCGCATCGTGGTGGCCTCGTTCTCCTCCCACGTGCACCGCGTGCAGCAGGTCCTCGACGCCGCCCACAAGCACGGTCGCAAGGTGGCCTTCGGCGGGCGCTCCATGATCCGCAACATGACCATCGCGGCGAAGCTCGGCTACCTCAACGTGCCGAACGGGATCCTCGTGGACATCCGCAAGGTGGACAAGTACCGCGACGACGAGATCGTGCTGATGGTCACCGGCTCCCAGGGCGAGCCGATGGCGGCCCTGTCCCGCATGGCCAACGGGGACCACCAGGTGCAGCTGGAGGAGGGCGACCTCGTCGTGCTGGCCTCCTCGCTGATCCCGGGCAACGAGAACTCCGTGTTCCGCGTGATCAACGGGCTCATGAAGCTCGGCGCGACCGTGGTGCACAAGGGCATGGCCAAGGTGCACGTCTCCGGCCACGCCTCCGAGGGCGAGCTGCTGTACTGCTACAACATCGTCGAGCCCGAGTTCGTGATGCCGGTGCACGGCGAGACCCGCCACCTGATCGCCAACGGCCGGATCGCGGAGAAGACCGGCGTGCCGGCCGAGAACGTCATCCTGGCCGGCAACGGCACCGTGGTGGACATGACCGACGGCCTCGTGAAGGTCGTCGGCGAGGTGGAGTGCGGCTACGTGTACGTGGACGGCTCCTCCGTGGGCGAGATCTCCGACTCGGACCTCAAGGACCGCCGTGTCCTGGGCGAGGAGGGCTTCATCTCGATCATCACCGTGGTCAACCGGCAGACCGGCGTGATCGTGTCCGGCCCGGACGTCCACGCCCGCGGCGTCGCCGAGGACGAGAAGGTGTTCGAGGAGATCAAGCCGAAGATCGTCCGGGCGCTCGAGGAGGCCGTGCAGTCCAGCAAGGACCACACCGCCCACCAGCTCCAGCAGGTGGTCCGCCGGACCGTCGGCACGTGGGTCAACCGCAAGCTGCGCCGCCGCCCGATGATCATCCCGGTGGTCCTGGAGGCCTGACCCCTCCGGGTCGCCATGCCTGCCGTGTCCGCGGTTCGCGGTAGTTTGGTGGGCATGGCGACCCGTACTTCCCCCACGCGTTCGTCCTCCTCCTCCGCCACGTCCCGCTCCGGCTCCGCCGGACGCCGAGGCTCCGGACGGAAGGGGTCGACCGCGACCGTCCCCGAGGCCGACCGGCCCGCCGCGCCCCTGCGCGCCCTGCACACCCTGTGGATGGGGCTGGCCACGCCGGTCGGCGCCGGATTCCGCAAGCTCGGCCCGGACGTGCGCATCGACCGCGAGGAACGCCGTGACGGCACCGGCCTGCTCCTGCTGCTGCTCGCCGCGCTGATCGCGGCCGTGGAGTGGTGGGGCCTGCGCGGCACCGCCGTCGGCCGCGTGGTGCACGGGGTGGTGGGCGGCACCGTCGGGTGGTTCGCCCTCCTGGTGCCGATCGCCCTGCTCGTCGTGGCCGTGCGCTGCTTCCGCCACGCCACGGACCATCGCGCCAACGGGCGCATCATCATCGGCCTGCTCACGGCGACCGTCGCCGGCTCCGGCATCGCCCACCTCGTGGGCGGTGTGCCCTCGGCCGCCGAGGCCTTCGAGGACATGCTCGGTGCCGGGGGCATGGTCGGCTACCTGGCGACGGCGCCGCTGGCCGCCCTGCTGACACCCGTGCCCGTCTGGGTCCTCATGATCCTGCTGGCCTTCTTCTCCGTGCTCGTGCTCACCGCGACGCCCGTCGGTGCGATCCCGCAGCGGATCGCGGGAGGCTATGACTGGCTCACGGGCCAGGACCCCGAGGGCGCCTCCGAGCAGCGGGCCGCCCGCCGCGACGAGCGGCGCCGGGCCCGTGAGGTGCGCCGCGAGGCCGAGGACCTCGCCACCCCGCTCTCCGTGGACGCGGAGACCGGGCGCACCCACCCGGACCACGACCAGTCCTACCTGGACGAACCGGCCGCCGGCTCCCACGCCGCCGGGGCCTCCCGCCCCGGCCTGTTCGCGCGCCTGTTCGGCGGGCGCCGGGCACGCGAGGATCAGGCCGCCGACGCCGCCCCGGAGCACACCGCCGGCACCGCCTACGACTCCCCGGTGATCCACGAGGCCAAGGCCGGCTCCCACGCCGCCCCCGAGGCCGAGACCACCCAGGTCCTGCCCCGACCCGCCCCGCGGCGGGCCGCTCGCGGAGGGCAGGGCGTGTTCGACGCCCAGCAGGCCGCCGCAGACGCGCGTGACCCGCGGGGCGCGGACCAGGACGCCTCGGACGACTTCGACCCGTGGGTGGACGAGGACGACGCGCCCGAGGACGCGGACGCCGAGCCGCAGCCGCCCGCCGGAGTGCGCCGGCCCACGGCCGCGGACCGTGCCCTCGAGCAGGTCCGCGAACACGCCCGCACCCAGCGCGAGGCCGCCGCCCCGGCCGCCGCAGCCCTGGAGGAGGACGCGGGGGAGGACACCCCGTTCGCCCTGGACGACGCCCCAGGTCAGGGCTCCGGGACCGCCACGCCGTCGTCGTCCTCCGCCGTGCCCGCCAGCACCCCCGCGCCGGTGCCGCCGGTGACCGCCGAGCCGGCCCGCGGCACCCAGTCCCCGCTGGGCGGGGACGTGTCCTACACGCTGCCGCAGTCGGCCCTGCTCCCTGCCGGCCCCCAGCCGAAGGAGCGCTCCGAGGCCAACGACCGGGTCGTCGCCGCGCTGACCACCACGTTCACCGAGTTCAAGGTGGACGCCCAGGTCACCGGGTTCTCCCGCGGGCCGACGGTGACGCGCTACGAGGTCGAGGTCGCCCCCGGCACCAAGGTGGAGAAGGTGACGGCGCTGGAGAAGAACATCGCGTACGCGGTGGCCTCCTCGGACGTGCGGATCCTCAGCCCCATCCCGGGCAAGCGCGCGATCGGCATCGAGATCCCCAACACGGACAAGGAGGTCGTGGCCCTCGGCGACGTCCTGCGCTCGCAGGCCGCCCAGCGCACCGACCACCCGATGGTGATGGGCGTCGGCAAGGACGTGGAGGGCGGCTACGTGGTGGCCAACCTGGCGAAGATGCCCCACATGCTCGTGGCGGGCGCCACCGGCGCCGGCAAGTCCTCGTTCGTGAACTCGATGATCACCTCGATCCTCATGCGCTCCACCCCGGACGAGGTGCGCATGGTGATGGTTGACCCCAAGCGCGTCGAGCTCACCGCGTACGAGGGCGTGCCCCACCTGGTCACCCCGATCATCACGAGCCCGAAGAAGGCGGCCGAGGCGCTGCAGTGGGTCGTCAAGGAGATGGACACCCGCTACGACGACCTCGCGGCGTTCGGCTACAAGCACGTGGACGACTTCAACAAGGCCGTCCGGGCCGGCCAGGTGAAGCTGCCGCCGGACTCCAAGCGCGTGCTGCGCCCGTACCCGTACCTGTTGGTCATCGTGGATGAGCTCGCGGACCTGATGATGGTCGCCCCGCGTGACGTCGAGGACGCGATCGTGCGCATCACCCAGCTGGCCCGTGCGGCCGGCATCCACCTCGTGCTCGCCACGCAGCGGCCGTCCGTGGACGTGGTCACGGGCCTGATCAAGGCCAACGTGCCCTCACGCATGGCGTTCGCGACGTCGTCGGTCACGGACTCACGCGTGGTCCTGGACCAGCCCGGCGCGGAGAAGCTGCTCGGCCAGGGCGACGCCCTGTTCCTGCCGATGGGCAAGTCCAAGCCCATGCGCGTGCAGGGTGCGTGGGTCAACGAGTCCGAGATCCACGCCGTCGTGGAGCACGTGAAGTCGCAGATGCAGGTCCAGTACCGCGCGGACGTGATCCCCGAGAAGACCGAGAAGGTCATCGACGAGGACATCGGCGACGACCTGGATCTGCTCCTGCAGGCCGTCGAGCTCGTGGTCACCACGCAGTTCGGCTCCACGTCCATGCTGCAGCGCAAGCTGCGGGTGGGCTTCGCGAAGGCCGGCCGCCTCATGGACCTCATGGAGTCCCGCGGCGTCGTGGGCCCCTCCGAGGGCTCCAAGGCCCGCGACGTGCTGGTCAAGCCCGACGACCTCGCGGACGTGCTCGCCACCATCTCCGGAGACACCCCGCCCTCGGCCACCTCCGGCGGCGGCGACGCCTCGGCCGGATCCGGCGACGGCGGCGCCTCGGCGTCGGCCGCTCCGCGCGACCTGGTGCAGGAGGACCTGGACTCGCGCCCGGCCGCCGTGGACTGGAACGATGAGGACGATGACGAGGGATCGGAGGACGCGTGGCAGCTGACGGGCAGATGAGCGCGGCGGGCGGGGCGCAGCGCGTGTCCGCCTGGAACCTGCCGAACATCCTGACCTCGGTGCGCATCCTGATGGTGCCCTTCTTCGCCTGGGCGCTGTGGGTCGGCGGGCCGTGGGGCGGCGACTCGCTTGTCGCCCGGTGGCTCGCGCTGGCGCTGTTCGCAGCGGCCATGTACACCGACAAGCTCGACGGGGACATCGCCCGCGCCCGCGGGTTGATCACCGACTTCGGCAAGATCGCGGACCCCATCGCGGACAAGCTGCTCACGGGCACGGCCCTCGTGCTGTTCTCCCTGCTGGGGGAGCTGTGGTGGTGGGTGACCATCGTGATCCTGGTGCGCGAATGGGGCATCACCCTGATGCGCTTCGTGGTGATCCGCTACGGCGTGATGCCGGCCGGCCGCGGCGGCAAGCTCAAGACCGTGCTGCAGACCGTGGGCATCGGCCTGTTGCTCCTGCCCATGGTCCCGCTCGTGGGCGGCTGGTGGCCCTGGGCCGGCTGGGTGGTCATCGGGGCCGCCACCGTGCTGACGGTGCTGACCGGCCTGGAGTACGTCAAGGACGCGTGGGTCCTGCGCCGGGACGCCCTCGCCGCCCAGCGGGGGGTCTGAGGCGATGACCATGGCGGCCGCCCGGGACGTGGTGCACGCGCTCGCGCACGCGGGCCTCACGGTGGCGACGGGGGAGTCCCTCACCGCCGGCCTGCTGGCCGCGCGCCTGGCCGACGTCCCCGGGGCGTCGGCCGTGCTGCACGGCGGCGTGGTGGCCTACCAGAACCCCGTGAAGACCGGCCTGCTGGGTGTGCCCGAGGACCTGCTCACGCGGGTCGGGGCGGTGGACGCGGACGTGGCCCGACGGATGGCCCTCGGCGCCCGCGCGGCCCTGGGCGCCGACGTCGGCGTGGCCACCACGGGCGTCGCCGGGCCCGAGCCCCACCAGGGCCGGCCGGTGGGCACCGTGTGGCTCGGCCTGGCCGTGCCCGACGCGGACGCGAACGCGCTGGACGTGCTCGGCGGCGGGCGCGACGGCGCGGCCACCGCGATCCTCCTCCGGCTCGACGGCGACCGGGCCGCGATCCGGGAGGCCACCGTCGCCGCGGCGCTGCGGGCCCTGACGCGCCTGCTCGCCGGCCGCGGCCACTGAGGCGGCACGGGGGCGCCGACTGACCCGCCTTGGCGCCCCGTCCCTGGTGGCGGCCCGCCCCGCCGCGTAGGTTCGGCGCGATGGAGACCGCATCGCCTCCCACCCCGCCCGGGCGTGCACCGCAGGACGGCGCCGACGCCCCGGGTCCCCGCGTGATCGGACTCGTGGCCGACCCGGGCACCCCGTGGGCGCTCGTGCGCCGCATCGCCGGGGACGTCCAGGACCGGCTCGACGAACGCCTGCCGCAGCCCGGCGGTTGGCGGGTCGAGACGCGGCAGGAGTCGCTGCCGGTCGGTGCGACCGGGGGCATGGTCCTGGAGGAGCCGGTCCGCTCCCTCGCGGACGGGCAGGGATGGGACACGGTGGTCGCCGTCGTCGACCTGCCCCGGTTCGACGACCGGCGCGGCGTGGTGGCGGACGTCGTGCCGCAGCTGCGGGTCGGCGTCGTGTGCGTGCCGGCGCTGGGGGTCATCACCCCGGCCCGCCGGCTGCGGGAGACGGTGCTGCGGATCGTCGAGCACATCGACACCGCCCCCCACGTGGACCCGCCGGACGGGGAGCTGGACGTGCAGTCCTCCGACGAGTCAGGCGAGGTGGAGGAGGACGGCGGCCGGTCCCCGGCGGACGAGCTCCCCGAGCCCGACACGGACGCACTGCGGGGCATCGCCCCGCTGGTCGACGTCGACGCGGACGTGACCACGACCACCCGGATGGGCGGCGGGTCCCGGCGCACGTCCACGGTGTACGTGAAGGGCTGGACGGGCACGCTGCGTCTGCTGGCCGGGATGGTGATGGCCAACCGGCCGCTGCTCATGCCGCGGGACATGACGTTCACGATCGCGTCGGCCAGCGCGGCCGGTGCCTACGGCGTGTTCTTCGGCTCCATCTGGGTGCTCTCCAGCGTGATGTCCCCGGGGCGGCTCGCGGCGGTCAGCGTGCTGTCCGTGGTGCTGCTGGTGGCGTGGCTGGTCACCACGAACGGTCTGTGGACGCACGGTGTGGCCCACCGGCACAGCTCGCGGCTGGACAACCTCTCCACCGTGCTCACCGTGGGCCTGGCCTGCACCGTGGTCTACGTGCTGCTCTTCGTGACGCTGCTGCTGGTCGCGCTCATGATCATCCCCGTGGAGTACCTGGAGGAGGAGCTCGACCAGCCCAGCGGTGTGGTCGACTACGTCCGGCTCGTGTGGCTGGCGGCGTCCATGGGCACGATGGCCGGGGCCGTCGGCTCGAGCCTGGACGACTCCCACCGCATCCGGAACGCCACGTACTCCCTGCGGGAACGGCATCGGCGCGCGGAGCGGCACGCCGGGGCCGGGGAGGGCCCGACGGCGGGGGAGACCATGTCTCGGGAATGAACGCGACCCCGCCCGACGTTGAATGTAACGAGTCAAGAAGAGTGCCTCGCGGGATCAGGCCCGCGGCCCGGCGCCCTTCAGGAAAAGTCCAGGAGTAGGCGATAGACATGATGCGACATCCCGTCCATTCCCACGGAATCACGCGCTGGGTCGATGACCAGCCCCGTCCCCGCGCGGCCACCCCCGACATCAAGGAGCGCAGCATGCCCCTCCTCCGCCACGAGATCGGCGACGTCCTGCGCGACGTCCGGCAGCTCCAGGGCCGCACCCTGCGCGAGGTCTCGCACGATGCCCGTGTCTCGCTCGGCTACCTGTCGGAGGTGGAGCGCGGCCAGAAGGAGGCCTCCTCCGAACTGCTGGCCTCGATCTGCCAGGCGCTGGACATCCCGCTGTCCTACCTGCTGCGGGAGGTCTCGGACCGGCTGGTGGAGCAGGAGGGCATGGTCGTCCCGGACACCCTGCCGGACGACCTGACGGACCCGAGCCTGGGCTCGCTGGCCGGCCGCTGACTCCGCCACTCCCACGGCGCGGGCGCCCCGTCTCGGGGCGCCCGCGCCGTCTGCGTCCCCGTCCCTGACCCCGCGACCGACCACAGAGAGGACCGTCCGTGCGCGAGAGCGAGTTCCGCCGGCTGATGGACGAGGAGTTCGGCCCCGCCCGGGCCGGCCTCGTGGCCGACTCCCTGCACCTGCCCGGTCTGGACACCACCGCGACGGCGGCGCTCGCCGCCGGTGTGGACCCGCGGCGGGTGTGGCTGGCGGTCTGCGACCTGCATGAGATCCCGCAGGAGCGGCGTCTCGGTCGGGACGTGCCGCCGAAACGCTGACGCCGCGACGTCCCCGGCACCCGAGACCTCCCTCGGTTAGGGTGGTCGAGCGGTCGTGACGGGTGCCCCCGCCCCATTCCGGTCCGTTCCCCCGTACCCCGAGGCAGCAGACAGGAGCCGTGGTGACGTCAGCGCAGGACCCCCCGGAGCGTACGGCACGGATGGCCGCGGCCCTCGTCCCTGGGGACCTCGTCGTGGCGGTGGGCGCCGACCTGAGCGACCATGCACTCCATCTGGCCTGCGCCGCCGGGGCGCACGTCCTGGCCGTGACGCCGGATCCGCGACGGGCCGCCGACGTCGAGCAGTCTGCGCTCCGACGCGACCTCCACGACCGGGTCGAGGTGCACACCTGCGCGATCGGCGCGCTCCCGGATCAGCCGGCGCGCGACGTGCCGGGGCGTACCGTGGACGGTCTCGTCGGCCGACGTGTGGTGCGCATGCTCGCGATCGACGTCGACGGGCTCGGGCCCGAAGTGCTCGAGGGCGCGAGGGACACGCTGCGCCGCGGCAGGCCGCTCGTGTGGATCGACTGCCCCGACGAGCGGGCGTACCGGGCCGTCGCCGCCGTGCTCGGGCCGCTCGGCTATCGGGTGCAGGACGTGCAGGACTGCTCCCCGACGCTGCTGTTCGCCCCGGCCGCCCCGGGCGTCGGCCCGGTCGACGATCCGGGCGTCGACGCGGCACTGCGGCGGCTGTATGCCGAGCGCCGGACCGTCGAGGCCCTGCGTGGGCAGCTCCGGTGCGAGGGTGAGGGCGCCGACACCGCCGGCGTCGTCGGGGTCCACGGCACCGGGATCTCGGAGATCGAAGCCGGGGCACGGGATGACGTCGTGGTGATGCGCGCCGAGCTGGCCGCCGCCCGGCGTCGCGTCGAGGAACTCGAAGCGCGGGCCCGGCGGGACCGGGAGGACTTCCGGGTGCTGCGCGGCTTCGTCGAAGACGTCCAGCAGCGGCTCTGGGAGGAGAGGCAGGCCAGGGCCGCACGCGAGGCCGCCGGTGAGCGGCTGCGCGAGGTGGAAGAGGCGCTCGGCCGCGTGGCCGAGGAGAAGGAACGGGTGGCCGCCACGGCCCTGGAGGCCCGGTCGGCGCTGCGCCGGGTGCGCTCCTCCCGCACCTACCGCGTCGGCCGCGTCCTCGGCGAGGCCCGAACCCTGCAGGGGGCTCGGCGCGCCCTTCCGCGTCTGGTCTCGATCATCCGTGAGAACCGGAAGGACGACGCATGAGCCGCTCCGCCCCCGAGCCCGTCGTGCCCGAGGAGATGACGGCGCGCCGTCGCCCCGGCCCCTCCGTGCCGGTCCGGCGTCGAGCCGGGCGCGCGGGCCGTCTGGTGGTCGCGTGCATCCTGGACGAGTTCTCGCACACCGCCTTCGAGAGCGAGGCCGACCTCGTCCCACTGTCCATGGAGTTCTGGCGTGCGGAGCTCACGGCGGCCCGCCCGGACCTGCTGTTCGTGGAGTCCGCGTGGCGGGGTCACCGGCAGGCCTGGTGGAACACCGTGCACCGACTCGGACCGGAGCTGCGCGGGATCCTGGAATGGTGCCGCGATCGCGGCGTGCCCACGGCCTTCTGGAACAAGGAGGACCCGGTCCACTTCAACACGTTCCTGACGACGGCGGGCCAGTTCGACGCGGTGTTCACGACGGACCTGGACTGTGTGCCCCGCTACAAGCGGGAACTGGGCCACGACAACGTCCACTTCCTGCCCTTCGCGGCGCAGCCCGCCGAGTCCAATCCGGCCGAGGTCTTCGATCGGGTCGACGGCTGTGCCTTCGCCGGGGCCTACTATGCGCGCTATCCGGAGCGGCTGGCCGACCTGCGGGAGCTCTCCGCGGAGCTGTCGTCCGAGGGTCGCCGGTTCGACGTCTACGACCGCAACCTCGGCCGTCCCCCGTCGGGCTACACGTTCCCCGAGGAGTACGACCGGTTCATCGTGGGCGGCGCGCTCACCCCGGACCTGTTGGACGTGCCCTACAAGGGCTACACCGTCAACCTCAACCTCAACTCGGTGAAGCAGTCCCAGTCGATGTTCGCTCGGCGGGTGTTCGAGCTGCTGGCGTCGAACACGCTGGTCGTCAGCAACTTCTCGCGCGGACTCCGACTGATGTTCGGGGACCTCGTGATCTCCACGGACTCCGGTCCGGAGCTGCGCCGCCGTGTCGAGGCCCTGGAGGCCGAGCCGAACGGCGTCGAGCGGCTGCGTGCCATGGCCCTGCGCAAGGTCCTGCGCGAGCACACCTACGCCGAGCGGCTCGAGTTCGTGGCCTCCCGGTCCGGGGTCGCGATGCCGGCCGCGGCGGTCGAGCGCCCCCTGCTGGTCCTGCCCGCGTCGGCCGGACACGACCCGTCCGCGGTCCGCGCGCTCGTGACGGACTGGCGGGCGCAGTCGTGGACGGACTGGGTCCTGGCCGTGGTGGCCGCGGACGAGGCCGACCTGGGGGAGTCCGTCGCCGACCCGCGCGTCGTGACGGTGGACGGCCCGGACGCCCTCGACGCCCTCGCGCGGGCGAGGGGCTGCACCAGCGTGGGCACGCTCGACCCAGGCGACTGGTACGGACCGCACTACCTGGAGGACCTGGTCCTCGCCCTCCGGTGGGCCGATGTCGAGGCGGCCGGGCACGACGAGCACATCGCCGTCGTCGACGGCGTCGTGCAGCGCCGACGGGCCGGCACTGCCTGGTCCCTGAGCGAGGATCTCCGGCCCGCGCGTTCGCTGGTGCGGCTCAGCGGCGACGTCACGGCGGCCCCCGGCGATGTCACCCGTCTGCTGGCCCAGGACGTCGTGCCGGGCCTGGCCGTCGGGCCCGTCGAGTACGTGGCAGGCGGGGCCGACGCACCGACGCTGTTGCGGGAGCAGGCGGCGACGCTCGAGCTCGACCCGGGGCTGTCGCTCGCGGCGATCCGCGCCCATGCGGACGCCCTCGAGATCGACGAGCCGGACGAGGAGCCGGACGTGCTGGACCTCGGCCGCATCCTCGAGGGCATGGCGACGTTCGACCAGCTGAGCGTCCTCTGGGAGGAGGGCGGCGCACGGGTGAGCTCGACCATGGAGACGGGCCGGCACCAGTACTGGATCAACCCCCTGATCCGACCCGTGGCCGAGGCGGTGCGCGGAACCGAGGAGCAGCTCCACCTCGACGTCGGGGTGGGGCTCGACGTGATGCTCGTGGCGTTCTGGCTGAACGACGCAGGGGAGCGCATCGGCCATGCGATGATCCCGGCGCGCCAGTACACCCGGGTGCGCGTCCCGGCCGAGGCCACGGGCCTACGGTGGGGGCTGCGCGTCAGCGGGACCGGCAGCGCCGTGATCCACCGGGTCGTGCGGGGTCCGTACGTCGCCCCGCCCGTGCCCATGCTGACCGGCAGCCCGGACCTGCTGGTCACGAACATCTACCCGTCGTACGGGAACCTGTACCGCAACGGCTTCGTGCACGCTCGGCGCCGCAGCTACCTCCAGCGGGGCCACCGGATCGAGGTCGTCGTGCTCGGGGCCGGGGACCAGCCACGGTTCCGGGAGTTCGAGGACGTGGACGTGGCGATGCTCCGCCCCGCCGACCTGGCGGCGACGCTGGCCTCGGGGGAGGTGCGCACGCTGATGGTGCACTGCCTCCTGCCCGAGACGTGGGAGGTGCTCAAGACCGCCCCCGCGCTGCCGCCCACCACGGTGTGGACGCACGGGTTCGAGATCCAGCCCTGGTGGCGCCGGCGCTTCAACTACACGACGGCGGCGGAGCTGGAGGCGGCCCAGGCGGCCTCCGAGGCGCGCTTGGCGATGTGGCGGGAGGTGTTCCAGACGACCGGCGACGACGTCCACTTCGTCTTCGTCTCCCGCTGGTTCGCGGAGACCGTCTTCGACGACGTCGGCGTCCGCCTGCCCGAACACCGGTACTCCGTCATCCACAACCCGGTCGACGGCACCGTCTTCCGCTACCGGGAGAAGACGGCCGAGGACCGTCTGCGCATCCTCTCGATCCGGCCGTACCATTCCCGGGTGTACGCGAACGACCTGGCCGTGGCGGCCGTCCTCGACCTCGCGGCCGAGCCGTGGTTCGACGAGCTCGAGTTCACCTTCCTCGGGGACGGGCCGCTCTTCGAGGAGACGATCGCACCGCTGCGCGATCTGCCCAACGTCACGGTGCGCCGCGGCTTCCTGACCCACGCGCAGATCGCGGCCGAGCACGCGCGCCACGGGGTCCTGCTGGTCCCGAGCCGCAGCGACACCCAGGGCGTCAGCCGCGACGAGGCGATGTCCTCGGGTCTGGTGCCCATCACGTCGGCGGTGGCCGCGATCCCCGAATTCGTCGACGAGGAGGTCGCCTTCCTGGCGCCGCCCGAAGACCACCGCGCGCTCGCGGACGCCGTCCGGACGCTGCGCGCAGAGCCCGCGCGGTATCTGCGGATGTCCGCGGCCGCGGCACGCCGGGTCCGCAGACAGTCCGGCGCGGACCACGTGCTGGACGCCGAACTCCGCCTGGCGTTCCGCACCGACGGGGACCACTCCGCTCCGTCGGTCCGTCCCCATCCCGAGAGAGAGGCCCACAGGCCATGACCGCACGCATCGCCGTCGTCGGGAGCGCCCTCACCCGCTCCGCCCTGGTCGCGGACCCCCGGCTCTCCGTGCCCGCCGGGCACTTCCTCGCCCGGGTCTCCATGGCTGGGCTGGGCACCCCGCCCGTCGAGGACGCCGACCTGACCGGGGTCGCCTCGGACTTCCGGCGCGAGCTGGTCCGTCGCGACGTCGACCGCATGCTCGTGGCGGACCTGGTCCGGCTCGATCCCGACGCGATCGTCGTCGACGTCGCCGACGAGCGATTCGCCCTGGACGTGCTCCCGTCCGGGGCCGTCGTGACCGTCTCGCCGGAGTACCTCGAGTCGGCGCCGCCGCAGGACGGCCGGCGCCGGGTGCCCAGCGGCGACGAGGAGCACCTCGCGCTGTGGGTGGCCGGGTGGCGGACCTTCCTCTCCACCCTGGACGCCGTGGGTCTGAGAGAGCGGCTGATCCTGCATCACGGCGGGATGGCGGTCCGCACCGCGGACGGGACCCCCGCCCGGCACGAAGCCGCGATCCTCGCCGCCGCGCGCTACGCGGACCGGCTCGCCGACCGGGCGGCCCAGGACCTCGACCCGGCCCGGGTGGTGCGCGTGGACGACGCGATCAGGCACGCCGCGCCGGCCGACGACGGCACCGCCGACCCGCTGGCCCTCGCCCCGGCGGCCGCCGCCGCGCTGGCCGCCGGGGTGGTCGCCGTGCTGGACGGGCGCGATCCATGGGAGGTCGACGGGCTCGTCGACGTCAGCCCGGACGCGGAGCCCGCCGAGTGCGCCGCGCCGCAGGCCCACGCAGAGCCCGCCGCGCCACAGGCCCCCGCCGAGTCCGCTGCGCCCGAGCCGTCCGCACCGCACCGGGACGTCGTGGAGAGCGACTATGCGAACTACGGGGTCGACCCGGTCCGCTGGGAGTCGGCCGAGGAGTTCGCGGCCTCCGGCTTCGGCCCGGGACTGCACATCCTGCCGCTGCCGGACGGCAACCACCTGGACCTCATCATCCGCGGTGACCTCGGGGGTGTGGGCGAGCGCGAGTCCGTCGTCGTCTTCCTCACGGGTGCGATGAGTCAGCGGAACAGCGTGGCCCCGCCGTTCTTCGCCGGGCGTCGGCTCACCTACGAGCTGGGGATCCCGTGGGTCGCCGTCAGCGACCCCTCGATGCAGCTCGCCGACGACCTCCTCCTCGGGTGGTACACGGGCTCGCCCGGCTCTCAGGCCCACGCCACGCTGCTCGCCGCTCTGCGGGCGCTGGCGGACGGGCTGGACCGTGACCTGCTCCTGGTGGGCGGGTCCGGGGGCGGCTTCGCGGCGCTGCGGCTGAACGAGGAGCTCGAGGGGCGCAGCAGCGTCTTCGCCTGGAACCCCCAGACGGATCTCCTCGATTACCATCCGCCCACGGTGCGGGACTACCTGCGGACCCTCTTCCCGGGCGAGGACCTCGACCCCGGCTCGGAGCGCGAGGCCGTGGAGGCGCGGCTGGCCGAGGAGGGGATCGGGCACCGGGTGGGCACGCTCGACGCGGGCCGTCGCGTGGTGGTGTTCCAGAACGCGGGCGATCACCACGTGGAGGGGCACCTGCTGCCCCTCGTCCACCGCACCCCGGGCATGACGGGCGGCCCTCGCCGGTTCGCCACGGACGCCGAGCACCAGGTGCGGATCGCCACTTGGGGGGCCGGGCACGCCGCGCTGCCCGCCCACGTGACGGCGCGGGCCGTGGACGCGATGCGTCGGGGCCACTCGGCCTCGACCGTGGCGACGGACATCGACGCGCTGCTGGCGCATGAACGGGGCGACGACTCGGACGGGCCGGACGTCCTGGTCACCGCCGAGCCCGGCGGGCTCTCACGGGTGGACTGGGCCGCCTTCCCGGGAGAGGCCGACGACGGGCACGCCTGCACCCTGTCCCGGATGCTCGGCGAGGACGTCGTGGACCAGGTGGAGCACATCGGTCCGCCCGTGGTGCTGCCCCGGCTGGACGAGGGGGAGCACTGGCGGCTGGAGGCGTTCGACGCACGCGGCCGGCGGGTCCACGAGATCCACGTCGACGGTCGGGGGGACCCGGTGCCGTCCGGCGGTATGGGCGGCTCCGCCCGGCCCCGTCGCGCCCGGCAGTGACGCCGGCGCGTCCGGGTGCCGGCGGTCCGGCCGCGGCACGGTCTGCGGCCCCGGGACCGTCTGGGGCCCACGCCGGTCTTCGAACACGTGTTCGAAGAATGCGGTAGAGTCCTGCACAGCAGTGCGACGGGGTGATCTCGTGCACAGGCGGGGCGGGCCACGCTTATCGTGTCCGCCGCCCCCCGTAGATTCACGGACATGACCGAGGCGGGCGCTCCAGCGTCCGCGGCAGCACCACCAGAGCTAGGGGTGAAGGATGAGCAAGGTGACGGATCGCGAGAAGGCCCTCGAGGCCGCTCTCGCCCAGATCGACAAGCAGTTCGGCAAGGGTTCCGTCATGCGGCTGGGAGACCAGACCCAGGCACCCGTCGAGGTCATCCCCACGGGCTCGGTGGCCATGGACGTGGCACTGGGCATCGGCGGCCTGCCGCGCGGCCGCGTGGTGGAGATCTACGGCCCGGAGTCCTCGGGCAAGACCACCCTGGCCCTGCACGCGGTGGCCAACGCGCAGCGCAACGGCGGCATCGCGGCCTTCATCGACGCGGAGCACGCCCTGGACCCGGTCTACGCCCGCAAGCTCGGGGTGGATACGGACGCCCTGCTGGTCAGCCAGCCGGACACGGGCGAGCAGGCCCTGGAGATCATGGACATGCTCGTCTCCTCGGGCACCCTGGACATCGTCGTCATCGACTCCGTGGCCGCGTTGACCCCGCGCGCCGAGATCGAGGGCGAGATGGGCGACTCCCACGTCGGCCTGCAGGCCCGCCTCATGTCCCAGGCGCTGCGCAAGGTGACCGGCCGCCTCCACCAGACCAAGACCACGGCCATCTTCATCAACCAGCTGCGCGAGAAGATCGGCGTGTTCTTCGGCTCCCCGGAGACCACCACGGGCGGCAAGGCGCTCAAGTTCTATGCGTCCGTGCGCATCGACGTCCGCCGCATCGAGACCCTCAAGGAGGCCGGCAACCCCGTCGGCAACCGCACCCGCGTGAAGATCGTCAAGAACAAGATGGCCCCGCCCTTCAAGCAGGCCGAGTTCGACATCCTCTACGGGGTCGGCATCTCCCGCGAGGGTGGCCTGATCGACATGGGTGTCGAGGAGGGCATCGTCAAGAAGTCCGGCGCGTGGTTCACCTATGACGGGGACCAGCTCGGGCAGGGCAAGGAGAACGCCCGTCGGTTCCTCCGGGACAACCCGGACCTTGCCAACGAGATCGAGCAGCGCATCCTCACGAAGCTCGGCATCGGCGTGGCCCCGGAGGCCGAGGATGACGAGGCCCCGGCCCTGACCGCGGTTCCGGGGGACACTGCGGTCGGATGACCCGATCGCGCAGGAGCGTCGGAGGCGGGGCCGCCCACCGGTCGGAGACGACCGGCCGGAGCGGCTCCGCCTCCGGTGCGTCCGCGTTCGACGACGCCCGGGACTCGGACGTGGGCCGGATGTGGCTCGACCTGGCCGGCGCACCGGAGCCGACGTCGTCCGACGCGGACGCCACGGACGCCGAGCAGGACGCCGTGCCCGCGCACGACGCCGGAGCCCCCGCAGGGGACGTCCCGGACCACGCCCCCGGCGCGGCACCGGATCTCGGGGCCCTGCTGACCCGCGCGAGCGACCTGCCCAGCCCCGCGCCCGGCGCCGGGCCCCGATCGCTGCCCTGGTCCGAGCGCCAGGACACCCGGGCGGACACCGAGCGCCGGGGCCGACAGCGGTCCACCACGCCCCCGCGGCGTGGCCGTCCTCGCGACGAGGGTCGCCCGGCCGTGGATCCCCGCCCCGCCGTCGAGGCCGATCGCCCCCGACGTCGCCCCGGCCCGGCGCCCCTGCCCACCGCACCGCGTGAGCGCGAGGAGGCCGCACGCGAGGTCGTCCTGCGCCAGCTCGCCCTGGGCCCCCGCTCCCGCGGCCAGCTCGAACGCAAGCTCGCCGAGCGCCAGGCCGAGCCCGAGCTGATCGAGCGCGTCCTCGACCGCTTCGAGGAGGTGCGGCTCGTGGACGACGCCGCCTTCGCCGAGGTCTGGGTCCGCAGCCGTCACCAAAGCAAGGGCCTGGCGCGCCGCGCCATCGGGCACGAGCTCCAGCAGAAGGGCGTGGACCGGGAGATCGCCGCCGAGGCGCTCGAGGCCATCGACGGCGAGGACGAACGGACCGCCGCCCTGGACCTCGTGCGCCGACGGCTGCGGGGCCGCACCGTCCCCGGCGGTGCCTCGCCGGAGGCCCGGGCCGAGCGGGACAAGGTGACCCGCCGCCTCGTCGGCATGCTGGGACGCAAGGGCTACGGCGGCGGCCTCGCGTTCGCCGTCGTGAAGGAGGTCCTCGCCGAGCACGAGGAGTGAGCGGCCCCGGGCCGCGCCCGGAGTTCCTAGAATGGTGCGGTGACTCTGACGGACCCCACCCCCCGCACCACCCCGCTCGCGCAGGACGGCGCCACCGCGCGCCCGCACGAGGGTCTGACCTATGAGGTCCGCACCTTCGGCTGCCAGATGAACGTGCACGACTCCGAGCGCATCTCCGGCCTGCTCGAGTCCACCGGCTACGCCCCGGCCGCCGAGGACGCCCAGGCCGACCTCGTGGTCTTCAACACGTGCGCGGTCCGCGAGAACGCGGACAACCGCCTGTACGGCAACCTCGGCAACCTGCGCGCGGTGAAGGACGCGCACCCGGGCATGCAGATCGCCGTCGGCGGGTGCCTCGCCCAGAAGGACCAGGCCGCCATCCAGCGCAGGGCCCCGTGGGTGGACGTCGTCTTCGGCACCCACAACATCGGCTCCCTGCCCGTGCTGCTGGAGCGCTCCCGCCACAACGCCGAGGCCGAGATCGAGATCCTCGAGGCGCTCGAGGTGTTCCCCTCCACCCTGCCCACCAAGCGGGACTCCACCCACTCCGGCTGGGTGTCCATCTCCGTGGGCTGCAACAACACGTGCACGTTCTGCATCGTCCCGTCGCTGCGCGGCAAGGAGAGGGACCGCCGCCCCGGGGAGATCCTCGCCGAGGTGCAGGCACTCGTCGACGCCGGCGCCGTCGAGGTCACGCTGCTGGGCCAGAACGTGAACACCTACGGCGTCGAGTTCGGCGACCGCGGCGCGTTCGCCAAGCTGCTGCGCGCATGCGGGGAGATCGAGGGCCTCGAACGCGTCCGCTTCACCAGCCCCCACCCGGCCGCGTTCACGGACGACGTCATCGACGCGATGGCCGAGACCCCCAACGTCATGCCGCAGCTGCACATGCCCCTGCAGTCAGGCTCGGACAAGGTGCTCAAGGACATGCGCCGCTCCTACCGGTCCGCGAAGTTCCTGCGGATCCTGGAGAAGGTGCGCGAGCGCATCCCGCACGCCGCCATCACCACGGACATCATCGTCGGCTTCCCTGGGGAGACCGAGGAGGACTTCGCCGAGACGATGCGGGTGGTCGAGGCCTCCCGCTTCTCCTCCGCGTTCACCTTCCAGTACTCCATCCGCCCGGGGACCCCGGCCGGGGAGATGGACCACCAGGTGCCCAAGGCCGTCGTCCAGGAGCGCTTCGAGCGCCTCGTGGCACTGCAGGACCGCATCTCGGCCGAGGAGATGGCCACGCTCGTCGGCACCCGCCAGGAACTGCTCGTCACCGCCGCCTCCGGCTCCAAGGCCGCGGAGCGCGGCCGCCTGTCCGGGCGCGCACCCGACAACCGGCTCGTGCACTTCTCCGTGCCCGCCGGCGCCGAGACCCCCCGCCCCGGCGACTTCGTCACCGTGACGGTCACCGAGGCCCACCCCTTCTTCGCCGTCGCCGACCCGACCGCACAGGACTACGTCCTGCGCCGCTCCCGCGCCGGTGACGCGTGGGACCGCGCCCAGGCCGAGTCGTGCGGCGCGCCCGCCCCCGGCACGGCGGGCGGCTCCGGGGCCACGAGCCTCGGCATGCCGACCCTGCGCCCGCGGTCCTGATGTCCGCCGCCGCGGCCTGCCCGCCCGTCGTCGCCGTGGTCGGGGCGACGGCGACGGGCAAGTCCGCCCTCGCCGTCGCCCTGGCGCACGCGCTGGACGGCGAGGTGGTCAACGGGGACGCCCTGCAGTTCTACCGGGGGATGGACGTGGGCACGGCGAAGGTCACCCCGGCTGAACGCGAGGGCGTCCCGCACCATCTGCTGGACGTGCTCGACGTCGGCCAGGAGGCCTCGGTGGCGGCCTTCCAGTCCGCGGCCCGCGACCTGTTCGACCAGATCCGCGCGCGGGGTCGGACCCCGATCCTCGTGGGCGGCTCCGGGCTGTACGTGCGGGCGGCGCTGGACGTGCTCGACTTCCCGCCCACGGACCCGGCGCTGCGGACCGAGCTGGAGGCGCGCGCGCAGCGGGAGGGCCTGGCCGGGCTGAGGGCCGAGCTGGCCGCCCTGGACCCGGTCTCGGCGGAGCGGCTGCAGGACGCCCGCCGCATCGTGCGCGCGCTGGAGGTGTGCCGGCTGACGGGCCGTCCGTTCTCCGCGTTCATGCCGGAGCGCACGTACGCCCCGGAGGTCGCCCCCGTGGTGCAGCTCGGCCTGCGCCTGGACCGGTCCGAGCTGCACCAGCGGATCGCGGCCCGGGTGGAGCGCATGCTGGCCGAGGGTCTGCTGGACGAGGTCCGCCGCCTCGACGTCCCCGGGCCGGACGGGCTGCGGCAGGGACCGACCGCGTCCCGCGCGATCGGCTACGCCCAGATGCTCGCCGTCCTCGACGGCGAGCTCACCGAGGCGGAGGCGGCCGAGCAGACCGTCGTGGCCACGCGCCGGTTCGCCCGACGCCAGGAGACCTGGTTCCGGGCCGACCCACGCGTCGTCTGGCTCGACGCGCAGGGCGAGGACATCGTGGCGGAGGCGCTCGCCGTCGTCGCCGGGGACGCCACCTAGACTGGGCCCATGACCGAGCAGCCCGCGGCGCCCGCCGCCCAGGACCCCCTCCACGCGAGCGCGCCGCGCGTGCCGTTCACGAAGGGCCATGGCACGGGCAACGACTTCGTGCTGATCGCCGACCCGGACGGCAACACGCAGCTCGACGCCCAGCGCGTCGCACGGCTGGCTGACCGGCACCGGGGGATCGGCGCCGACGGCGTCATCCGCGCCGTGCGGTCCGCGCGTCTGCCGGAGGGTGAGGCGCTGCTCGCCGAGCACCCCGAGGCCGAGTGGTTCATGGACTACCGCAACGGCGACGGCTCGATCGCCGAGATGTGCGGCAACGGGGTGCGCGTCTTCGTGCACTTCCTGGTCGAGAAGGGCCTCGTGGACCTGGCCCCCGGCCGGGCGATCACCATCGGCACGCGCGCCGGTGTGAAGGCCGTGACCCGGCTCGAGCACGGCTACGCGATCGACATGGGCCCCTGGTCGTACCTCGACCCCGAGCTGGCGGAGGAGGCGGCGTCGGACTCGATGGTCCTCGCCCACGGCCTCACCGATCCGCGTCCGGCGCTGAGCATCTCGATGGGCAACCCCCACACCGTGGTCCCGCTGGCCTCCTTCGCCGACCTGCAGGGGCTGGACCTGGGCCGCGCCCCCGAGGTGGACCCCGCCCCGCCGCACGGGACGAACGTCGAGTTCGTGGCCGCGCACGAGCCGCTCGTGCGCGAGAGCGTCGGCCGCGTGCGGATGCGCGTGCACGAGCGCGGGGTGGGCGAGACCCAGTCCTGCGGGACGGGCGCGTGCGCGGCGGCTGTGGCGATGCGCGCATGGTCGGGCGACCAGGGCTCGGACTCGTGGCTCGTCGAGGTGCCCGGCGGCGTGCTGGCCGTGGATGTCGTGCCGGGCCCGGAGGGGGCCGAGCACGTGGTCCTCTCGGGGCCGGCCGAGCTCGTCTTCGACGGCGAACTCACCGCCTGACCGCTTTCGTTCGGGAAACGGCGGGCCACGAACCGCTGTCGTTCGGGAAACGGCGCCTCAGCGCGCCCGCGCCACCCGCAGGATCCGGAAGCCCTTGACGCTGTCCGCCCGCTCCGCGGTGAACCGGCTGGGCGCGCGCTCCTCGAGCATCCGGCCGATCCACGGCAGCAGCGAGTCCGCGCCGAGGTTCTTCTGCACCACCAGCCAGGCCTCGCCGCCGGGGGCCAGTCGTGGCAGCCACCGCTCCAGCAGGGCGTGCAGCGCCGGCTTGCCGATCCGGATGGGCGGGTTGGACCAGATGAGGTCGAACTCCGCGCCCTCGGGGACGTCCTCCGGCCGCAGTGCCACGACATTGCCGAGGCCCAGCGCCGCGGCGTTGTCGCGGGTCAGCTGCAGGGAGCGGTCGTTGACCTCGACGGCGGTCACCTCCGCCTCGGGCGACCGCAGCGCCAGCGTGAGGGCGACCGGCCCCCAGCCCGCGCCGACGTCGAGGAACCGGCCCCTCGCCGGCGGCGCGGGCACGGCCGAGAACAGGGCCGCGGTGCCCTTGTCCAGACCGTCCGGGGAGAAGATCCCGTTGGCCGTCTGGACCTCGACGTCGCGGCCGGCCAGGCGTGTCCGCACGGTGCGGCGCCGCTCGGGTGCGGAGGGGTCGGCGTCGAAGTAGTGGGATGCGGGGCTCACGGCGACCATGGTAGCCAGCGGGTCGCCGCGGCCCTCAGCCCGACGGCGGCCCGGCCAGGTCCGAGAGGATCGCGCGCACGGCGTCGCGCCCGGCGCGGTTGGCCCCGACCGTGGACTGGGAGAGGCCGTAGCCGAGGAGGAACAGGCGCGGCTCGTCCAGGGCGCGCGCGCCCGCCACGCGGATGCCGCCGGCGGGCGTGCGCAGCCGCAGGGGAGCGAGGTGCCGGATCGCCGGCCGGAAGCCGGTGGCCCAGAGGATCACGTCCGCCGGTTCGAACGAGCCGTCGGGCATCCGCACCCCGTCCGGCTCGACGGCCGTGAACATGGGGTGGCGCACCAGCACGCCTCGTGTCTCGGCCTCGCGCACCCAGGATGAGCGGTGCATCCCGGTCGCCCCGACCACGGAGCCCGGCGGCAGGCCCGCACGGGTCCGTTCGTCCACCCCGCGCACCGACTCGGCCAGGGCACCGGGCGCGGCCGAGTCCTGCCACCGCGGCTCGCGGCGGGTCACCCACAGGGTGTCCGCGACCGTGGAGATCTCGGCCAGCAGCTGCGTCGCCGAGACGCCCATGCCCACGATCACCACCCGCTGCCCGGCAAACTCGTCCTTGGACAGGTAGTCGTGGGTGTGCAGCTGCCGGCCGCGGAACGAGCGCATCCCGGGCACCGAGGGCCACCGCGGGGACGTCCAGGTGCCGGTCGCGTTGACCACGAAGTCCGCCCGCCACGTGCCCGGCCCCCCGTCCGTGCGGACGAGGAGCCCGCGCGCACGTCCCGGCGCGCCGATCCGCTCGACGCGCCTCACGCGCACGGGCCGCCGGATCGGCAGGGCGAACCGCGCCTCGTAGTCGGCGAAGTAGGCCGGCAGCAGGGCGTTGGCGCGCGCGGCCGGGTCGGCCGGCGGCACCGGGTCGCCGGGCAGTTCGTGGATGTGGTTGACGGTGGCCATCGTGAGCGAGTCCCAGCGGTGCTGCCACGCCCCGCCCGGGGCGGTCTCCGCGTCGAGCACCACGAACGTGCCGGGGGCGTCCTCGGGGACGCCGGCGGCGCCGTCGTCGTTCGGACCCAGCCCCACGAAGCCGCGGCGGCGCAGGTGGTAGGCGGCGGACAAGCCCGCCTGGCCCGCGCCGATCACGACGACGGTCGCCCGGCCCGTCCGGCCGGGCTGCGGCGGGGCAGGGGAGGGGGACACGGTCATGCCCGCAGGATACGTGCGCGTCGTCAGCGGACCGGGCGCCGGGGCCCCTGTCGCCCACACGCGCCGCCCGGTACACTCGACGCCCATGTGGATCTTCCTGCACTGACGCCCCCGCGTCACTGCCCGCCCCCGCCCCCTCGCGCGCCCGCCTCGGATGAGGCCGTCGAGCGCGCCCCGGCACCTGATGGAGATCCCACCATGGACGATGTGGTCCGCCCCTGCACGCCCGCCGACGAGACCTCGTGGCTGCGGTGCCGCGTGCTCACCTTCCTCCCGCGAACGGAGCCGCCGCGAGATCGTCGCAGCGCGGCGCCGACCCCTGCCCACACGGCCGTGCGCGTCACCCGCCACGTCCGCCCCCTGCGGACAGCCGCCTAACGCGTCCGCGCACCCCTCTACCCTGAGAGCATCGGGCCACCCGACCGCGGCGGCCCAGAGGAGACCATGACTGAGAAGAACCAGCACACCCCCGGCCCCCAGGGCGCCCACGGCTCCGAGGACGAGATCCAGGCCGTGATCGACCGCATCCTGGCCGCCGATGACGCTCGCCGCGCCTCCGGCCGCGAGGCGACCGGGCGCGGCTCCGCGGACAGTGTGGTCGCGGACCACGAGGACGCCCCCGACGCCGGCACCCCGGACCGCTCCGGCGCGCTCGCAGGCCGTGCACTCGCCCTGGACGAGGGCGAGGACGGGCACACGGACGCCGACGGCGACCAGGACGAGCTCGCCGCGCGCCACTCCCTCAAGCGCGTGCAGGGCCTGTCCACCGAGCTCGAGGACATGACCGAGGTCGAGTACCGCCAGCTGCGCCTGGAGCGCGTGGTGCTGGCGGGCGTCTGGACCGAGGGCTCCGCGGAGGATGCGGAGAACTCCCTGCGGGAGCTCGCCGCGCTCGCCGAGACCGCGGGCTCGGAGGTGCTCGACGGCGTCATCCAGCGCCGCGCCACCCCGGACCCGGCCACGTTCCTCGGCAAGGGCAAGGCGCAGGAGCTCGCCGAGATCGTGGCGCTCTCCGGTGCGGACACCGTGGTGGTGGACTCCGAGCTCGCCCCGTCTCAGCGTCGCGCGCTGGAGGACGTGGTGCGGGTGAAGGTGATCGACCGGACCGCGCTGATCCTGGACATCTTCGCCCAGCACGCGAGCTCGCGTGAGGGCCGCGCCCAGGTCGAGCTCGCGCAGCTCGAGTACCTGCTGCCGCGCCTGCGCGGCTGGGGCGAGTCCATGTCCCGGCAGGCCGGCGGCCGTGCCGCCGCCGGCGAGGGCATCGGCTCCCGTGGACCCGGTGAGACCAAGATCGAGCTGGACCGCCGCCGCATCCGCACCCGCATGGCGAAGCTGCGCCGGGACATCGCCGGGATGAAGCCGGCCCGGGAGGCCAAGCGTGCCAACCGTCGTCGCAACCGGGTGCCGTCCGTGGCGATCGCCGGGTACACCAACGCCGGGAAGTCGTCCCTGCTCAACCGCCTCACCCACGCCGGGGTGCTCGTGGAGAACGCCCTGTTCGCCACGCTGGACCCCACCGTGCGCAAGGCCATGACGCCGGACGGCATCGGTTACACCCTCTCGGACACGGTCGGCTTCGTGCGGAACCTGCCCACGCAGCTGGTCGAGGCGTTCCGCTCCACCCTCGAGGAGGTCGCGGACGCGGACGTCATCCTGCACGTCGTGGACGGCTCGCACCCGGATCCCGAGGGCCAGATCGCCGCGGTGCGCTCCGTGTTCGCGGAGGTGGACGCGCACCGGATCCCCGAGATCATCGTGCTGAACAAGGCGGACGCCGCGGACCCGGCCGTCATCGCCCGGATCCGGGCCAAGGAGCCCCACGCCGTGGTGGTCTCCGCGCGCACCGGCGAGGGCATCGACGAGCTCGAGCGCGCCATCGCGGCCACCATCCCGCGGCCTGACGTGCGGCTCGAACTGCTGATCCCGTTCACCCGGGGTGAGCTGGTCTCCCGCCTCCACTCGGCGGACGCGGAGATCCTGGCCGAGGGCTACGAGGAGGGCGGCACCCGCCTGTCCGTGCTGGTCCGTGAGGACATCGCGCCGGACTTCGCCGAGTTCGTCGTGGAGGCGGACGCGTCGTGAGCGACCGGGCGAAGGAAGCCGGGGCGGGCGGCGCGCAGCCACGCACGGAGCACGAGCGCGAGGCGCTGCGCCTCCTGGACGCCGCGGTGCAGGCCACCGGCGGCCAGCACCGCGCGGGTCAGCGGGAGATGGTGCTGCAGGTGGCGCGCGCCCTCGAGTCGCGCCGCCACCTGCTCGTGCAGGCCGGCACCGGCACCGGCAAGTCCCTGGCCTACCTGATCCCCGCGCTCCAGCACGCGATGACGCAGGAGGACCCCGTCGTCGTCGCCACGGCCACGCTCGCACTGCAGGCCCAGATCATGAAGCGGGACGCCCCTCGGCTGGTCGAGGCGCTCAAGGACGAGCTGCCTCGCGAGCCCGTCGTCGCCCTGGTCAAGGGCCGCTCCAACTACCTGTGCCGCCACAAGGTGGACGGCGGCTACCCCGGGGACGAGGGCGAGGAGGCCCTCTTCACGGTCGCCGACGACGGCGGGGTGATCGGCTCCGCCACGGACGGCGCCGCCGGGCCCTCCTCCCTGTTGGGCAAGGAGGTCATGTACCTGCGGGCGTGGGCGGACCAGACCGAGACCGGGGACCGCGACGACCTCGAGGTCCCCGTCACCGACCGCGCGTGGCGGCAGGTCTCCGTCTCCGCGGTCGACTGCCTCGGCGCGTCCCGCTGCCCCCAGGCCGAGGAGTGCTTCTCCGAGCGGGCCCGCGCGGACGCGGCGGACGCGGACGTCGTGGTCACCAACCACGCGATGCTCGCCATCAGCGCCTTCGAGGGGCTCGCGGTGCTGCCGGCGTACTCGGCCGTCGTCGTGGACGAGGCCCACGAGCTGCAGGACCGGGTGACCGGCGCGGTCACGGGGCAGCTGTCCGGGTCGATCGTGCACGGCGCGGCCACCTCGCTGCGCCGCCACACCACGGTGGCCGTGGAGGACCTGATCGAGGCCGGGGCGGCCCTGGACCGCGCGTTCACGGACACCCCGTCCGGCCTGATCGCCGCGGGCCCGGACGAGGTGCAGGAGCAGGCCCTCACCGGCGTCCTCACCGCCGCGCGTCAGTGCCTGTCCGACCTCGGCCAGGACAAGGACAAGGAGGCCGATGCCGACGGCGGACGGCAGATGGCGCGCTCGCGGATCCTCGAGGTCCTCGAGGTGGTGGAGCGCATGCTCGCGGCCCGGCCCGAGGCCGACTTCCCCGAGGTGCTGTGGGCCACCCGCCCCGGCCACTTCGAGCCCGGCGTGGGCTGGCAGCCGGGGGACGAGACCGACCCGCCCCAGCTCTACGTGGCCCCGCTCTCGGTGGCCGGCAAGCTGCGGGAGGGCCTGTTCGGCAAGGCGACGACGGTGCTCACCTCCGCCACGCTCACCGTGGGCTCGGGGGAGCGCCGGTTCGACTCGGTGGCCGGCGACGTGGGCCTGGCCGGCCCGGACGCCCCGAAGTTCGAGGCCCTCGACGTCGGCAGCCCCTTCGACTACCCGCGTCAGGGGGTGCTCTACGTGGCCCGGCACCTGCCCCGGCCCGGCCGGACGGCCTCGCCCGAGTCCCTGGATGAGCTCGAGGCGCTCCTGAGGGCGTCGCGGGGCGGGGCCCTCGGCCTGTTCTCCTCGCGCCGGGCGGCCGAGGACGCCGCCGCCGAGATGCGCCGTCGGCTCGGGCCGAAGACCACGATCCTGTGCCAGGGGGACGCGACCCTCTCCGCCCTCGTGCGCCAGTTCTCCGAGGAGCCGGACACGTCCCTGTTCGGGACCATGAGCCTGTGGCAGGGCGTGGACGTGCCGGGGAACTCGCTGCGGCTCGTGGTGATCGACCGCATCCCGTTCCCGCGGCCGGACGACCCGCTCTCCCAGGCCCGCACCCGGGACGTCGCCCGGCACGGCGGCAACGGGTTCATGCGGATCTCCGCCACGCATGCGGCCGTGCGCATGGCCCAGGGCGCCGGGCGCCTCGTGCGCTCCGTGACGGACCGCGGCGTGGTGGCCGTGCTGGACCCCCGCCTGGCCACCGAGCGGTACGGCGGCTACATCACGAGCGCCCTGCCGGACTTCTGGCGCACCACGGACCGCGACGTCGTCCGCGGGGTGCTGGCACGGCTCGCCTCGGGCGATTGACCTCGCTCGGCCTCGGGCCGTCGGCCCGGTCGGAGGGAGCGGGTCAGAGTGAGCGCAGGACCGTGACGACGCGCCCCATCACGGTGGCGTGATCGCCGAGGATGGGCTCGTAGGCCGTGTTCTGGGGGAGGAGCCAGGTGTGCCCGTCGCGGCGGCGGAAGGTCTTCACGGTGGCCTCGTCGTCGAGCAGGGCCGCGACGATGTCGCCGTTCTCCGCCGTCTCCTGCCGGCGCACCACCACCCAGTCGCCGTCGCAGATCGCGGCGTCCACCATCGAGTCGCCCGTGACGCGCAGCATGAACAGCTCGCCCTCGCCCGTAAGGCGTCGCGGGATCGCCATGACGTCCTCGACCTGCTGCTCAGCCAGGACCGGGCCGCCCGCCGCGATGCGGCCGACCCAGGGGACCGGCACGCTGTCCGCCTCGTCTGCGCCGGTGTGCCACGCGGGGATCGCGGTGACCCGCGACGACGGCGCAGCGGCGGGGGAGGCGGCGTCGCCCAGCGGGGTGCCGTCCACGTCGAGCAGCACCTCGAGGGCACGCGGGCGTCCGGGGTCGCGCCGGATGTAGCCGTGCCGCTCGAGACGGCCCAGCTGGTGCGTGACGGAGGAGAGCGAGGCCAGGCCCGCGGCATCGCCGATCTCGCGCATGGAGGGCGGGTAGCCGTGGTCGGCGATCGCGTCCCGGATGGTCTGCACGATCCGCCGCTGGCGGTCGGTGAGCGGCGCGCGCGCCGCCGGCTGATCGTCGGTGGTGCTCATGGCTGCCGTCCGTTCTCCCGGGGGTGATGGTGGCCGGCCTCATGTTCCGGCGTCCGGCTGCCGTCCGGACGCTTACCGTGTCCGCCCCCGCTGGTTGCCTGTGTCCTGGCGATCCCCGGGGGCGTTCCGGGGCGTCCGTGCATCGCCTCGAGCCTAGAGGAGAGCCGCCTCTCCTTCAAAGATATGTTCGATTTGTTCGTGGCGTGTCTCGAACACCTGTGCTAGAAAGGGATTCGAACGGATTCGAACAGATGTTCGATAGCCTGGAGGGCATCCGCCCCGGAGGAGGACACCATGACGCTCACCACCGCCCAGTTCGCCGGTTCGCCCGCGACGGCGCGGCCGCGTCCGGCCACCATCCGTCTGACCCGCCGCGGCCGCCTCGTCCTGCGAGGGATCCCCGTGATCGCCGCGGCCGTGGCCGCCACGCTGGCGGCCGCCTTCTTCCTGGGTGTGCTGCTGTCGCCCGCCGCGGTGTCCGCGGACACCGCGGGACCCGCCACCCAGTCCGTCACGGTCATGCCCGGGGACAGCCTGTGGACCATCGCCACCACGGTGGCGCCGGAGGCGGACGTCTACGAGGTGATCGCCACGATCGACGAGCTCAACGGGCTCGAGGGCCGGGCCCCCGCCCCGGGCGAGGAGCTGTTCGTCCCGGCCACGCGGTGACGCACGGCGGGCCTCGCCCTCCAGGGTTCCTAGACTGGCGGCCATGACCGACCTCAGCTCTCTGCCCCTGCGCGAGAACCTCCGCGGCCTGAGCCCCTACGGCGCCCCCCAGCTGGACGTGCCGTACATGCTCAACACCAACGAGAACACGCACCCGGTGCCGGAGGAGGTCGCCACCGCCATCGCCGAGCGGGTCGCGGCCGTCGCCGGGGGGCTGAACCGCTACCCGGACCGCGAGTTCACGGGCCTGCGACGCGCGCTCGCCGGCTACCTCGGCCACGGCCTCACGGCGGACCACGTGTGGGCCGGCAACGGCTCCAACGAGATCCTGCAGCAGATCCTCCAGGCCTTCGGCGGCCCCGGGCGGACACTGCTGAGCTTCCTGCCCTCGTACTCCATGTACCCGCTGCTGGCCGGCGGCACGGACACCGTGTTCGTGGACGGCGGCCGCGCCGCGGACCACACCCTCAGCGCCGAGCACGCGGCGGCCATGGTGCGGGAGCACCGTCCGCACGTCGTCTTCCTGGCCTCCCCCAACAACCCGACGGGCACGGCCCTGGACCTGGCGACCATCGAGGCCGTGTACGCCGCGCAGGCGCAGAACGAGGCCGCCGGCGGGCCCGGCGCGATGGTCGTCATGGACGAGGCCTACGCGGAGTTCGCCCTCGCCGGCACCCGCTCCGCCCTCACCCTCCTGCCCGGCCGCGAGCGGCTGATCGTCACGCGCACCATGTCCAAGGCGTTCGCCCTGGCCGGCGCGCGCCTGGGCTACCTGGCCGCGGACCCCGCCGTCACCGACGCCCTGCGCCTGGTGCGCCTGCCGTACCACCTCTCCGCGGTCACGCAGGCCACGGCGGAGGCCGCCCTCGACCACGTGGACGCGCTGCTGCGCACCGTGGAGGACATCAAGGCCCAGCGCGACCGCATCGTCTCCACCCTGCGCGGCCTGGGACTGAGGCCCTCGGTGTCCGACTCGAACTTCGTCTTCTTCGGTCACCTCGAGGACGCCTCCGACGTGTGGCGCCGCCTGCTCGACCGCGGCGTCCTCGTGCGGGACGTCGGCATCCCGCACCACCTGCGCGTCACCGCCGGCACCGAGCCGGAGACGACGGCGTTCCTCACCGCTCTCGAGGAGGTCCTCGGCGAGACCGGGCACCGGTCCTGAGGCGTCACCGGAGTCTGGGCGTCCGCCCGGCTCCCTAGGATGGGGACAGCGCGCGCGGCGCCCCGGCCCGCCGGCACCGGCCGCGCGCACCCGCATCCCCCCCGCACCCGTCCCGGACCGGTGCGGACCCAGCCCGAGGAGGACCCGTGGCAGCCGAGCTGATCTCCGGACGCCGTGCGCGCATGACGCGCACCACGAGCGAGTCGGACGTGTACGTCGAGATGGATCTGGACGGCACCGGCCGCGCTGAGATCTCCACCACCGTGCCGTTCTACGACCACATGCTCACCGCGCTGTCCCGGCACTCCCAGATCGACCTGACGGTCCGTGCCACCGGGGACACGCACATCGACGTGCATCACACGGTCGAGGACGTCGCCATCACCCTGGGCGAGGTGCTCAAGACCGCGCTCGGGGACAAGTCCGGCATCCGCCGCTTCGGCGAGGCGTCCGTGCCGCTGGACGAGGCGCTGGCGCGCGCCGTCGTCGACGTCTCCGGCCGGCCGTACCTCGTGCACGAGGGCGAGCCCGAGGGGCAGCAGTACCACCTCATCGGCGGGCACTTCACCGGTTCCATGACCCGCCATGTGTTCGAGTCGATCACGTACCACGCGGCGATCTGCCTCCACATGGACGTCGTGCGGGGCCGGGATCCGCACCACATCGTCGAGGCGCAGTTCAAGGCCTTCGCCCGCGCCCTGCGCGCCGCCGTCGAGGACGACCCCCGCATGACCGGCGTGCCCTCCACCAAGGGCGCCCTCTGATGGCCCGCCCCACCACCGTCCCCGGTGTGCGGCCGCGCGTCGCCGTCCTGGACTACGGCTCGGGCAACGTGCACTCGGCGCTGCGTGCCGTGGAGCGGGCCGGCGCGGAGGTCGAGCTCACGCGCGATCCGCAGGCCGTGCAGGAGGCCGACGGGCTGCTCGTGCCCGGCGTCGGGGCGTACGCGTCCGTGATGCGGGCCCTGACGGAGGTCGGCGGCACCCGCTGGATCGGCCGCCGCGTGGCCGGGGGCCGACCCGTCCTCGGCATCTGCGTGGGCCACCAGATCCTCTTCGACGCCGGCGTCGAGCACGGCGAGCGCACCGCAGGCATGGGCGAGTGGCCGGGTGTCGTCGCCGAGCTGCCCGCCGAGGTCCTGCCGCACATGGGCTGGAACACCGTCCGGCCGCCCGAGGGCAGCGCCCTCTTCGCGGGCATCGAGGACGAGCGGTTCTACTTCGTCCACTCCTACGGCGTGCTCGACTGGGAGTTCGACCAGACGATCTCCGCCATGCGTCCGCCCCAGGTCACCTGGGCGCACCACGGCGCGGACTTCATCGCCGCCGTGGAGAACGGCCCCCTGTCGGCCACGCAGTTCCACCCCGAGAAGTCCGGGGACGCCGGGCTGCAGCTGCTGCGCAACTGGCTGGAGACCCTCTGATGCCCTACTGGTCCGTCCTGTACCTCGCCCTCGGCGGGCTGCTGCTCGGCGCCGCCTGGTCCATGCGCACGCAGAAGGCGCCGCTGTGGGCCATCGTGATCGTCCTCGTGCTGGCCGGCATGGCCATCGCCGCCTCCTTCCTGACCGTCGGCGCCTGATCGCGCCGGCCGCCCCACCCGAGAGGAACCCCATGACCCCGAACGCCCCCGCACTCGAGCTGCTGCCCGCCGTCGACGTCCAGGACGGCCAGGCCGTCCGCCTCGTCCAGGGCGAGGCCGGCAGCGCCACCTCGTACGGCGACCCGGTGACCGCCGCCCTGGACTGGCAGCGCGCCGGCGCGGAGTGGATCCACCTCGTGGACCTGGACGCGGCCTTCGGTCGCGGTGACAACCGCGAGGTCATGCGCCGTGTGGTGGAGGAGATCGGCGTGAAGATCGAGCTGTCCGGTGGCATCCGCGACGACGCATCGCTCGAGAACGCCCTCGAGATGGGTGCGGCGCGGGTGAACCTGGGCACCGCCGCCCTCGAGGACCCGGACTGGACCGCGCGCGTCATCGAGCGCTTCGGCGACCGGGTGGCCGTGGGCCTCGACGTGCGCGGCACCACGCTCGCCGCCCGTGGCTGGACGAAGGAGGGCGGCGACCTCTGGGAGGTGCTGGACCGCCTCGAGGACGCCGGCTGCGCCCGCTACGTGGTCACCGACGTCACGAAGGACGGCACGCTCAAGGGGCCGAACACGGAGCTGCTCGCCCAGGTCTGCGCGAAGACCGCGAAGCCGGTCGTCGCCTCGGGCGGCATCTCCTCCCTCGAGGACGTTGCCGCGCTCGCGGCCATGACCGGCCAGGGCGTCGAGGGCGCGATCATGGGCAAGGCGCTGTACGCCGGCCGCTTCAGCCTGGAGCAGGCGCTGGCCGTCGCCGGCGGCGCCACGGTGGAGCAGGCGCGCTCCGAGCAGCCCGGCCCGGTCGCCCCGTGACGGGCTCGCACGACGACGGCGGCCTGGCCCGCGACGACGGGCTCGGTCCGATCGACGAGACGGTCGCGGTGCCGCATCCGGCGGCCCGGGAGCTGCCGGGGCACATCCGGGCCGCACTCGACCGCATGCGGGAGAAGACCGCGGGCGAGAACACCGCGGACACCGCGGGCGTCCCGTGGCAGGGCCGTGACCTCTCCGGCCCCGGCGTGGACGGCTCCGCGAACCCGTTGCACGTGTTCGACGAGGACGACGGCACCAGCCCGGCCGAGTGGACCGCCGTCATGTCGGCCCTGACGGACGGCTCCGCCGGTGAGCGGGAGGTGACGGAGGTGCTCGCGCGCATCCGCGTGTTCGCCGCCGTCGTGCCCACCCTTGCCGTGGACGAGGACGACGTCCACGACCACGCCGACCACACCGGTCACGAGCACGACGTCGCGGCGCACGGGGACAAGGCCGCGGACGTGGCCCTCGTGACCATGCGCGCGCCGGACGGCCGGCAGGCGCTGCCGGTGTTCACGAACGTGCCCGCGCTGACGGCATGGAACCCGGTCGCCCGACCCGTGGCCGTGTGGCTGCCGCGTGCCTGCCTGTCCGCCGTGGACGAGGGCTGTGAGCTCGTCGTCATCGACGCCGGCGCCGAGCACACGTACGTGGTGCGACGCCCGGCCGTGTGGTCGCTCGCCCAGCAGAGGGAGTGGACCCCCGCCTATCGGGACCAGGAGATCGCGGACGAGATCGCCGAGGTCGCCGACCTGGTCCCGAACCTGCTCAACCTGGGCCTCGCACCCGGGTCGGGGGTGGCCACGCACACGGGCTCCGGCGCGGTGATGAACGGAGGCGGGGCCGGGCCCGAGCTGCAGATCGTCGCGATGCCCACCCGGGACGCCGACGCGGCCGGGGTGCGCCTGATGACGGCCACGCTCAAGACCCTCCTGGCAGACCTGCCGCTGCTGGCCGAGCGGGCCGACTCCGTGGAGATCACGGTCCGCCGACCCTGATCGGTCGCCCGGCCTGTCCGGTACCGTTGAGGGGGAGGGGAGGGCCCGTGGTGGCCCCACCCCATCCTGGAGGCCGTGCGCCGCGCGCCGGCCCCATGCCTCCCATCCTCCGAGGAGTACCCATGAGAACCAGAACCTTGACCGGCGTCGCCACCGCGGCGCTGGGCGCGGTGGTGGTGGCCGGTGCCGGCCCCGCCCTCGCGCAGACCACGCTCACCCAGGGCTCGGCGATCACCGCGCCGGCCGGGGCGTGCAGTCTGACCATCGTCGACGACGCCACCGCCTACACCGCGGCCCACTGTGGTGCGGGCCAATGGCAGATCGGCTCGACCGTCCGCGACGTCGACGGCACCGCGATCGGCACCGTCTCGGCACTGCCCGGCGATTCGGGCGTGGACGCGGTCCGCGTGGCCCTGGCCGACGACGTCGACGTCGTGGGCGACTGGTCCACGCGGCCGGCCTCGTCCATCGGTGTGGGCGAGACCGTCTACACCCACGGCTCGTCCGTGCCGCTGGGCGCGCCGAACACCGTGTCCCACACGCAGACCTTCGAGGCCGCCACGGTCTGCGACGACGCGTACGCGGATCAGGTTGCCCTCGACACCGCCTCGACCTACGCCGGCGACTCGGGCGGGGCCGTCTATGACGCCCAGCAGCGGGTGGTCGGGGTCATCTCGGGCATCGCCCCGGTGACCTTCGACGCCGAGGGCAACGTGGTGGGCTGCGACGCCCAGGCGATGTCCTCGATCATGGTCCCGGTCGAGTCCCTCGACGCGCTGGACGCCTCCGCGGCGCCCGCCGCCGAGACCGCCGCGGCCGCGGAGACCGCTCCGGCCGCCGAGACCGCCCCGGCGATCGCCGACGTCGCGGGCCCCGTGGCCGACGAGGACCTGCCCACCGGCGGCGAGCCCGCCGTGGACGAGTCCGAGCTGACCGAGTTCACGCCGGCTGAGGAGGAGGCCATCGCGGCCGAGCTCAAGGCCCGCGCCGAGGCCGCCGCGGAGGAGGAGGCCGCCGAGGCGGCCCCCGCTGCTGAGGCCCCGGTCGCCGAGGCCGCTGCGCCGGGCGTGACCGACGTCGTGGCCGCGCCCGCCGAGGGTGTCGCCTACGGCACCCAGGTGGTCGCGCAGACGGATCAGGGCGGCTTCGCCTCCGTCACCGTCACGGCCTACGACGCCGACGGCACGGTCCTCGGCCAGGACGGCCTGGACCTCACCGGCGAGTACCGCGCCTGGCTGCCCGTGCCGGCCGAGGTGCCCGCGGGCGGCTCCGTGGTGGTCACCGTGGTCGACGCCGCCGGCGCCGCCACGGACGCCACCGTGACCCTGGGCGGTCAGCTGGTCGGCTGATCGATTCCGCCCCGAACGACACGACGAGGCCCGGTGATCCCGCACGGATCACCGGGCCTCGTCACGTCCCGGGGCGGCCCCGGCCAGGTGGGGACGCGGTCAGCACAGCCCCTCGAGCCGCCGCCCCAGGCGGGAGAAGATCCGGGTGAGGGACTCCGCCTCGCCCGGCGCCAGGTCGCCGAGGAAGAGCTCGTCCACCTGCCGGGCGTGCTCGATCGCGGCGCGCCGGAAGGCGGACCGGCCCTCGTCGGTGAGGACGGCCTCGAAGCCCCGCCGGTCACAGGCCACCGGGCGGCGGTCGATCAGGCCGCGGGCCACGAGCGTCTTCACCTGGTAGGTGATGCGCGACGGGGAGAAGACCATCCGGGACGCCAGCTCTCCCAGCCGGAGCCGGCCCTCGGGGGACTCGTAGAGGAGCAGCAGCAGGTTGTAGTCGGCCAGCGACATGCCGCAGTCCTGCTTCAGGCGGCGCTCCACCACCTCCGTGAGCATCTGGGTGGCCTCGAAGTAGGCGCGCCAGGCGCGCTTGGGCGGGTCCACCGGGCGGTGCGCCTCCGATGCGGAGCCGAACCAGCCGCCGTCGGGCTCCGCCGGCGCCGCGTCCTGCGCGGCGGGCTCAGGGGCCGGGGTTGAGGAGCTGCTCAAAGGGGGTCACCTCCAGGTCGATGTCCGCGGGCGCGGCGGCGCGTGCCCGCGGGGGGCGGCTCAGGGTGATCTCGGCCAGGTCGCGTCCGGCGGCCCGGATGCGGGACTGCAGCGGGTCGGTCCGCATCGAGGCCTGCACGCCGGCCGCCTCGCCCCAGTCGTCCGAGGCCGCGAAGACCGCGGTCGGCACGATGCGGGCCTTGAGGTAGGCGAACAGCGGCCGCATGGCGGTGTCGATCATGAGCGAGTGGCGGGCGGTGCCGCCGGTGGCGCCGAGGAGCACGGGCACCCCGACGACGGACGTGGGCTCCGCGAGGTCCCAGAAGGACTTGAACAGGCCCGAGTAGGAGGCCTTGTACGTGGGCGAGACCGCGATGACGGCGTCGGCCTGGGCGACCTCGTCCAGGGCGGCGCGCAGGGCCGGGGAGATGGCGAAGGTCACCAGGGCCTGCGCGATGTCCACGGCGAGCTCCCGCAGCGTGATCAGGTGGATCTGCGGGACCACGCCGTGCTCGGAGAGCGCCGCCGAGGCGGACTCCGCCATGCGTTCGGCGAGCATGCGGGTCTGGGACGGGTCCCCGGACCCGCCGGAGACCACGGCGAGGTGCCGGGCCTGCGGCGTGAACGGGGCGGAGGCATCGGGGGCGCCGGGGGTGGTCACTGCGCGGCACCGCCCTTCGCGGCATCGGCGGTGGCGCGCTGCTCGGCGGCCGCCGCGCGGTCGAGCTGGGCCTGCGATCCCTCCTTGCCGCCGGGCACGGGAGCCTCGCCGCGGCGGGCGCGTGCCACGAGGAACTCGTGGGTCGGGGCCGCCGGGACGTCGTCCGGCTTCAGAGCGTCGAACTCCTTGCGCAGCACGGGCAGGACCTCCTCGCCGAAGAGGTCGATCTGCCGCAGGACGGTGTCCGTGGGCAGGCCGGCGTGGTCGATGAGGAACATCTGACGCTGGTAGTCGCCCACCCAGTCGCGGAACGTGAGCGTGCGCTCGATGACCTGCTGCGGCGAGCCGACCGTCAGGGGCGTCATCCTCGAGAAGTCCTCGAGGGACGGGCCGTGGCCGTAGACCGGCGCGTTGTCGAAGTAGGGGCGGAACTCCGCCACGGCGTCCTGCGAGTTCTTCGCCATGTAGGCCTGGCCGCCCAGGGCCACGTACGCCTGATGGGCCTTGCCGTGGCCGTAGTACTCGTAGCGCTGGCGGTACAGGCGCACCATCTGGATGACGTGCTCCTTGTTCCAGAAGATGTTGTTGTGGAAGTAGCCGTCGCCGTAGTAGGCGGCCTGCTCGGCGATCTCGGGAGAGCGGATGGAGCCGTGCCACACGAAGGGGGCGACGCCGTCCAGGGGCTGCGGGGTGAGGGTGAAGTCCAGCAGCGGGGTGCGGTGGTTGCCGCTCCAGTCCACGGTCTCCTCATGCCACAGGCGGTAGAGGAGGTTGTAGTTCTCCACGGCGAGTTGGATGCCCTGGCGGATGTCCTTGCCGAACCACGGGTACACGGGGCCGGTGTTGCCGCGGCCCATCGTCAGGTCCACGCGACCGTCGGCGAGGTGCTGCAGGTACGCGTAGTCCTCGGCCAGACGCACCGGGTCCATGGTGGTGATCAGGGTCGTCGCCGTGGAGAGCTGGAGGGTCTCGGTCTGCGCGGCCAGGTAGGCCAGCAGCGTGGGCGGGTTGCCCGGGGCCACGAAGGGCGGGTTGTGGTGCTGGCCGGTCGCGAACACCTCGAAGCCCGCCTGCTCGGCGTGGCGGGCGATCTTGACGGTGTCCTTGATCCGCTGATGCTCGGTGGGGGCGGTCCCGTTCGTCGGATCGGCGGTGATGTCGCCGATCGTGAAGACGCCGAACTGCATGGTGTGCTCCTCAGTGTGCCCGGGGGCGGGTCTCACGGTGCCGGCCGCGCCGTCGCCGTGTTCTTCAAAAATGAACTATACCGCACAACGAGCCGCCCCGTCCTGAATATTCCGCAGGGCCCGACACGGCAGGCTGGTCCCATGAGCCCCGCCTTCGACGCCGGTCGCCTCGCCCACACTGACGTCCTCACCCTGCAGCAGGTGTCGAGCTTGCTGTCCAACGACATCCAGGTGACGGACCCGGACGGGCGCACCGTCGTCTCGGTGGTCACCACGGGCGGCGGACTGGGCCGAATGCTGATGGGGAACCGCAGCTTCGACGTGGTCGACGGTGACGACGGCCGCGTGCTCTTCCGCCTCGCCGACCCGGCCACGTTCGGCCGCGACCGCTTCGCGATCCTGGACGCCGACGGGCTGCCCTTCGCCAACCTCGTCCGCCAGATCGCGTTCCTGCGGACGTCCGTGAGCGTCGAGGTCGTGGACGGCACGTGCTTCGCGGTGACCGGCGACCTGTGGGACCACGACTACACCATGACCGTGGGGCAGCGGCCGATCGCCCGCGTGACCGCGCAATTCGGAGGTGTCATGAACGCCCTGGCCGGGCGCTCGCGGTACGAGATGCGCCTGGACCCCGGCATGCCGCCCGTGGTGCGCTGCGCCGTGCTCGGCACGGCCATCGCCCTCGACCTGATCCGGGCCAAGGACCGGCGCAGCAACGGTTGAGTCCGCCGAGCGCGCGGCCGTCTCGGCGGCGCCTCCGGGGCGTGCCTTGACGCCTCCCATAGGATTCGACGGTGGACTTCGGAGCGTACGGACGGCTGTTGCAGGACCCTCGGATCCGCCATCTGCTGGCGGTGGGGTTCATCGCCCGCTTCCCGCACACCGCGGCCGGGGTGATCCTCACCCTCCACGTGGCGCTCACGCTGGGCCTGGGCTACGGCCAGGCCGGCCTGGCCGGGGCGGCGATGACGCTGGGCATCGCGGTGGGCTCGCCGTGGCGGGGCCGCGTGGTGGACGCGAAGGGGCTGCGCCGTGCACTGCTGCCCTCCGTGATCGCGGAGGCCGTGATCTGGCCGATCGTCCCGTGGCTGCCGTTCTGGCCGATGCTCCTGGCCGTGTTCCTGGGCGGCGTGTTCTCACTGCCGATCTTCTCCGTCGTCCGGCAGGGACTCGGCGTGCTCACCCACGGCAAGGACCGGCAGACGGCGTTTGCCCTGGACTCCATCGTCACGGAGACGATCTTCATGATGGGCCCGGCGCTGGGCGCCGTCGTCGCGGCCACGTGGTCGAGTGCCCTCGGCCTGACCATCGTCGGCCTCTCCAGCGCGCTGGGCGGCATCCTGCTGATGTGGTTCAACCCGCCGACACGGTCGAGTCAGCTGGCCGTCGTCGGACCGGCGACCGAGGATCCCTACACCGAGGAGCAGGACCGTCAGGAGGCGATCGCCCAGGCGGTGACCGCCGCGCCCATGCACGTGGAGATGGCCGCCCCCAGCCTGGCCACCGGCGCGCTGCCGGCCATCACGGAGGCCATCCCCCTCGTCACCGGGTCGCTGCCCGTCATCGCCGCGGACGGCTCCGGGCCGACGACGGCGCCGCGCCGGGCCCGGGCCGAGCGGCTGCGGCAGTGGCGGCGGAGCCACTTCTCCTGGGTTGGGTCGGAGGTGCTCGGCGTGCTCGTGGTGTCGATGGCGGCCGGGATCGTCATGGTCGGCACCGAGGTCTCGATGGTGGCCGAGCTGGAGTCGCAGGGCGCCGCGGCGTCGGTGGGTCTGGTGTACGCGTTCTGGTGCGGCGCCTCCGCCGTGGGCGGGCTGTTCTACGGGGCCTGGGGCCGCCAGGTGCACCCGTACCTGCTGATGGCGCTGTTCGCCGTGGCGACGGTGCCGCTCGCGCTCGTGGACGGGGTGTGGGCGCTCGCGCTGGCCTCGATCCCCTCGGGCCTGCTGACGGCGCCGACCCTGGCCTCGGCCTCGTCCCGGCTCTCGCACCTCGTGGTGGAGGAGCGGCGTGGCGAGGCGATGGGCTTCTACGGCTCGGCCATGACCGCCGGCGCCGCCATGGGCGCCCCGCTGGCCGGCGTGTTCATCGACGGCATGGCCCCGTCCGCGGGCTACGTGTTCGCGGCGGCCGCGGGCTTCGTGCTCGTGCTGCTGGCCGCCCTGGCGACGGTGGCGCGCGGGCGGCGCTCCGCCTGAGCTGGGCCTGCTCCGCGCATCAGGCCAGGAGCTCGTGGATGCGGCGGACCAGCACGGCGGTGAGGTCCGCGTCGAAGTCCGCGGTGGAGGAGTCCATGAACAGGTGCCGCTCCGTGTCGTACTCGAAGAGGTCGGCGGGGCGGTCCGGGTGCTCGGCGGTGGCCGCGTAGGAGCGGGCGGTCTCGAGGTCGCCCTCGAGGGCCCAGGGGTCGCGGGTGCCGAGGTGGATCTGCAGGGCGGTGTGGGGCTGCCAGAGCGGGGCGTAGGCGTCGAGGGCCTCGGCGCCGGCCATGGCGATGCACGCGCGGAAGCCGGGGACCACCTGGGCGGCACGCCAGGCGGGCATCACACCCATGCTGATGCCCGCGACGACGGAGGCCTCCTGGTGCTGGGCACACGCCCGCATGCCGCGCCGGCCGATCTCCTCGAAGCCGATCTGTTGGGCGTGGGCGACACCCTCGTCCACGGTGGCGAAGGTGCGGCCGTCGTAGAGGTCAGGGGTGTGGACCGTGTGACCGCCGGCGGCGATCTGGTCGGCGAGCGCGCGCACGCCGTCCGTGAGACCGAGGGCGTGGTGGAAGAGGATGATCTGCGCCATGGGTCAGAGCGTAGACCGCGGTGAGCGGCTGCCCCATCGTGGGGGTGTGTGAGCGGGGGCGAAGACGTGAGGTGGCTCGCGTCTGTCGCCACGGGTGAGTTGGCGCTCATTGCGTGGAGGGCAAGCGCAGTGCTTCCCCGACTGGTGCCCTGGGTTCTCGTCTCGGCGGCCCCAGGACAGCACCGTCTCAGTCTTCACGTCGCGCGGTCGGAGACTGCGCGAGCGAGCGGCGAGGAATCTTCTGCATGAGTGCCGAGGCACTCGTGCGATCGGTCACGGGGCTGCTCGAGGCAGGAGCGGCCAGCGGCCTCCTGGCCTCATCCGTCCTGCGACCTTCGGGACGTCTTCGCCGGACGATGCCGCGGCCGCTTCGGACGTACGGCGACGAAGGGGCGCCCTGTCCGACTGCTCCTGGCGACCTCGACCACGGCATCCACGTTCGACGGAGGACGGGAGAACGTCTCGCCGGGTGGACGTCGGAGCTGAGTCCACCGTTCCGCTGCGGTCACACGGGAATCGCCGTCAGTGCGGTCACGCCGGGGCGGGAGACGCGAGCTGGCAGGGCATGCCGGGTTCGGGGACGGCGGGACTGATGTGCACGGCCCGCCCCGGCAGGGGCTCGACCTCGGTCAGCCGGGGCCAGATGAGCCGGTGCTCGGCGTTCGTCCCGGCCGGCACGAAGAAGCGGTGGGGCAGGTGCAGCAGCAGCCGGCCCGTCGCCAGCTCTCGGCCGCCGAACACCGCCAACCGCAGCCCGGCGGCCGCCGGACGGCCGAGCCAGTCGTGCACGTCCTCCTCGACCGTGCGGTAGGTGTCCCCGACGCGCAGGCCGGACCACGCGTTCCAGCCCGTGATCACCGCCGTGCCGCCCGCGGCCGCGAGCTCGCGCAGGCGGGCCAGGACGGCCTCACCGGCCCCCTCGGCGTCCGGGGTCAGCACCGGCGTCCCGGACCGCGCGGCCGTCGCGGCCTCCCCGGTGCCGTCCAGCACGGCCACCGGCCGGCCGCTGCGCAGCGCCACCTCGACGACGGCGGCCAGCGTCTCCGCGCGACCGCCCGCGGCCTCGACGATCCATGCCGTGCGTCCCTCCGCGCCGGTCGGCCACCGCCAGGGACGGTGCCGGCCGTGGGCCGCGTCGTCGAGCAGGGCCAGGGCCGTGGCCTCGGCCCGGCGAGCGCGGTCCGGCACCCAGCGCTCCGGCAGGGCGGGGGTGACCACGGGCGGGGGTGTGGGCCAGTCACCCGCCGCGTAGTTCTCCACCAGGACCGAGACGACGGCCTCCCAGGGGGCGACGGCCGGGGCGGCCGCGGCCTCGCCCAGCCGCCGCCACACGGGCGTGCCGCCGTCGACCGTCCACTGGGATGCGCGGAACGAGACCGTCGGGCGCCCCGCCGTCGAGAGGATCGCGGAGCCGGGGCGACGCGGGTCGAGCCGGGCCGCGGCGGCCGTGCCCACGAGGTCCCACGACTCCTGCTCCGTCGCGGTGCGCAGGGCGATCGTGCTGCCCAGGTTCGAGCGCAGGTCCGAGCCCACCGCACCCGTGGCCCGCTGCGTGGCCAGGATGAGGTGGAAGCCGAGGGAACGGCCCGTGGCGGCCAGACGCTGCAGGACGGCGGCTGCGTCCGGGTGGTCGTCCACGAGCACGCGCAGTTCGTCGATCGCCACGACGAGCCGAGGCAGCGCCGCGTCCGGATGGCGGCGGCGGAAGCCGGGATAGTCGCTGACCCCGGCCTCCGCGAAGAGGGCCTCGCGGCGATGCAGCTCCGCCCGGATGGCGCTCAGCGCCCGCAACGAGGCCGTTCCCACGTGGTTGGTCTCCAGGCTCATCGTGTGGGGGAGCGCGCCCAGCGGACCGAACGACGCACCGCCCTTGAAGTCCAGCAGCAGGAACGCGACCTCGGCCGGCGGGTGGTGCGCCGCGGCCCCCAGCAGGAGGGACAGCAGGAGATCCGACTTCCCGGATCCCGTGGTGCCCGCGATGAGCAGGTGCGGCCCGTCGGCGGCCAGGTCCATCTCGACGACGCCCGTCTCGTCGCCGCTACGGGCGAGGGTCACGGTGAGCCCGTCGACGGCATCGCGGGCGCCCACCTGCCCCGGTGGTGTGAGCGTGCCGTCGCCGTCGTCGGCGGGCAGCAGGCCGAGGTCCACGACGTCGTCGGCCAGCTCGGTCAGCCAGGCGACCAGGGTGCCGTCGGCGAGGCCGTCGGCGGTCACGTCCTCGAAGCGCTGTTGTTCGGCCGGGACCACGACGGTGCGCCCGCGCAGGTCGACGACGGCGTCCCCCGGCGCAGGCGACGGCCCGGTGAAGTCGTACCGCGTCCAGGGCAGATCCGCCCGGGCCGTGGGCGTCGTCCCCGCGTCGCCGCCGATGGCGGCCCGCCACGCTCGCCACGCCGGATCCAGTGCCGCGTCCTCAGGAGCCGACACCAGCAGCCGCGGGCCGGACCCGCCCGACCACCAGGTGCGGCGGACTCCACCGGCCTCCACCACGAACGCGCCGTCGGCGGCCACCGCGTGCCGCAGGAGCTGGAACACCGCCCACCGGCAGGCCCCGGCCACATCGCGCGGCGGCCCGAGCACGACGACGCGCGACTCCGGCGGTGACGTCGTCATCACGGTGCGCCGCGACGTGACGGCCTCCACCCATGCCTCGTCCGGGTCGTCCCGCGACAGGGACAGCGCCCCGACGCCGGAACCCCACGAGACCGCCACGGCCTCGTCGGCCCCCGACGTCAGCCCGAAGCGGTCCGTCGCGCCGGAGCGGACGGCGCGGGCCACCGCACCGGGGCTCAGTGCCGCCTGAGCCCGCCGGCGCACGAGCGCGTCCGCGCGGGCGGCGAGCAGCCGCGCATGCCGCAGCCGGGTACGGCGCTGCATCGCCAGCATGACCAGCGCCACCGTCACGGACAGCACACCGAACAGCAGGAACACCGGGTTGCCCATCATCAGGACCAGGGCGACCCCGAGCACCAGCGGGCCCAGGGCCGCCACCAGCGGGATCACGACGGACTGCCGGGCCGGTGGGGATCCGAGGTCGACGGCGGGCGGCTCCGGCGTGACCGGCCGCGGCAGGGCGGCCCCGGGCCCGCGGACCAGGCCCAGGGCGGTCCGGCCCACAGGGAGCGGGCTGCGGCCGTCCCACAGGCGTCCGGTGTCCCGAGGACCGTCGTGGACGTGCAGCCCGGTGGGCGCGAGCCGCAGACGCATCGGCCGCGACGGGGCAGAGGGGTCGTCCAGCAGCAGCCGCGCCCCACCGCGTCCCGTGCTCAACCCGCCCTCCCCCAGAGGGACGAGGCGGCCGGCGTCGGGTCCGTGCTCGGTGACCACCGCGAGCTCCGGCCCCCGGGCCGGTGCACTCCCGACCCGTTCCGCGTACGTCACGCTGCGCGGCCCGGCAGCGCACCGGTGCAGCGACCGGGCGGGAAAACGTTCCCGCACCGCCCGGTCCTGCTCGTCCGCGTCGGCGGGGAAGTGCTCCACCCGCCATGTCTCGGGAGCGGCCCCGCCCAGGATCCGCACGCTCCAGGCCATCCCCGCCCCTCCCTCCTGAGACCGGCGACCGGCCCGTCCGGCCGCCTGGGGACGACCCTGCCACGGCCTGATGGCGGTTCGGGCGGCCTGTGGACAACTCCCCGTCGAACGGGACCGCCGCCACGTTGTCCACAGTCATGGTGTCCTGGACCACACGCATCGACGGAACGGGGTATCTTCCTGATCGAGACATGTGCGGCGCTGGGGATGGCGCCGAATCGGGCACAGGAGGGACACATGGATGCGGTGCGCATTCTCGAGGACGAGATCCGGGAGATCGTCCGGCGGCAGGGCATCGACCCGCAGCGTGAGCACGCCCGGGTCCTGACGCTCATCCAGGACGCGGCCGCGGACTACGAGTCCCGCGCGATGGTCAGCTCGCTGCCGGACCTGGAGGATCCCGTGGCGGCGCGGCAGGACCTGTTCGACCGCATCGCGGGCCTCGGGCCGCTCCAGCGGCTCATGGACGATCCCTCCGTGGAGGAGATCTGGCTGAACGCGCCGGACGCCGTCTACTGCGCGCGGTCCGGCCGCTCCGAGCTGACGGGCATCGTCCTGACCGAGGAGGAGGTGCAGGACCTCGTCGAAGTCATGTTGAAGTCCTCGGGCCGGCGGCTGGACCTGTCGATGCCGTTCGTCGACGCGGCCCTGCCAGACGGTTCGCGCCTGCACGTGGCCATCCCCGACATCACGCGGCGGCACTGGGCCGTGAACATCCGGAAGTTCATCGCCCGGGCGCGCCGGCTGGACGACCTCGTCCGGGGCGGTTCCCTCACTCCGACGGCGGCCCGCTTCCTGGACGCGGCCGTGGACGCGGGCATGAACATCCTCGTCAGCGGGGCCACCCAGGCGGGCAAGACCACCCTGCTCAACTGCCTGGCTTCGGCCATCGGCCCGCGGGAGCGGGTGATCACCGTGGAGGAGATCTTCGAGCTGCAGATCCCGGTGCGCGACGTCGTCGGGCTGCAGTGCCGCCAGCCGAACCTGGAGGGCCACGGCGAGATCCCGCTGCGCCGCCTCGTCAAGGAGGCGCTGCGGATGCGCCCGGACCGCCTGATCGTCGGCGAGGTGCGCGAGGCCGAGGCGCTGGACATGCTCGTCGCTCTGAACTCCGGCCTGGCCGGCATGTGCACGATCCACGCGAACTCGGCCGCGGACGCGCTCACGAAGCTCTGCACGCTGCCGCTGCTGGCCGGGGAGAACATCTCCCGGGACTTCGTCGTCCCGACGGTCGCCACGTGCATCGACGTCGTCGTGCACTGCGAGCGCGACCGTCAGGGCCGCCGGCGGGTGCGGGAGATCCTCACCGTCGGCTCACGGGTGGAGGGCGGGGTCATCGAGACGTCGGCGCTCTTCCAGCGTGACGCCGAGGGCGACCTGCGCCTCAACGAGGGTGCGAACCTGGAGTTCGAGGCGCTCGCCCGTCGCGGCGTGGACGTCCACGAGCTGGTGGGGCTGCGCTGATGGCCGCGCTGCTGGGGCTCGCGCTCGGCTGCGGCCTGTTCCTGCTGTGGTGGTCCCTCTGGTCCCCTCCCACGGAGAAACCCGGGGCCGCCCGCCCCGACTCGCGCCTGCGTGTGCTGATCGCCCAGTCCGGCATCCAGCGTCTCAGCCCGGCCGGCGTCGTGTCCGCCATGGCCGTCGGCGGTCTCGTGGTCGGGCTGCTCGTCCTGTCGCTGACCAGTACGTGGACCATCGCCGCGTGCTTCGCCGTCTTCGGCGCGGCCGTGCCCTGGCTGCTGCTGTCCTGGCAGGCCCGCCGGCGGTCCACGGCACTGCGCGAGCTGTGGCCGGACGCGATCGACCACGCCCGGTCGGCCATCCGCGCGGGCCTGACTCTCCCGGAGGCGCTCATCCAGCTCGGGGAGACCGGGCCGGAGGGGCTGCGCGAGCCGTTCCAGCAGTTCGCCCGGGACTACCGGGCCGGAGCCCGCTTCGTGGACGCACTGGACCGGCTCAAGGCCCGGATGGCCGACCCCGTCGCGGACCGCCTGGTGGTCTCGCTGCGCCTGACCCGCGAGGTCGGCGGCGCCGACATCGGCCGTCTGCTGCAGACCCTCTCCGAGTTCCTCCGGCAGGACGCCCGCATCCGCGCCGAGCTCGAGGCCCGGCAGTCGTGGACCGTGAACGCGGCCCGGTTGGCGGTGTGCGCCCCGTGGCTCGTGCTCCTGCTGCTGGGGACCCAGCCCGCCGCGGTCGCGGCCTATCGGTCCGCCGCCGGCGGGGCCGTGCTCCTCGCCGGCATGGTGGCCTCCGTCGTCTGCTACCGCGTCATGCTCCGCATCGGCGCGCTGCCCCGGGAGAAGCGGGTGTTCGCATGACGTCCGCGCTGATCTGGGCTGCGCTCCTGGGCCTCACCCTCGGGGCGGGACTGCTCCTCATCCTGGTCACCCAGCCGGTGGGCTGGCGCCCCAGCCTCGAGCAACGGGTCGAACCGCAGCTGCGCCACCACATCCCGGCCTCCCGCCTCCTCGAGGAGGAACGTGCGGGCGCCTCGCCCTGGGGAACGTGGGGACGCATCCTCGATCCCGTGGTGCAGGCCGGAGTCGGCTGGGTCCAGCGCATCTCCCCGGGCGGGGCGGCGCTCGACCGCAAACTGGCCGCCGCGGGGCTCGCGGTCACGTCGACGGACTTCCGTGCCCAGCAGGTCCTGAGCGCGGCCGCGGGGGCCGCCGTGGCGGCCGTCCTCGCGCTCAGCCTCACCGTCACGGGCCGCGTGCCGGTGATCACGGGGGTCGCCCTCGTGATCGCCGGCGGCATGGCCGGGTTCCTGCTCCGGGAGCAGCTGCTCTCCCTGCGGGTGCGACGGCGGCGCGAGGCCATCCTCTCCGAGTTCCCGTCCGTGGCCGAGCTGTTCGCGCTCTCGGTGGGCGCGGGGGAGAGCGCCGCCGGAGCGCTCGAACGCATCGCGGGGACGGCGCGCGGGGAGCTGGCCGGCGAGTTCCGCACCACGCTCGCCGACATGCGTGCCGGGGCGTCGCTGTCCGCGGCGCTCAAGGCCATGGGACGGCGCGTGCAGCTGGCCCCCGTCGAACGGTTCATCGGGGGCGTGCTCATCGCGCTCGACCGCGGCACGCCCCTCGCCGACGTCCTGCGCGCGCAGGCCCAGGACGTGCGTGAGATGGGTCGCCGCGAGCTCATGGAGGCCGCCGGCCGGAAGGAGATCCAGATGATGGTCCCCCTCGTGTTCGGCATCCTCCCGCTCACGGTGATCTTCGCCGTCTTCCCCGGCATCTCCCTGATGCGCCTGGGGTTCTGAAGACCCACAACTGAATAGTCCATCCATCCACCCACGATCACCATCCACTCCGGCCGCACGGGCGGCCGGCCACCCGAGGAGGGGACCATGCTCCACCACCACGCCATCACCGTCCTGGCCGCCCTGCGCGCCCTCATCCACGACGACGTCCGCGACGAGCGCGGCGACGTCCCCGGCTGGGTGATGATCACCCTCATGTCCGCCGTGCTCGTGGCCGGCCTGCTGGCCCTCGCCCTGCCGGCGCTCCAGGGACTGTTCAACCAGGCCATCTCCCAGGTGTCCCAGGGCGGCTGAGCATGCCCCGGGGTGCTGTCCACGCCGTGCCGGTGCCCCGTGGCGTCCACATGGGCGTCCGCTGGCGGGACGACCGGGGCGCCGCGGTGGCCGAGTCCACCATGGTGATGACCCTGGTCGTCCTGCTCTTCGCGGCGCTGCTCCAGGCCGGCGTCGTGATCCACACGCGCAACGTGATGATCGACGCCGCCTCCGCCGGCGCCCGGTACGGGGCGCTCGCGGACCGGAGTCCCGAGGACGGCGTCCAGCGGGCTCGAGAGCTGCTCTCCTCCGGCGTGCCCGGCCAGTCCGGGGCCGACGTCGCCGCGGAGCTCACCAGCCAGGACGGGGTCCCGGTCCTGCGCGTCACGGTCTCGAGCTCGCTGCCCGGCCTGGGGTTCCTGCCGGGCCCGATCCCCGTGGAGGTGAGCGGTCATGCGTTCCGTCAATGACGTCCGCGACGAGCGGGGAGCGGCCACGGTCGAATTCCTGGGCCTCACCCTCGTCCTGCTGATCCCCGTGGTGTACCTGATGATCTACGTCTCCCAGGTCCAGGCCGCGGCGTTCGCCTCGGTCGCTGCCGCTGACCAGGCCGTCAAGGCCGTGGTCGCCGAGGCCGATCACCCCAGCGCAGGCGCCGCCCACGCCACCGTCGAGCTCACGCTCGCCGACTACGGCGTGGGCGCCGGCCAGTACGACCTGACCGTCGGCTGCGACCAGGGCGGCTGTGGCACGCTCGAACCGGGGGAGGTCGTCGCCGTGCGGGTGGACGTGGCGGTGACCGTCCCCCTCACGCCGGCAGCGTGGTCGCTGACCCCCGTGACGGTGGGTTCCGACGCCCGGCAGACGGTGCCGAGGTTCTGATGCGCCGCCGCCTCACCGCTCGCCTGGGTCACGACGACGGGCAGACCACCGTCCTCACCGTCGGCCTGTGCGCCGTGCTCGTGGCCCTCATGCTGGTCATGCTCGCGGTCACCACCGTGCAGTTGCAGCACCGCCGCCTTCAGTCGCTCGCGGACTCGGCGGCCATCGCCGGGGCAGAGGAGCTCGGCTTCCGGCTGGGGGAGGACCCGGGCGTCGTGCTCTCCGACGACGACGTCGCCGCCTCCGCCAGCGCACACCTCGCGGCCGTCGGTGCTCAGGAGGCCGTGCCCGGGCTCGGCGGGATGACCGCCCGCGTGGCCGAGGACGGCAGCACCGTCGTCGTCACCCTCGACGCCCGGGCCGATCTGTTCGCCATGACCGGCCCGTTCGCGGGGACACTGCCCCTGTCGGTCCCCCTCGAGGCGACGGGCAGCAGTCGCACTAGCCTGGCCCGGTGAACCGCTTCCTCCACGGCATCGGTGGCCGACCCGCCCACTTCGAGCCTCTCGCCGCCGCACTCGGCGCCGCGGCCGACCTCGCCGCCTCGCCCGCCCTGCCCGGCCACCCGGGCACGGACGCCGGCCAGGACCGCCCCCGGACCGCACGGCCGGCGATCGATGCGGACCCCGTCCTCGACGCTGCCCGCACCTGGGCGGCGCAGGCCGGCCCCGTGCCGGGGCTGCTGATCGGCCACAGCACGGGCGGGGTCATCGCGCTGCGCGCCGTCGCCGACGGGCTGGTGCGACCCCGCGCCCTCGTGGTCATCGACTCGAACGTCCCGGTGACGGACACCGCCCTGGCCGCCCGGGCGGACAAGGCCCGCCTCGCCGCCCGCTCGGACTGGCGGAGCGTGCTCCGCGCCTCGCTCGCGCGGGACCTCCTCGTCCCGGAGCCGTGGCACGAGCGGATGCTGGCCGACCTGGACGCCACGCCGGACCATCCGATGCGCGAGCTCTGGGCCGCCGTCCTCGCCGCGGACACCCGTGCCCTCTGGGCCGGCATCACCGTCCCGACGCTGTACGTGCGCAGCACCCGGGACGTCCACCAACGGGACCTGGACGCGGTCACTCAGCACGCCACCGTCGTCGACGTCGGCCCGGGCCACTGGCCGCACGTCACGGAGCCCGAGGCCGTCGCGGCGGCGATCCGCCGCTGGCACACGACCGGCGTCCACCCCACGCGGTAGGCTGGCCGAATCATGGCTGACACTGACTTCTCCGCGGAGATCGACTCCCTGCGCCACACCCTGGCCTCCATCGAGCAGGTCTCGGACCTCGACCGCATCAAGGCGGACATCGCCGAACTGGAGCAGCAGGCCTCCGCACCGGACCTCTGGGACGACCCGGAGGAGGCCCAGAAGGTCACCTCCAAGCTCTCCCACCGTCAGACGGACCTCAAGCGCATCACCTCCCTGGAGAGCCGCATCGAGGACCTGGAGACCATGGTCGAGCTCGCCGCGGAGGAGGACGAGCCCTCCCTCCTCGACGACGCGAACCAGGAGCTGACCTCCATCCGCAAGGCCCTGGAGGAACTCGAGGTCGTCACGCTGCTCAGCGGCGAGTACGACCAGCGCGACGCCGTCGTGACCATCCGCGCGGGCGCCGGCGGCGTGGACGCGGCCGACTTCGCCGAGACCCTCATGCGCATGTACCTGCGCTGGGCCGAGCAGCGCGGCTGGTCCACCAAGGTCATGGACACCTCCTACGCGGAGGAGGCCGGCCTGAAGTCCGTCACCTTCGAGGTCAACGCGCCCTTCGCGTTCGGCACCCTCTCCGTGGAGGCCGGCACGCACCGCCTCGTGCGCATCAGCCCCTTCGACAACCAGGGCCGCCGCCAGACGTCCTTCGCGGCGGTCGAGGTGGTGCCGCTGATCGAGTCGGACGACTCCATCGAGATCCCCGAGTCCGAGATCAAGGTGGACGTGTTCCGCTCCTCGGGCCCCGGCGGCCAGTCCGTGAACACCACGGACTCCGCCGTCCGCATGACGCACCTGCCCACCGGCATCGTCGTGTCCATGCAGAACGAGAAGTCGCAGATCCAGAACCGTGCCGCCGCCCTGCGCGTGCTCCAGTCCCGCCTGCTGCTGCTGCGCAAGGCCGAGGAGGACGCGAAGAAGAAGGAGATGGCCGGCGACGTCAAGGCGTCCTGGGGCGACCAGATGCGCTCCTACGTGCTGAACCCGTACCAGATGGTCAAGGACCTGCGCACGGGCCACGAGGAGGGCAACCCCTCCTCCGTGTTCGACGGCCACATCGACGATTTCGTGGATGCCGGGATCCGCTGGCGCGCCGAGCAGGTCAAGGCCGCCCAGGAGGACTGAGTCCCGCGGCGCGGCCCCGCCGCCCGGGCCACCACGACGCCGGCCCGCACCTCCGCAGCGAGGCGCGGGCCGGCGTCGTCGTTCCAGCCCCCGCAGGGGCCTCGGGCCTGGTCCGGGAGACCGGCCCGGTGGGACGCTCGAAGCACCGGGCAGGCGCCCCCGCGCGCCGGTCCGGCACCAGACTCCATTCCCACCCAGGAGGTCGAACAGCATGACCATGCGCGCCGCCCGTTGGCACGGCAAGAAGGACATCCGCATCGAGGAGATCGACTCGCCCACGGCCGGTCCGGGGCAGGTCCTCGTGGACGTCGCGTGGTGCGGCATCTGCGGCACGGACCTGCACGAGTACCTCGAGGGCCCGATCTTCATCCCGCCGGCCGGGCACCCGCACCCGATCTCCGGCGACGCCGCCCCCGTCACGCTCGGCCACGAGATGTCCGGCACCGTCGCCGCCCTGGGCGAGGGCGTCACGGACCTCGAGGTCGGCCAGAAGGTCGTCGTGGAGCCGTACATCGTGCGCGAGGAGGACCGGGACCGACCGGACTACAACCTCGCGCCGGACATGAACTTCATCGGTCTGGGCGGCGACGGCGGCGGACTGGCCGAGCAGATCGCGGTGCAGCGCCGCTGGGTCCACCCGGTGGCCGACTCCGTGCCCCTCGACCAGGCCGCGCTCATCGAGCCGCTCTCCGTGGCCCACCACGCGTGGGTGCGGGCCGGCTCTCCGACGTCGGGCGTGGCGCTGATCGGCGGCGCCGGCCCCATCGGCGCGCTCACCGCGGCCGTGCTCAAGGGCAAGGGCCTGACGGTGTACGTCTCCGAGCTCTCGGAGCTGCGCCGCCGGAAGGTGCTCGAGGCCGGCGTGGTGGACGAGGCCTTCGACCCGCGCGAGGTGGACGTGCCCGCCAAGATCCGCGAACTGCACGACGGCCAGGGCGCGGACGTGGGCTTCGAGTGCACCTCGGTGGACGTGGTGCTGGACATGCTGCTGGACGCGGTCCGTCCCGGCGGGGTGATCGTCAACGAGTCCATCTGGGGCCACGAGCCCGCCGTGGCCCTGCACAAGCTGGTGATGAAGGAGATCGACCTGCGCGGCACCATCGCGTACGCGAACGACCACGCGGACACCATCCGCATGGTCGAGGACGGCGCCGTGGACCTCGCGCCGTTCATCACCGGCAAGATCGGCCTCGACGACCTGGTCGACCAGGGCTTCGAGACCCTCATCCACCACAACGAGACGGCCGTGAAGATCCTCGTCTCGCCGACCGGCCAGGGTCTCTGAGGCTCCGGCCCGACCCCCGGACGTCCCGACGACGGCCCGCGCCCGCAGCCGGCGGGTGCGGGCCGTCGGGTCCCTGCACCGCGGCGCGCCGTCATGAATGCGTCGTCGCCTGGCGCGCCTGTGACCGGGGTCATAGACTGCATTTGAGTGAATCGTGATGAACCGAGTTGAACGTCCCAGGAGGACCGCATGACCGCCGAGCTGCCCCAGCCTCAGCCCACCGATGCCGTGATCGTGGGCGGTGCCCGCACGCCCTTCACCCGGCTGCTCTCGCAGCAGGCCGACCTGCGCGCCGTGGACCTGGGCGCCCACGCGATCACGCACGCGCTCGAGCGCGCCGGCGTGGCCCCCGAGGACGTGGACATGGTCTACATGGGCCAGGTCGTGCAGGCCGGCGCGGGCCAGAACCCGGCCCGCCAGTCCGCGCTCGCCGCGGGCATCCCGTGGAACGTCCCGGCCATGACGATCAACAAGGTGTGCCTGTCCGGCCTCACCGCCGTGATCGACGCCGCCCGTCTCATCCGCCTCGGCGAGGCGGACGTGGTGGTGGCCGGCGGTCAGGAGTCCATGACCAACGCCCCGCACCTGCTGCCCGGCGCGCGCAAGGGCTTCAAGTACGGCCCGGCCACCATGCTCGACGCCGTCGCGTGGGACGGCCTCACCGACTCCCTGAGCCACGAGGCCATGGGCGAGCTGACCGAGTCCGGCAACGGCGAGCGGAACATCGCCCGCGCCGAGCAGGACGAGGTCGCCGCGGCCTCGCACCAGCGGGCCGCCCGGGCCCAGTCCGAGGGCGTCTTCGAGGGCGAGATCGCCCCGGTGGAGATCCCGCAGCGCAAGGGCGACCCGCTGGTCGTCTCCCAGGACGAAGGGGTCCGCCCGGACACGACCGCCGAGTCGCTGGGCGCCCTGCGCCCGGCGTTCGCGAAGGACGGCACCATCACGGCCGGCAACTCCTCGCCCCTGTCCGACGGCGCCGCCGCCCTCGTGGTGACCTCGCGGGCCTTCGCCGAGGAGAAGGGCCTGACGATCCTCGCCACGGTGGGCGCACCCGGCCAGACCGCCGGCCCGGACAGCTCGCAGCTGCACTCGCAGCCCTCGGACGCGATCAACGCCGCCGTGCGGAAGCAGGGCTGGGACGTGGCCGACCTCGACTTCATCGAGATCAACGAGGCGTTCGGCGCGGTGGCCGTGCAGTCCCTGCGCGACCTCGACTACCCGCACGAGAAGACCAACATCCACGGCGGCGCCATCGCCCTGGGCCACCCGATCGGCGCCTCCGGCGCCCGGCTGGCCCTGCACGCCGCCCTCGAGCTCGACCGGCGCGACGGCGGCCGCGCGGCCGTCTCGCTCTGCGGCGGCGGCGGCCAGGGCGAGGCCCTGATCCTCTTCCGCTGACGGACCGCCCCTGACAGAAAGGACCCCGGACATGGCTCTCGACAAGACCGTGGCCACGCCCGCCGAGGCGGTGGCGGACGTGCCGGACGGCGCCTCCCTGGCCGTCGGCGGCTTCGGGCTCTCCGGCAACCCCGTGCAGCTCATCGAGGCCCTGCTCGAGCAGGGCGCCACGGACCTGTCCGTCGTCTCCAACAACTGCGGCGTGGACGGCTGGGGCCTGGGCATCCTGCTCGGCGCGCGCCGGCTGCGGAAGATGACCTCCTCCTATGTGGGGGAGAACAAGGAGTTCGCCCGCCAGTACCTCGAGGGCGAGCTCGAGGTGGAGCTCGTCCCGCAGGGCACCCTCGCGGAGAAGCTCCGCGCCGGCGGCGCCGGCATCCCGGCGTTCTACACCCGCTCCGGCGTCGGCACCCAGGTGGCCGAAGGAGGCCTGCCCATGCGCTACGACGCGGACGGCACCGTGGTGAAGTCCTCGCAGGCCAAGCCCACGGACACGTTCGTGCTCGGCGAGGGCTACCTCAGCCAGACCCCGGACGAGCCCGAGACCTATGTGCTCGAACGCTCCATCGTCACCGACTTCTCCCTCGTGCACGCCTGGAAGGGCGACCGCCACGGCAACCTCGTGTTCCGCAAGGCCACCCGCCAGTTCGGCCCGCCCGCGGCCATGGCCGGCCGGGTGTGCATCGCCCAGGTGGAGGAGCTCGTCGAGCCCGGCGAGATCGACCCGGACGACGTGCACCTGCCCGGCATCTTCGTGCACCGGATCGTGGAGGTCGGCACGGACATCGAGAAGCGGATCGAGAAGCGCACCGTGCGCGCATCGGGGGAGGAGCAGGCATGAGCGAGCAGACCACTGAGCGTCCCCAGGGCCTGAGTCGTGACCAGATGGCGGCCCGCGCCGCGCAGGAGCTGCCGGACGGCGCCTACGTCAACCTCGGCATCGGCATGCCCACGCTGATCCCCAACCACATCCCCGCCGGGCGGTCCGTGGTGCTGCAGTCCGAGAACGGCATCCTCGGCACGGGCCCGTACCCCACGGAGGACGCCGCGGACCCCGACCTGATCAACGCGGGCAAGGAGACCGTCACCGTGAACCCGGGGGCGTCCTTCTTCGACTCCGCGCTGAGCTTCGGCATGATCCGCGGCGGCAAGATCGACGTCGCCGTCCTGGGCGGCATGGAGGTCTCCGCCGCGGGCGACCTGGCCAACTGGATGGTGCCCGGCAAGATGGTCAAGGGCATGGGCGGTGCGATGGACCTCGTCCACGGCGCCGGCCGCGTGATCGTCATGATGGACCACGTGTCCAAGGACGGCACCCCCAAGATCGTCGACCAGTGCACCCTGCCGCTGACCGGCCGCGCCGTCGTCGACCGCATCATCACGGACCTGGCCGTGATCGACGTCGTCGGCACCCCGGAACAGCCCCGCCTGGCGCTCGTGGAGACCGCGCCCGGCATCACCGAGGAGCAGGTCCGCGCGCTCACCGGCGCGCCGCTGGACTGAGCCGACGACGCCGCCCCGCGGCCCCGGCGCACCGCCTCGGCGGGCATCGGGCCGGCACGGGATAGACTGGACGGCCGCGCCCTGATCGGGGCGCGGCCGTCGCCGTGGACGCTGGAAGGACGTGAGGCCATGGGCAAGAACAGCAAGGGCAAGGCCGCCAAGCAGCCGGCCCCCGGCGAGCGCCAGGTGATCGCCAACAACAAGAAGGCGCGCCACGACTACACCATCCTCGACACGTACGAGGCCGGCATGGTGCTCACCGGCACCGAGGTGAAGTCGCTGCGCGAGGGCAAGGCCTCGCTCGTGGACGGCTTCGCGGTCTTCTACCGGGACGAGCTGTGGCTCGAGCAGGTCTACATCCCGGAGTACCTCAACGGCTCGTGGACCAACCACGCCGCCCGCCGCCGCCGCAAGCTGCTGCTGCACCGCGCCGAGCTGACGAAGATCTCCCGCCAGATCCAGGATCCGGGCCTGACCATCGTGCCGCTGTCCCTGTACTTCCTGAACGGGCGCGTGAAGGTGGAGATCGGCGTCGCGCGCGGCAACCGCGAATACGACAAGCGGCACAAGCTGCGCGAGCAGCAGGACAACCGCGAGGCCCAGCGGGCCATGCGGATGCGCAACCGGCGCGCCGGCGTGGCCTGAGCGCGGTGGACCCCTTGGGAATGCCTCGGGGGCGTGCTACGTTGTATCTCTCGCAGGGCCGGTTTCAGGACCGGCGGGCCTCGCGCCCTCCGCCTGCAGTGGTGATTGACAACCTCATAGAGGAGTCGCCCCCATGGGGCCGATCGGTTTCGACGGTGTGTGTCGCGTCGGGAGAAGCGGGCCGAGGATGCAGAGTCATCTCGTCAAACGCTCTCTGCAAACCAATAAGTGCCGAATCCAAGCGCACTGACTTCGCTCTCGCTGCCTGATCAGTGATCGAGTCCGTCACCCCGAGGTCGCTGTCGCCTCGGATCGTGGCGTCAGCTAGATAGCCACTGGGCGTCACCCTCGCCGGGGGTCGTGACGCCGACATCAATCCGGCTGGGTCCGGGTTGGCCGCCCGTCTGCGGGACGGCCAGGACCGAGCAACACCCACAGCAGACTGCGCCCGGAGAAGACCTGGCAACACCTCATCGGACGCGGGTTCAATTCCCGCCGGCTCCACTCACCACCACGGGAAGGCCCCGGAATCACCCCGATTCCGGGGCCTTCGTCGTGTCCATGCCGGTGTGCGGCGGCCCGCCCCTCAGCCGGCCAGGACGGCGTGCAGGCCCAGGCCGGCGCCCCAGCCGACGACGACGGCCACCAGCCCCAGCCCCAGATGCGCGGTCCACAGGCGGGCGGCTGTGCCCCATCGACGGGCGAGCGCGGCGTCAGCCGCCTCAGCGGCCACGGTGGACCACGTCCCCAGGGCGAGGCAGAACCCGGACACCACGGCGGACACCGCCGCGACGAGCACGAGCCCCTGCCCGTCGCCCCCGCCCCCGGAGGTGTGCACCAGCTCCGGCACGGCCAGGCCGACGGTGACGCCGAGGAGCAGGGCCGCCGTCGTGTTGGCGGTGAGCAGACCCCGGGGCCCGATCCGGTCGGTCAGGCGCCGGCGCACCAGGGCGCCGAGCGCCCCGCCCGCCGCGAGGCAGGCCAGGAGGGCCACCTGGAGGAGAGCGAAGACCTCGTATCCCGCGCCGCTCATGCGTCCTCCGCCGAACGATCCGTCCCGACCGCGCGCGACCCCGGGGCGCCACCGGCGCGCAGGCCGAGCACGGCCGCCGCCGTCGAGAGTGCAGCCATCAGCGCGAGCACCAGCAGCACCGCTACCGCCGCGGCGAGGACGCCACCCGCCCCGGACGCCGCGGCGCCCAGCCGCACCGGCCACAGCACCAGGGCGACGGCGCTGGAGATGGTGGTGAACGCACCGAGGAAGCCGGTTCCCAGCCCCGCCACCAGGCGTGGACGCCAGTCCGGCCCGCGGCGTCGCGAGGCCGCCCACAGCAGGCCGAGCAGGAACGAGCCGAGCACGTTCACCACGAACAGCGGCAGGGCCTGGACCAGCACGTCGACCGCCCCGAACGCGGCGCCGAACGTGCCGCGGAAGTTGGGCGCCCCGGCCAGCGCGGTCACCGCGTTCATCACCCCCGCACCGCACAGCACGCCCGCGGCACCGCCGAGGGCCACCGCACCCGCAGTGCCGGGCCGGCGATCTGTCCCGCGCCCGCCCCTCCGGTCGGCCGTCGTCTCCCCCCGCACTGCTATCAGGCGCCGCCCTCGGTCTCGTCACCCGCGCGGAGGCGGGCGAGGACGTCGTCGTGGAGCAGGCCGTTCGTGGCCAGCGCGTGCCCGCCGAACGGGCCGTCCTCGCCGTCCAGCGAGGTGAAGCGGCCGCCGGCCTCGCGCACGATCGGCACCAGAGCGGCCATGTCATGCAGCTCGAGCTCGGGCTCGGCCGCGATGTCCACGGCGCCCTCGGCGACGAGCATGTAGGACCAGAAGTCGCCGAAGCCGCGCACGCGCCACACGTCCGAGGTGAGCTGCAGGAACGCGCGGATCGAGCCGCGTTCGCGCCAGCCCTCGATCGAGGAGAAGGACAGCGACGCGTCCTCGACCCGGTCCACGCCGGACACGGTGATCCGCTGAGCACGCGTGAGCGAGGTGCCCGCGAAGGCGCCCTGGCCGGCCGCGGCCCACCAGCGACGGTGCAGGGCGGGGGCGGAGACGACGCCGACGACGGGCTCGCCGTCGATCAGCAGCGCGATGAGGGTGGCCCACACGGGCACGCCGCGCACGAAGTTCTTGGTGCCGTCGATGGGGTCGACCACCCACTGCCGGCCGGAGCGGCTCAGAGATCCGCCGAACTCCTCACCCACGATGCCGTCGCGCGCCCGGGCACGGGACAGGGTCGAGCGGATGGACTCCTCGGCGGCGCGGTCCGCATCCGTGACAGGGGTGAGATCCGGCTTGGTGCTGACCTCGAGGTCCTGGGCCTTGAACCGGGACATCGTGATCGAGTCCACGTTGTCCGCCAGCATGTGGGCCAGCCGCAGGTCCTCCGTGAGGTCGCGGCCGCGGGTCGCAGGGTTCTCAGGTCGCTCCATGCCGCCCACGCTATACCGCGCGGGCCGCCTCAGTCCTCGGACGACGCCGCGTCCTCCGCCCCCGAGGGGGCCAGCCGGTTGCCGAGCAGACGCCGCAGCGAGGCCAGGCGTGCCGCTCCCGAGGGGCCGGCGTGGCCCGCGGCCACCCATGCGTCCAGGCCGCAGCCGGGGGAGTCGGCGGTGTGGGTGCAGCCGCGCGGGCAGTCCGCCAGCCCGCCGGCGAGGTCGTCGAACGCCTCCACCACGCGGTCCGGCTCGACCCAGCCCAGCCCGAAGGACCGGATGCCGGGGGTGTCCACCACCCAGGTGTCCGGCAGGGGGGCGCCGTCGTCGCCCGTCAGCGGCAGTGCGAGCGCGGACGAGGAGGTGTGCCGGCCCCGGCCGGTGACGGCGTTGACGTGGCCGGTGGCCCGTTCCGCGCCGGTGAGCGCGTTCAGCAGCGTGGACTTGCCGACGCCGGAGGGCCCCACGAACGCGCTCGTGTGCCCGATCAGCCGCTCGGCCACCCGGGCCACGAGCGAGGCGTCCAGGGCGGTGTCCCCGGTCTCGGCCTCGAAGGTCGCCGCACCGGAGGTCATCACCTCCAGGTCCAGGGCCTCGTAGTGCGCCACCAGCGCGGCCGGATCACGCAGGTCGGTCTTCGTGATGAGCAGCACCGGGTGGATGCCGGCGTCGTAGCAGGCGACCAGGGCGCGGTCGATGAAGCCGGTCCGGGGCTCCGGATTGGCCGCGGCCACCATGATCACCAGCAGGTCGGCGTTGGCCACCACCACCCGCTCGACCTCGTCCGAGTCGTCCGCCGACCGGCGCAGGACCGTGCTGCGCTCCTCGACACGGACGATGCGTGCGAGCGTGCCCTCGTCCCCGGAGAGGTCCCCGACGACGGCCACCCGGTCGCCCGTGGCGATCGGCGTGCGGCGCAGCTCGCGGGCGCGCATCGCCGTGATCCGCTCGTCCAGGCGATCCGGCAGCACCACGGCGTACCGGCCGCGGTCCACCGTGGTGACCATGCCGACCTGCGCATCCTCGTGCTTGGGCCGCTCCTTGGTGCGCGGGCGGGTGCCGCGTTTGGACGGGCGCACCCGGACATCGGACTCGTCCCACGCGGAGGGATCGAGGCGCCGGGCCATCAGCGGGCCTCCTCGGCCGCATCGCCGGGTGCCACGAGCGCGGTCCACAGTGCGGGGAAGTCCGGCATCGTCTTCGCGGTGGTCGCCACGTCCACGATGCCGGTCCCCGGCACGCGCAGGCCGACGACGGCGGCGAAGGTCGCCATCCGGTGGTCGTGGTAGGTCTCGAGGGCGGCGGGCGACAGCGGCCCCGACGCGTCCGTCCCCGGGAAGCCGAGCGACGTCTCGTCCTCGTCCACGGTGATCCCCAGGCGGGCGGCCTCGGCGGTGAGCGCGGCGAGCCGGTCCGTCTCATGGCCCCGCAGATGGCCGATCCCCGTCAGGCGGGTGGGCCCGGAGGCCAGCAGGGCGAGCGCGGCCGCGGTGGGGGCGAGCTCGGCCGTGTCCGCGATCTCACCGGCGCCGGTGATGCGGGGCGCGCCGTCGTCGTGGACCGCCCCCGTCACCGTGAGCCGGCCGCGGGAGCGGTCCGTGCGGTCGACCGTGAGGGCCACGCTCGCCCCGAACTGCGGCAGGATCCGCCGCCAGCGGTCGCCGATCTGCGTCGTGCGGGTGGGCCAGTCCGGCACCGTCACGGAGCCGCCCGTGGCCACGGCGGCGGCCAGGAAGGGGCCTGCGTTGGACAGGTCCGGCTCGACGGTCGCCTCGTGTGCCGGGATGCGCCCCGGGGCCACGGTCCACGCCCCGGGACCCGTCTCGGCGACGTCCACCCCGAGCGCGCGCAGCACCCCGACGGTCATCGCGACGTGCTCCGGACTCGGCACGGTCTGCCCGGTGTGCCGCAGCCGGAGGCCGCGCGGCATCCCCGCGGCCGCCAGCAGCGCGGCGGACAGGAACTGGGAGGAGCCGGAGGCGTCGACCGCGACCTCCGGCACGTCGCCGTCGGGGGCCACCGTGGCCGCGTCCGCGCGGGTCGTCATCGTGAAGGGCAGGCGACCGGGCTCGCCCTCCTCGTTGACGGCCACCCCGAGCTGGCGCAGCGCGTCCAGGACCGGGGCCATCGGGCGCAGGCGCGCGCCGGCGTCGCCGTCGAAGCGGACCCGGCCGGGCCGCAGCGCGGCGACGAACGGGACGAAGCGCATGACCGTCCCCGCCAGTCCGCAGTCCACGGCGACATCCCCGGCCAGCGGCTCGCCGACCGGCATCGGATGCACCCGCAGTCCGCCGTCGGACAGGGGCTCGAACCGGGCCCCGAGCGCTGTGAGCGCCGTGCGCATCAATGCCGTGTCCCGCGACTCGAGGACGCCGTGCAGGACGCACGGACCGTCGGCGAGCGCGGCGAGCACGAGATGCCGGTTCGTCAGCGACTTCGATCCCGGCAGCCGCACCTCTCCGCGCACCGGGCCGCGCGCCACGGGCGCGGGCCAGGTCTCGGCGGCGTCGGGACGGGGGGCGGGGGAGTGCGCGGCGGCACGCGTGGGGCGGGTCACCGGACCAGCCTATCCGGCGGCTGTCGGCCGGGGTCGGCCTGTCGCGGGGGAATACCTGGAACGCTCCTGGCGCTCCACTGGACGACCCCGTACCCGTGTCGGCGCACCGGTCCCGCTCGCCGCGGACCGCAGCCGGAGAGGAGCCCCGCATGAGCGCCGCCCTGCTGACGCATCCCTCCCGGACCGTAGACTGGCCCGCGATGAGCACTGACAACAGCCGGCCGGAATTCGCCCGGCCCGAGGACGCCCCCGAGCACGACCGCGCCGACATCGACGTCGCCGCCGAGTCCGAACAGCAGCGCCGTGCCCGGTTCGAGCGTGACGCCCTCGAGTTCGTGGACCAGTTGTACTCCGCTGCGCTGCGCATGACGCGCAACCCGCAGGACGCCGAGGACCTGGTCCAGGAGGCGTACACGAAGGCCTACTCCTCGTTCCACCAGTACCGGCCCGGCACCAACCTCAAGGCCTGGCTCTACCGGATCCTCACGAACACGTACATCAACCTCTACCGCAAGCGGCAGCGCCAGCCCCTCGAGGCGGACAACCCTGAGGTGGAGGACTGGCAGATGGCCCGGGCCGCCGAGCACACCTCCGGTGGCCTGCGCTCGGCCGAGACGGAGGCCCTCGACCGGCTGCCCGACTCCCAGGTGAAGGACGCCCTGCAGGCGATCCCGGAGGAGTTCCGGCTCGCCGTCTACTTCGCGGACGTGGAGGGCTTCGCCTACAAGGAGATCGCCGAGATCCTCGACGTGCCGATCGGCACCGTCATGTCGCGGCTGCACCGCGGCCGCAAGCAGCTGCGCGAGCGCCTCGCGGACTACGCGGCCGCGCGCGGCATCAAGGCCCAGCCGAAGAAGAAGACCGGGCGCGGCGGCACGAAGCAGACCGAGACGAGCACGAAGGAGGCCACGCGATGACCGCGGACCAGCACGGCCATGAGTGCCGCGACGCCCAGGACGCCTCCCTGGAGCGGCTGTACCAGTACCTGGACGGCGCCCTGACGCCCGAGGACATCGAGCAGGTGCGCGCCCACGTGGCGGAGTGTCCGGACTGCCGGCACCAGAAGGAGCTCGAAGAGCTCATCCGCTCGGCGGTGCGTCGGTGCTGCCAGGAGAAGGCGCCCGCGCAGCTGCGGGCCACCATCATGACCCGCATCACCCAGATCTCGACGACGACCGTCACCTGGGGCTGACACCGCGACATGCGGACCCGTGGGCACCCGATCGGGCGCCCCGACGATGACGAAGGGCCGTCCCCTGAGGGGACGGCCCTTCGTGGTCTGCGGTCGCCGGGTGGCACCCGGCCGGTCCGCGACGCCGATCAGCGGATCAGGCGTTGGGACGCTTGCCGTGGTTGGCGCCGTTCCTGCGGCGGTCGCGACGCTTGCGTGCACGCTTGCTCATGACGTCTCCCTTCAACGAGTCGGTCGGTGGTCCATTCTGTCACATCAGGCCGTGGGCTCAGGCAGACCGAGCCACTGGTACCAGCCCCGGTGCAGCACGAGCCACGCGATGAGCCCGTGGCCCGCCTGGCCCGGCCGGCCCTGGCCGGAGGCGAGGTCCGCGCGCCACTGCTCGTGTCCCACCAGCGGGGTGAACGTGTCCACGTACACGTGGTTGCGCCGGTCGGCCACATCCAGGTAGGCGGCGTTGAGCTCGGCGAGCCGGGCGTTGCGCTGCTCGTCCAGGGTGGGCGTGGGGCCCACCACGAGCACCGGGATGTTCCGCTGCGAGGCGGTGTCCAGGACGTTGGCCAGGTTCAGCCGCGAGCGGGCGGTCGAGGTGGCCTCCAGGTCCAGGTCCGCGTCGGACAGGGCCACGACGAGGCGGTTCTCCGTCTCCTCGGAGAAGCGCCGCGAGGCCTCGCCCCACCAGCGCTCGTTGAGGTCCTCGGTGGTCTCGTGCGGCACGGCCAACACGTAGTTCTCCAGCTCCACGTCGGGGGCCTGGGTGCGGGCGAGCACGCGGCCCCACCAGCCGATGGCGCGAGCGTCGCCCGCACCGGCCAGCAGATGGTCGCCGACGGCGGCGATCCGGATCCGGCGGTTGTGCACAGTGTGTCCTTTCGTCGGCCGATCCGGCGCCGCCGCCGCACCGGAGGGTGCGGCGGCGGCGCAGGGTCGGTCCGGGTCAGCGGCCGAAGGCGGCGTCCAGCAGCGTGCTGAGCTCCTGGTCGTGGCGGCCCTTGGTGCCCGCGGAGGTCGCGGCCGAGGCCGGGCGGGACACGAGGGTCACGGGGACGTCGAGCTGCGGCACGAGGTTCAGCGCCATGAACGGCCACGGGCCCTGGTTCGCGGGCTCGTCCTGCACCCACGCGACGTCGGCGTCCGGGTAGGCGCGGAGCGCCGTGCGGATCTCGTCGAGCGGCAGCGGGTAGAGCTGCTCCACCCGCACGATCGCGGTGGACGTGTCACCGGACTTCTCGCGGCGGGCGAGCAGGTCGTAGTACAGCCGGCCGGAGACCAGCACCACGCGCGTGACGTCCTTGGCGTCCACCCCGGCGTCCGGGATGACCGGCTGGAAGCGGCCCTCGGTGAAGTCCTCCACCGAGTTCGCGGCGGCCTTGAGGCGCAGCAGCTGCTTCGGGGTGAACACGATGAGGGGCCGGCGCGGGCGGGCGTAGGCCTGCTCGCGCAGCACGTGGAAGTGGTTGGCGCCCGTGGAGGGGTTGACCACGCGCATGTTGTCCTCGGCACACATCTGCAGGAACCGCTCGATGCGGGCGGAGGAGTGGTCCGGTCCCTGCCCCTCGTAGCCGTGGGGGAGGAGCAGGACCACGGACGAGGTCTGCGACCACTTCTGATCGGCCGAGGAGATGAACTCGTCGATGATCGTCTGCGCGCCGTTCACGAAGTCGCCGAACTGGGCCTCCCACAGCACGAGGGCGTCGGAGCGCTCCACGGAGTAGCCGTACTCGAAGCCGAGGGCGGCGTACTCGGACAGCAGCGAGTTGTAGACCCAGAACTTCGCCTGGTCCTCGGAGAGGTGCTTCAGCGGCGCCCACGTCTCGTCGGTGATCCGGTCGTGGAACACCGAGTGGCGCTGCGTGAAGGTGCCGCGCTGGGAGTCCTGGCCCGATAGGCGGACCGGCACGCCCTCCATGAGCAGTGAGCCGAAGGCCGCCAGCTCGGCGAAGCCCCAGTCGATGCCGCCGTCGACGGCCATCTTGGCGCGGCGCTCGAGCAGGGCCGCGAGCTTCGGGTGGACCGTGAAGCCCTCGGGCACGTCGATGTGCGCCTGCCCGATGGCCCGCAGCGTCTCGGCCGAGATGGCCGTGGACGCCGGCGCCTCCGGGGCCGCGTCCCGGTCCTCAGCCGGGCGGAGGCCCTCCCCGCCGGAGGCGGGCGCGTCCTCGTGGGTCTCCGCGAAGACCCGCTCCAGCTGCTGCTGGTAGTCCTTCAGGGCGCTGTCCGCCTCCTCCTGCGTGATGTCGCCGCGGCCCACGAGGGACTCGACGTACAGCTTGCGGGTGGAGCGCTTCTGCTCGATGAGGTTGTACATGCGCGGCTGCGTCATCGACGGGTCGTCGCCCTCGTTGTGGCCGCGGCGGCGGTAGCAGACGAGGTCGATGACGACGTCCTTGTTGAACCGCTGGCGGTACTCGAAGGCGAGCTGGGCCACGTGCACCACGGACTCCGGCTCGTCGCCGTTGACGTGGAAGATCGGGGCCTGGATGGTCTTGGCCACGTCGGTGGAGTACACCGCGGAGCGCGCCTGGGTCGGCGGCGTGGTGAAGCCCACCTGGTTGTTCACGATCACGTGGATCGTGCCGCCGGTGCGGTAGCCGGGCAGCTGCGAGAGCTGCAGGACCTCGGTCACGACGCCCTGGCCCGCGAAGGCCGCGTCGCCGTGCACGAGGATCGGCAGCACGGAGAAGGAGTCCGGGCGCTGGCCACCCAGATCGAGGCGGTCCTGCTTGGCGCGCACGACGCCCTCGAGGACCGGGTCCACAGCCTCCAGATGCGAGGGGTTCGCGGCGAGATACACGCGGGTGCTGTTGCCGGCGTCGGACACGAAGGTGCCCTCGGTGCCCATGTGGTACTTCACGTCGCCCGAGCCCGAGGCGCCGCCCGGGGTGGCCCCCTCGAACTCGCGGAAGACCTGGCTGTAGGTCTTGCCGGCGATGTTGGTGAGCACGTTCAGGCGACCGCGGTGCGCCATGCCGATGGCGACCTCGTCCAGTCCGGCGTCGGCGGCGTCGCCGAGGATGCCGTCCAGCAGCGGGATGAGGGACTCGCCGCCCTCCAGGGAGAAGCGCTTCTGGCCGATGTACTTGGTCTGCAGGAACGTCTCGAACGCCTCCGCGGCGTTGAGGCGGCCCAGGATGCGCAGCTGCTCCTCGCGGGTGGGCTTGGCGTACGGCTGCTCGAGCTTCTCCTGCAACCAGGCGCGCTCGGCCGGGTCCTGGATGTGCATGTACTCGACGCCGATGGCGCGGCAGTACGCGTCACGCAGCACGCCGAGGATCTTGCGCAGGGTCAGGCTGCTCGCCCCGCCGAAGCCGCCGGTGGGCCACTCGCGGTCCAGGTCCCACAGGGTGAGCCCGTGCTCGCGGATGTCGAGGTCCGGGTGGTAGGCCATCGAGTACTCGAGCGGGTCCACGTTGGCCAGCAGGTGGCCGCGGTCCCGGTATGCGTGGATGAGCTGCTGGATGCGGGCGACCTTGCCGACCTGCTCCTCCGGGTTCACCTGCACGTCCTGGGCCCAGCGGACGGGCTCGTAGGGGATGCGCAGGGAGTGGAAGACCTCGTCGTAGAAGCCGTCCTCGCCCAGCAGGAGGCCGTGCACGATCTTCAGGAACTCGCCCGAGCCGGCGCCCTGGATCACGCGGTGGTCGTACGTGGAGGTGAGGGTGATCGTCTTGGAGATCGCCAGGTCGTGCAGCGTGGACTCGGCGGCGCCCTGGAAGGCGGCCGGATAGGTCAGCGCGCCGACGCCGATGATGGCGGCCTGGCCCTGGGACAGGCGGGGCACCGAGTGCACGGTGCCGATGCCGCCCGGGTTGGTCAGGGAGACCGTGGTGCCGGCGTAGTCGTCCATCGTCAGCTTGTTCTTGCGGGCGCGCTGGACGAGGTCGTCGTACGCCTTCCAGAAGCCGCGGAAGTCGAGGGTCTCGGCGGCCTTCACGTTCGGGACCACGAGCGCGCGGGTGCCGTCCGGGCGGGGCAGGTCGATGGCCAGGCCGAAGTTCACGTGGGCCGGCTCCACCATGGTGGGCTTGCCGTCGCGCTCCTCGTAGGTCACGTTCATCGAGGGCATGGCCGCGAGCGCGCGGACCACGGCGTAGCCGATGAGGTGGGTGAAGGAGACCTTGCCGCCGCGGGTGCGGGCCAGGTGGCTGTTGATGACCACGCGGTTGTCGATCAGCACCTTGGCCGGCAGGTCGCGCACGGTGGTGGCGGTGGGCATGGATAGGGAGGCGTCCATGTTCGTGGCCACGGCCTTGGCCATGCCCTTGAGGACGGTGGCCTTCTCCTGCTTCTCGTCCGCGGTGGTGGTGGCGGTGTCGGCGGGCTCGGAGGGCACGGCCTGGGCCGCCGGGGTCTTCTTGGGCTTGGGGCCGGTGCTGACCGAGGTCTCCTTGGGCTGCGCACCCCGGGCCGGGGCGGTCGCCGCCTTCGGCTCGGTCACCTTGGCGGTGGCCTTCGGCTCGGCCTTGGCGGCGGTCTTCGGCTCGGTCTTGGCGGCGGCCTTCGGCTCGGCCTCGGCGGCGGGGGCGCTGGCCTCGAGACGGGCGAAGATCTGTGCCCACTGCCGGTCCACGGAACCGGAGTCCTCGCGGTACTTCCGGTAGATCTCGGCCACCAGCCGTTCGTTCCCCGGGAACTCCTGTGCGAGCCGGTCCGACGTGAGTTCTGGCACTGTGTAACGCCTCTTCCTGAGCCTTGGGATGCGATGTGCTGCGCCGGGCCACCCGCGCGGCGCGCGTGGGGCCGGGAACGCCTCGAGACATCATAGTTCTTCGACGCCCCCGGTCGGAATGCCGCGGCCTCGGCTCGACTCCGCTCCCGGCGGACGCGCGGGGGCCTCACGGCGTCCGCCTCGTCTGGGAGACTGACGCCATGCGCTTCCTCACCGACCCGGCCGTCGACCTGACGTACAACGACGTCTTCCTCGTGCCCTCACACTCGGACGTCGCCAGTCGCATGGACGTGGACATCGCCCCGGATGACGGCACGGGCGCCACCATCCCCCTGGTCTCCGCCAACATGACCGCCGTCACCGGGCGCCGGATGGTCGAGACCATGGCCCGGCGCGGCGGTCTCGGGATCCTGCCGCAGGACATCCCGGCGGACGTGATCCGGGACGTCGTGCGTCGGGTGAAGGCGGCCCACCCCGTGGCGGACACCGCCCTGACCGTCGGCCCGCAGGACACGGTGCTGGACCTGCTCCACCTCGTGGACCGCCGCAACCACGGGGCCGTCTGCGTGGTGGACGCGCACGGCGGGCTGCTCGGCGTGGTCCGCCCCCAGGACTGCGAGGACGTGGACCGCTTCACCTCGGCCGCCTCCGTCATGCACCCTCCGGTGGTGACCCTCACGCTCGCCGAGCTCGGCGGCACGGACGGCGCCCCGGACAAGGACGCGCTGCGGGCGGCCTTCGAGCGCCTGCACGCCGCGCACCAGGAGATGGCCCCCGTCGTGGACCCGGCGGTGGGCACCGCCGCCCCCGTGCTGCGCGGGGTCGTCACCGCGGCGGGCCTGCTGCGCTCGTCCTTGTTCACGCCCGGTCTCGACGACGACGGACGGCTCCGCGTCGGCGCCGCCGTCGGCATCAACGGGGCGGTGGGGGAGAAGGCCGCCGTCCTGGTCGAGGCCGGCGTCGACGTGCTCGTCGTGGACACCGCGCACGGTCATCAGCGGACCATGCTGGACGCGCTCGCCGCCGTGCGGGCCCTCGACCCCGGCGTGCCCGTGGTGGCCGGCAACGTCGTCTCCGGCGACGGCGTCCGGGACCTGGTCGCGGCCGGCGCGGACATCGTCAAGGTGGGCGTGGGACCGGGCGCGATGTGCACCACGCGCATGCAGACCGCGGTGGGCCGGCCCCAGTTCTCGGCGGTCCTGGAGTGCGCCGCCGCGGCCCGCGAGCTCGGGGCACGCGTGTGGGCGGACGGCGGGGTGAAGCACCCGCGGGACGTGGCGCTCGCGCTGGCCGCCGGAGCCAGCTCGGTGATGATCGGCTCGTGGTTCGCGGGGACGCTCGAGTCTCCGGGCGACCTCGTGCACGGTCCGGACGGTCGGCGGTACAAGGAGAGCTTCGGCATGGCCTCGGCCCGCGCGGTCCAGCACCGCACCCGCCACGAGGACGCCTTCACCAAGGCCCGCAAGGCGATGTTCGAGGAGGGCATCTCCTCCTCGCGCATGTACGTGGACCCGCGCCGCCCCTCGGTGGAGGACCTGCTGGACACCATCACGTCCGGTGTGCGCTCGTCGCTGACCTACGCCGGCGCCCACGACCTGGCGGAGTTCCGTGAGCGCGCCGTCGTCGGCCTGCAGTCCGCGGCGGGCTACGAGGAGGGCCGGCCGGTCGCCTCGTCGTGGTGAGGCGGCCGCATGCCCCTGCTCGTTCCGCCGGGGCCTGACGCCCCTATACTGGGCGGACTATGGATCACCCTGACACCTGTGTGCCAGACCGCTCGTCCGCCCACGCGGACGCGGCCGGATCGGAGCCTTCCAGTCCCGGTGCCCCGCACCGCCGCCCGGCCCGCCGTCGAGGGGGTGAGGTCGGGTGGAGTGGCTCCTGCTGATCCTCGGCCTGGCCCTGATCGTGGGCACCGGGTTCTTCGTGGCCGTCGAGTTCGCCATGATCGCGATCGACGTGCCCACCGTGCAGCGCATGGTGGACGCGGGTGACCGCGGCGCCGAGCCCCTGCTGCGCTGTCTCAAGTCACTCTCGACCCAGCTCTCCGCGTGCCAGCTGGGCATCACTCTGACCACACTGCTCACCGGCTACGTGATGGACCCGGCGATCAGCCGGCTCATCGACCCGCTGCTGCTCCAGGTGGGGCTGCCGGCCGGCGTGGTGGGCACCGTCTCGCTCGTCGTCGCGATGGTCGTGGCGACCCTGCTCTCGATGCTCCTCGGCGAGCTGATCCCCAAGAACATGTCCATCGCCGAGCCCATGGCGATCGGCCGCGCACTCGCCCGGCCCCAGCTCGTGTTCAGCACCGTGTTCAAGCCGGCGATCCTGGTCCTGAACGGGTTCTCCAACGGCGTGCTGGCCCGCGTGGGCATCGAGGCCAAGGAGGAGATCTCCGGCGCCCGCAGCCCCGAGGAGCTCTCCTCGCTGGTCCGCCGCTCGGCCCAGCTGGGCACGCTCGACGCGCAGACCGCCACGTTCCTGGACCGGACGCTGCGCTTCGCGGACCGCACCGCCGCGGACGTGATGACCCCGCGCATCCGCGTGGAGACGGTGAGGGAGGACCAGGCTCTGCCCGAGGTCCTGGACCTGGCCCGCAGCACCGGCTACTCGCGGTTCCCCGTGATCGGCGACTCCTCGGACGACATCCGCGGCGTGGTGCACGTGAAGAAGGTCGTGGCCGTGCCGCGGGAGCGCCGCGCCGACCTCGAGGCCGGTGCACTGATGACGGAGGTCATCCGCGTGCCGGAGACCGTGCACCTGGACCAGCTGCTGGCCGAGCTGCGCGACGCGAACCTGCAGATGGCCGTCGTCGTGGACGAGTACGGGGGCACCGCAGGGGTGGTCACGCTCGAGGACGTGGTGGAGGAGATCGTCGGCGAGGTCGCGGACGAGCACGACCGCGTCACCCCGGGGGTCCTGCAGACGGCCTCCGGCCGCTGGTACTTCCCGGCGGAGCTGCGGCCCGACGAGGTGCGGACCCAGATCCCGGCCCTCGTGGTGCCGGAGGACGGTGCCTACGAGACCGTCGGCGGGTACATCCTGGCCCGACTGGGGCGCCTGGCGGAGGTCGGGGACGTGGTGGACGTGGACGGCGGTGTCCTGACGGTCGAGCGGATGGACGGCCGCCGCATCGAGCGCGTGCGCTTCGACCCGGCCGCTGAGGACGAGGAGACGCGCGCATGAACGGGGACGTCGTCGGACTGCTGTGGCTGGTGGTCCTGTTGGCCGCCAACGCCTTCTTCGTGGCGGGCGAGTTCGCCGTCATGGGCGCCCGCCGGGCGCAGATCGAGCCGCGGGCCGAGGCCGGCTCCCGCCAGGCCCAGGTGGCGCTCTACGCGATGGAGCACGTCTCCCAGATGCTGGCCGTCTGCCAGCTCGGCATCACGGTGTGCTCCCTGCTCATCCTCAACGTGTCCGAGCCGGCGCTGCACCACCTGCTCGTCGTCCCGATGGCCGCCCTCGGGGTCCCGTCCGCGGCGGCGGACGTGACCGCCTTCGTGCTCGCGCTGCTGGTGGTCACCTTCCTGCACGTGACCCTGGGCGAGATGGTGCCCAAGAACGCCGCCGTCTCGTTCGCGGACCGCGCCGTGATGCTGCTGGCCCAGCCGCTCGTGTGGCTCTCGAAGCTGCTGCATCCCGTCGTGGCCGCGCTGAACTGGACGGCCAACCTCGTGCTGCACGCCCTGCGCATCGAGCCGAAGGACGAGGTGGCCTCCTCCTACACGCTCGAGGAGGTGCAGTCGATCGTGGCCGAGTCCACCCGCTCGGGCACCCTGGAGGACGAGTCCGGCGTGCTGCACTCGGCCCTCGAGTTCTCGGACCACCGGGCCGGGGACGTGATGGTGCCGCTCGAGCGGGTCGTCACCGTCCCCGAGGGGATCACGCCGCACGACTTCGAGTGGACCGTGGGCCGCGTGGGCTTCTCCCGGTTCGTGGTCGAGGACCCCGACGGCGGCTACACCGGCTACCTGCACCTGAAGGACGTCCTCACCGTGGGCCCGTCGGGACACGACGAGCCGATCCCGCTCACGCGCGTGCGCTCGCTGGCCAACGTGCGGCTCGAGGACGAGGTCGAGGACGCACTCGCGCTCATGCAGCGCACGGGCTCCCACCTCGCCCGGGTCATCACGCCCGAGGGCGAGACCGCGGGCATCCTCTTCCTCGAGGACGTGCTCGAGGAGCTCGTCGGGGAGATCAACGACGTGACGCAGTCGCCACGTCGGTTCCGGCCCGCGTGAGCGTCGCGCGGGCGGCGCGGTGCTACTGTTGAGAACCGATTTCACACATCCTCCCGACACGAACGAGGTCGCCCCATGCTCCGCCGCCGTCGTCTGCCCGCCCTGACCGGGGCCCTCACCGCGCTCACCCTGAGCCTCGCCGCGTGCGGCGGGACCAGCGGCGACTCCGCGGGCGAGCAGGCCGCGGGCGCCTCTGCTGCCGCCGGGTCCGGCTCGGCCGCGGGCGCGCCCGTGGCCGTCGCCACGACGACGCAGCTCGGCTCCGTGCTCGACCGCGTGGTCGCGTGCGCCGACGCCCGCAGCGTCACGGTGATGGGCCCGGGGGATGATCCGCACGACTTCTCCGCCTCGTCCGCGCAGGTGAAGGACATGGTCTCCTCCGGCCTCGTGTTCTCCAACGGCCTCGGCCTCGAGGGCGGCATGGAGTCCGCCCTCGCCAACGCCGAGGCGGACGGCGCGACCGTCGTCGAGGTGGCGCCCCAGCTGGATCCGCTGCCCTTCGGCGGCCATGACCACGCCGAGGAGGGGGCGGGCCACGAGGGCCATGACCACGGGTCCGAGGACCCGCACGTCTGGATGGACGTCGCCCGCATGGCGAGGGCCGCCGAGCTGATGGGCGACACGCTCGCCCAGGAGCGGGGTGACGAGAGGTTCGCCGAGTGCGGCGCGACCGTGCGCGGGGAGCTCGAGCAGACGGACACGCAGGTCCGGGAGATCCTCGCCGGGGTCCCGGAGGACCGCCGCACGCTGGTCACGGACCACGACGCCTACGGCTACTTCAGCGAGGCCTACGACTTCACCGTGTCCGGCGTCGTCGTCCCGGGCGGCTCCACCGACGGCGAGCCCTCCTCCCAGGAGATCGCCGAGCTCGCCCGGTCCATCCGCGACGGCGGCGCAGACGCCGTGATCACGTCCGTGGGCGCGCGCAACAGCCTCGTGGACACCGTGGCCGAGGAGGCCGGCGACCTGCCGGTCATCGAGGTCTACGAGGGCGGCGTCGGCCCGAAGGACACCCCGGAGGCGGACTACGCCGAGGCCATGCTCCTCAACGCCCGCACCCTCGCCGACGCGCTGGAGGGCTGAGGATGGACTGGCTGCTCGAGTCCTTCCAGATGGGATTCCAGCAGCGCGCCCTCGTCGGCGGACTCATCGCCGTGGTGATGTGCTCGGTCGTGGGCACGTGGCTGGTGCTGCGCGGGATGAGCTTCTTCGGGGACGCGTTCGTGCACGGTGTCCTGCCGGGCATCGCCCTGGCGGTCGTCACCGGTGGCAGCCCCCACCTCGGTGCGGCGGTGGCCGCCGTCGTCATGATGGCGGGCATCTCGCTGGTGCACCGGGCCACCACCCTCAAGGAGGACACCGCCATCGGCCTGCTCTTCGTGGGGATGATGGCCCTGGGCGTGGTGATCATCTCCAAGTCGGACTCCTACACGGGATCGCTCACGTCGATCCTGTTCGGCGATGTGCTGGGGGTCAGCGTGGACGGCATCGTGACCCAGGCGGTCATCGCCGTCGTGGTGATCGCCCTGGCCCTGCTGCTCTACCGGCCCCTGCTGGCACTGAGCTTCTCCGAGGTCAAGGCGCGCTCGCTGGGCATGCGACCGGGGCTGACGCACACGCTGCTGCTGGTGATGATCGGCGCGGCCGTGATCGGTTCGTTCCAGGCGGTGGGCACGGTGCTCGTGTTCGGCCTCCTCGTGGGACCGCCCGCGACGGCGGCGCTGCTGACGCGCAGCGTCCCCCAGATGATGCTCGTCTCCGTCGTGATCGGCGCGGCGTGCGTCGTCACCGGGCTCACCCTCAGCTACCGGCTGGGCACGGCGGGTTCGGCCACCATGGCGCTCATGCCGATCCTGCTGTTCTTCGTCGTGCTCGCCGTCCGCGCCGCCGTGCTGGCGCTCCTGGGCCGGCACGTGCGCTCGCGCGCGCAGCGTGAGCAGGAGACGCCGGTCGTGGCCCTGCCCGGAGCGGAGGTCGCCCGATGAACGCGTCCTTCCCCGCGGGCGCCGCGGCGGCCACGCCTCCCCTCGCGGTCGCCCGGGCGCTCGAACTGCGCCACGGCTCGCACGTGGCCGTCCGGCCCTCCGACTTCACCCTGCCGGCCCGGCGGCTGATCGCGGTGATCGGGCCCAACGGCTCCGGCAAGTCCACGCTGCTGACCGCCCTGGCGGGCCTGAGCGACCCGGCCTCCGGTGCGCTGGAGGTGCTCGGCGAGAACCCGCGGCGGCGCTCGCAGCGCACCTCCTTCGTGATGCAGTCCATCGGCGTGCCCCAGGGAGTGCCGGTGACGGTGCGCGACGTCGTCGGGATGGGCCGGTACCCCACGCTCGGGTGGTTCCGCCCGTTCCGGAAGCAGGACCGGGACATCGTGCGGGCCGCCATGGAGCGCATGCAGGTCGCGGACCTGGCGCGGCGGCACCTCGACCAGCTCTCCGGCGGCCAGCGCCAGCGCGCCTACGTGGCCCAGGGCCTCGCCCAGGACCACGACGTGCTGCTGCTCGACGAGCCGATGACGGGCCTCGACATCGTCTCCGCCCGCACGATCGACGACCTCCTCCACGAGGAGCCGACGCGCGGGGTGTCCGTGGTCTACACGACCCACGATCTCGACGAGGCTGCGGAGGCGGACCATGTGGTCCTGATGGGCGGGCGTGTCGTGGCCTCCGGCCCGCCGCGGAACGTGCTCACGGTCGAGAACCTGGACATCGCCTACGGCCGGGGCGCCCTGCACGGGCCCTCCAAGGCAGTCGAGGACCCGGCGGACTTCCTGGACGACCCCGCGGGCGGCATCCGCCACTGACCGGGGCCCGGCCCCGGGGTCAGGCCGCGCGGGTGCGCCCCTCGGCCCGGCAGCGGGCACAGACGCCGGTGATCTCCACCGTGTGGTCCGCGTCCGTGAAGCCGTGCTCCGCGGCGACGGCGGTGGCCCACGCCTCGACGTGGGGGGCGGTGACCTCGACGGTGGTCCAGCAGATCCGGCACACCAGGTGGTGATGGTGGCCCTCGTCCTCGCACCGGCGGTACACGGTCTCGCCGTCGTCGCGGCGGAGCATGTCCACGAGGCCGTCGTCGAGCTGCTGCTGCAGGGTCCGGTACACGGTGGCCAGCGAGACGCGTTCGCCCTGGTCCTGGAGGCGGGCATGGAGCTCCTGCGCGCTCACGAAGTCCGGGATGCGGTCCAGGGCTCGGTCGACGGCGGCCTTCTGCCGGGTCGCCCGGGGACGGGCGGCCCGGGGGCTGGGCTGGGGGGCGCTCACGGTGCTCACGACTCCTTCTGCGGCGGCTGCCGCCTCCTCCGCGCGGTCCGGAACAGGTCCGCGCGGGCCATCCTCCAGGTTATCAGCGGCGCCGAATGGGGCGTGGAGTAGGGTGTCCGGGTGCACAGCGAGAGCCCGGACCCATCCCCTGTCCCGGACCGCGACGGCGCCGCCCCCGATCGACCCGACCCGCTGATCGTCGTCGACGAGGGGCAGGGCCGCGTGGTCCCGGCGCCCACGGCGGCCCCGTCCTCGTCCCATGACGCCGGCGGCGACCCGGACGCGGACATCGACGGCGTCGACCCTGAGGCCGCCGAGCCGCCCACCCTGGTGACGGTGGACGTGCTGGCCGGCTGGCTCGGCCTGGCCCCCGTCGAGGACCTGCCGCCGGTGCCCGGGGGCCCGGCCTACGCCCAGCCGGGCCGATGCCGCCCGAACCGGGTGATCCTGCTCGACGTCCGGTTCCGGGCCACGGGGGGCGGGCCGGACCACGCCGCCTATCTCCAGGGCCATCTGCCCGGCGCCGTCTACGTCTCCCTGCCCAGCCAGCTCGCCGGCCACGCCGGTCCGGCGGCGGGGCGCCACCCCCTGCCGGACGCGCGCCAGTTCGCGGAGACCGTGCGGATGTGGGGGATCGACGAGGGGGACACCATCGTGGTCTACGACGACGACCACGGCCTGTCCGCCGCGCGCGCCTGGTGGCTGCTGCGCCACGCGGGGCTGCGGGACTCCGTGCTCCTGGACGGCGGCCTCGAGGCGTGGCGCGCCGCGGGCCTGCCCCTGCAGCCCGGTGAGGTCATCCCGGTGCCCGGCACCGCCCGGCCGTCGTGGGGCCGCATGCCCGTCGTGGACACGGCCGGCGCCGAGGCGATGGCCTCCGGCGGTCTGCTCCTCGACGCGCGGGCGGCCGAACGCTACCGCGGGGAGGTCGAGCCCTTCGACCCCGTGGCCGGGCACATCCCCGGGGCGCGGAACGTGCCCACGGCGGAGAGCATCGCCGAGGACGGCCGCCTGCGGCCCGCCGCAGAGCTGGCGGAGCGGTTCGACGCCGTCGGCGTGGACGACGCCACTCCCGTGGCCGTGTACTGCGGCTCGGGCATCACCGCGGCGCACGCCGTGCTCACCCTGGCCGTCGCGGGGCGACCCGGAGTGGCGCTCTACCCGGGTTCGTGGTCAGCATGGGTCCAGGACCCGTCCAACGCCGTCGCGGTCGGCCCCGAGCCCTACGGCGCGTCCGGCCGGGACTGACGAGCCCCGGGGCCCCGCCCCGCCGACCCCCAGGAGGACCCCCCATGGCCACCGTCTTCAGCAGGATCATCGCCGGCGAGCTGCCCGCCCGCTTCGTGTGGCAGGACCCGACGTGCGTCGCGTTCCTGTCCGCCGCGCCGCTCCAGCCGGGGCACACGCTCGTGGTGCCCCGTGAGGAGGTGGACGAATGGGTGGAGGTCGACCCGGCGCTGGTCACGCACCTGACGACGGTCGCCCAGCAGATCGGCAAGGCGCAGGTGGCGGCGTTCTCCGCCCGCCGGGCCGGGCTCATGATCGCCGGCTATGAGATCCCGCACCTGCACGTGCATGTGTGGCCCTCCACCTCGCTCGCCGACTTCGACCTGGCTCGCGTGGACAACGCCCCCGATCCGGCGGACCTGGACGACGCCGCCGCCCGCCTCCGCGCGGCCCTGCGGGACCTGGGCCACGGCGAGGTCGTCCCGCAGGACTGACGGCCCGCGCCGCCCGGGCCCGACTCAGGCGCGCGTGGCCCGGGCGAGCGCCTGACGCACCCGCTTCTCGGAGACCGAGACCGCCGTGCCCAGCTCCTGGGCGAAGAACGAGACGCGCAGCTCCTCGATGAGCCAGCGCACCCGCTCCAGCTCCGCGGGCACGGGCGTGCCCGCGAACCGGGCGCGGTGGGCCGCGACGGCGGCGTCGAACTCGTCCTCGAGCCCCTGCACCACCGCCATGTGCTGCCCGTCGCGCTGCAGGTGGCCGCCGGCGTCCAACCGGTCCAGGCGCGTCAGCATGCCCTGCAGGTAGCGCGGCAGGTGCTGCAGCCGCTCCCAGCCCGTGGTGGCCACGAAGCCGGGGAACACGAGCTGCTCGAGGTGTGCCTTCACGTCCGACAGCGCCGGCGCGAGGGCGAGCGAGACCGAGCCCTTGAGCCGGCGTCGCACCTGCGCGGCCCGGGAGAGCACCTGCTCCACCAGGGACGTGACGGCGAAGACCGTGTCGATCAGGTCGGCCCGCACCCGGTCGAACAGGGCGCGGAACGCGGCCTCGTCGAACGGCAGCTCGTCCCCGACGAGACGGTCCACGGCGGCCTGGGTGCAGTCCGCGACGAGGGAGTCCACCGAGCCGTGCGGGTTCTGGGTGAAGGTGAGCTTCTCCCTGTTGTCCAGGTGGTCCAGCACGTAGCGCTGTGGGCTGGGCAGGGTGGCCAGCAGCAGCCGGATCACCCCGGCCCGGTGCCAGGCCGCCTGGTCCTCCGCGGACCGGGCCACGGTCAGGCCGGCCGCGGGGCCGCCGTCGGGCGTGGTCTCGGGCACCAGGCTCGGGTAGCCCGTGATGGCGGGGCCGCGCGCCCCGGCCGCGGTGGAGACGGTCTTCGGCACCGTGCCGATGCTCCACGAGGTCAGCCCGTGCCGCTCCTCGAAGGCCGGCGTCGCGCCGGACCGCCCGGGGCCCTCCGGGCGACGGCGTCCCTCGGCCCCGGCCCGCGCGTCGGCCTGGGCACGGCCGCCGCGGCCCTTGCCGCGCGGCCCCGGCCGGGCCGAGGCGGGGTCGTCGGTGCCGGCGAGCCGGGCGGCGATCGCGGAGCGGTTGGCCTGCGCGAGCCGGGCCTGCAGCGCGGGCAGGTCCTGGCCGGCGCCCATCACGGCGCCGCGGGCGTCCACGACGCGGTAGTCCATCCGCAGGTGCAGGGGCACCGCGTCCGGGGCCCACAGTCCGGGCTCCACCACCACGCCGCGCACCCGGCGCACGGCCGCGGACAGCGCGTCCGGCAGCTCGTCCCGCAGCGGGTCGGCGTGGGCCTCGAGGTCCGCGACGAGCTGCTGGGCCACGTCCGGGGCGGGCACGAGGTTCTTGCGCACGGCCTTGGGCAACGCCTTGATGAGGGCGGTGACGAGCTCGACCCGCAGGCCGGGGACCAGCCACGCGAAGGGGCCGGGGGAGACCTGGTTGAGCAGCAGGATCGGCACGGCCACGGTCACGCCGTCGGTGCCGGCCGCGCCGGTCGGGTCGTACGTGTACTCGAGGTCGAGCTCCACGTCGCCGCCGGGCATCGGATACGCGAACGTGGTGGGGAACGCGTCGGTGTCCAGGTCCTCGGCGTCGGCGGTGAGCAGGGCGGCGACGTCGAGGTCCAGCAGGTCCGGCTGATCCTGGCGCGCCTTCTTCCACCACGCGTCGAAGTGCCGCTCGGAGACGACGTTTCCCGGGATCCGCGCGTCGTAGAAGGCGAACAGGTCCTCGTCCCCGATCCGCAGGTCGCGGCGGCGCAGGCGCGTCTCGAGGGCGTCGACCTCCTCGAGCGCAGCCCGGTTGCGGGCGAAGAACCGGTGACGCGTGCGCCAGTCGCCCTCCACGAGGGCGTGCCGGATGAACAGCTCGCGGGAGAGCTCCGGGTCGATCCGGCCGTACCGGACCGAGCGGTCCGGGATCAGAGTGACGCCGAACAGCGTCACCTTCTCGCGCGCGACGACGGAACCCGCCCGCCGCGACCAGTGCGGCTCGTTGTAGGTCCGCTTGACGAGGTGGCCGGCGACCTCCTCGGCCCACTCCGGCTCGATCCGGGCCACCGTGCGCGCCCACAGCCGGGAGGTCTCCACGAGCTCGGCGGCCATGACGAACGGGTGGCGCTTCTTGAACAGGGCGGAGCCGGGGAACACGGCGAAGCGGGTGCCGCGGGCGCCCACGTACTCGCGACGGCGCTCGTCGTAGGCGCCGATCTGCGAGAGCAGGCCGGTGAGCAGGGACTTGTGCACGGCCTCGTGCCGGCCGACCGGGTCCACGGGTCCGGCCTCGACGGTGAGGCCCACGTCCTTGGCGAGCTGGCGCAGCTGGCGCACCAGGTCCTGCCACTCCTGCACGCGCAGCCAGTTGATGTGCTCACGGCGGCACAGCTTGCGGAACTGGGAGCCGGAGAGCTCCTTCTGCCGCTCGTGCAGGTAGGCCCAGAGGTTCAGGATCGCGGAGAAGTCCGAGTTCTCGTCCGCGAACCGGCGGTGCAGCTCGTCCGCGGCCTCGCGCTGCTCCGTGGGGCGCTCGCGGGGGTCCTGGATGGTCAGGGCCGCGGCGATCACCATGACCTCCCGGACGCAGCCGCGCTCACCGGCCTCCAGGATCATGCGGCCCAGCCGCGGGTCCACCGGCAGACGGGCCAGGCGGCGTCCGACCCGGGTGATGGTGCCCGCGCGGGCGCCGCCGGCCTCGAGCGCGCCGAGCTCGGTGAGCGTGGTGGCGCCGTCGGTGACCTGGCGGCCGTCCGGCGGCTGGACGAAGGGGAACTCCTTCACGTCGCCCGGGGTGCGGGCCACGCCGAGGGAGAGCATCTGCAGGATCACCGAGGCCAGGGAGGTGCGCAGGATCTCCGGGTCCGTGAACTCGGGGCGGGAGAGGTAGTCCTCCTCCGAGTACAGGCGGATCGCGATGCCGTCCGAGGTGCGGCCGGACCGGCCCGAGCGCTGGTTCGCGCTGGCCTGGGAGACGCGCTCGATCGGCAGGCGCTGCACCTTGGTGCGGTTCGAGTACCGCGAGATGCGCGCGGTGCCCGTGTCGATCACGTACTTGATGCCCGGCACGGTCAGGGACGTCTCGGCGACGTTCGTGGCCAGCACGATCCGCCGGCGCACCCCGGCCCCGGCGCGGCCGAACACGCGGTGCTGCTCCGCCATGGACAGGCGGCCGAACAGCGGCAGGATCTCCGTGCCGGCCAGGCGCGTGGTGCCGGCGACGACGCCGGTCAGGTGGTCCGCGGCCTCGCGGATCTCCCGCTCGCCCGGCAGGAACACGAGGATGTCGCCCGGCGGCTCGGCGGCCAGCTCGAGGACGGCGTCGCCGATCGCGTCGAGGGGGTCGCGGGTCTCGGCGGCATCGTCCGCGTCGTCCTCGGGGTCGTCCGGGGAGGGCTCGTCGGTCAGCGGCCGGTACCGGATCTCGACGGGGTAGGTCCGCCCCGAGACCTCGATGATCGGCGCCGGGACCACGCGGCCGCCGTCGTCGGCCTCCACCGCGTCCGCATGGTCCTCACCCTCGGCCAGCGGCCGGCCGAAGTGCCGGGCGAAGCGCTCCGGGTCGATGGTGGCCGAGGTGATGATCACCTTCAGGTCCGGCCGCTGGGGCAGCAGGTTGCGCAGGTAGCCCAGGAGGAAGTCGATGTTGAGGCTGCGCTCGTGGGCCTCGTCCACGATGATCACGGAGTAGCGGCGCAGCTGCGGGTCATGGGGGATCTCGGCCAGCAGGATGCCGTCCGTCATGACCTTGACCCGGGTCGCCTTCGAGGTCTGCGCCGTGAAGCGGACCTGGTAGCCGACCGTCTGCCCGATCTCCTCGCCCAGCTCCTGCGCGATGCGCTCGGCCACGGAGCGGGCGGCGATGCGCCGGGGCTGGGTGTGGCCGATCGAGCCCGCCTCCCCGAGCCCGAGGGCCAGGCACATCTTCGGCAGCTGCGTGGTCTTGCCCGAGCCGGTCTCGCCCGCGACGATCACCACCTGGTGGTCGCGGATCGCGGCCATGATCTCCTCGCGACGCTCCGCCACCGGCAGGTGTTCGGGGAACGTGATCGCGGCGGCGTCGTGGGGCGTCGCGGACGGCTGCGCGGCGGGCGTGGAGGGCGGGGGAGTCTGCGTCATGACGGCCTCCATCCTAGGCGCGCGGGGCCCGGGCCGACCCGGACGGGGCGAATCCGGGACGGATCTGGGACTGGGGCTGTGAGTCCGGATGTGATTCTCTGGAGCCCATGGACACGAACACCGTCTTCCTGTTAGCGGCGATCGGCCTCTACTTCCTCGCGATGATCGCGATCGGCCTGTACGCCTCCCGCAAGAACACCGACCTCGACGACTACATGCTCGCCGGACGCGACATGAAGCCGTCCGTCGCGGCGCTCTCCGCGGGTGCGTCCGACATGTCCGGCTGGCTCCTGATGGGCCTGCCCGGCGCGATCTACGCCGCGGGCCTGGTCGAGGGCTGGATGGCGGTCGGCCTGACCGTGGGCGCGTGGGTGAACTGGCGCGTGGTCGCCCCCCGCCTGCGCTCCTATACCGAGGTGGCCGGGAACTCGATCACGATCCCATCCTTCCTCGAGAACCGGTTCAAGGACCGCACGCACATCCTGCGGATCGTGGCCGGCCTGATCATCCTCGTGTTCTTCACCTTCTACGTCTCCTCGGGCATGGTGGCCGGCGGCAAGTTCGTCGAGTCGACCTTCGGCCCCGACTCCTTCTACGCCCAGGGCATCAGCATCAACTACCTCACCGGCATGCTCGTGGTCGCGGGCATCACGGTGCTCTACACCCTGTTCGGCGGCTTCCTCGGCGCCTCGCTGACGGATGTGGCCCAGGGCGTCCTCATGTTCCTCTCGCTGCTGGCCGTGCCCATCGTCGTGATCCTGACCATGGGCGGCTGGGACGCCGTCGTCGAGGGCATCCGCGCCGCCGACGCCGCCGGCGGCGGGGTGAACCACTTCTCGATGTTCGAGAACGCGACGCTGATCGGCGTCCTGTCCTCCCTCGCCTGGGGCCTGGGCTACTTCGGCCAGCCGCACATCATCGTCCGCTTCATGGCCCTGCGCACCCCGCACGACGCGGCCGTCGCCCGGCGCGTCGGCATCGGCTGGATGGCGCTGTCCGTGTTCGGCGCCGTGATGGTCGCCCTCGTCGGCATCGCCTACTTCCAGGCCAACCCCGGCACCACGCTCGAGGACCCGGAGACCGTGTTCCTGGTGCTGGCCTCGATCATGTTCCACCCGTTCGTGGCCGGCCTGGTGCTGGCCGCCGTCCTCGCCGCGATCATGTCCACGCTCTCCTCGCAGCTGATCGTGTGCTCCTCCGCCCTGGTGGAGGACCTCTACATGCTGCGCGGGCGCACCGGTTCCCCGACGTTCACCCTGTGGCTCGGCCGCATCGGCGTGCTGGTGGTGGCGCTCGTGGCGGGGCTGCTCGCCCTCAACCCGGACTCCTCCGTGCTCGAGCTCGTCTCCTTCGCGTGGGCCGGCTTCGGCGCCGCCTTCGGCCCTGTGATCCTGCTCGCCCTGTACTGGCCGCGGTTCACCTCGTGGGGGGCGATGGCCGCCATGGTCACCGGCGCCGCCGTCGCCTGGGTGTGGTCCGAGGCCAGTGCCGAGACGTGGGAGTGGTTCGGCCTGTACGAGCTGCTGCCGGGCTTCGTCGCCGCCTTCGTGGTGGGTGTGGTGGTGTCCCTCGTGACCCAGCGCTCGCGCCGGGTGCAGCGGCGGATCGACGCCGAGTTCACCGGCGCGATCGACATCGTGGCCGGCCGCGAGCCGGACCCGGACGTGGCCCCGGCCGCCATGACGCGCGACGCCGCCGGGGGCTCGACCGCAGCCGCCGCGGATCCGCGCGCGCAGGCGTGAGGCTCTTCCTCGCGATCCGTCCGCCGAGGGCCGCGCTCGACCACCTCGAGCCGGCCCTCGACGGCGTCCGGGACCGGGCCGGACGCGCGCTGTGCTGGACCGAGCCGGAGCAGCGGCACCTGACGCTGGCGTTCCACCCGGAGGTGCCCGCCGGCGCCGTGGACGACGTCGTCGCCGTCGCCGGCCGCATCGCGGCGGGACATGGCCCGCTGGACCTGCACCTGGCCGGAGCGGGGGAGTTCTCGCACCGCACGCTCTGGGTGGGGGTGGGTGGGCAGGTCCGGGAGCTCGGCGCGCTCCTGGCGGAGCCCTGGCTCGCCGACGACGACGGCCGGGACCGCCGGCGCGCCCACCTCACCGTGGCGCCGGTCTCGGGGGCCGCGCTCCGACCTCGGGGTCGGAGGCGGGGCGAGCCCCGTCCGCCGGCGCCGGCCACCGTCCTGCTGGCCGAGGCCGTGCGCGCGCTCGCCGTGTACCGCGGGCCGGAGTGGACCGCCGACGAGGTCGAGGTCGTGGCGTCCCGGCTCGGCGAGGGCCGGTCCGGCGGGCCGCTGCACGAGGTGCTGGCGACCGTCCCGCTGCGCGGCTGAGGGGCCGACGGGCCGGCCGGAGCGGGAGACCCGCCGGGCCGACCCGGCCCCGGGTCAGCCCTCCAGCGGGCCCTGCACCGCGTACAGGCGCTTGTTGGCGAACTCGTCCACGGCCATGGGGCCGAGCTCGCGGCCGAAGCCCGAGCGCTTCACGCCGCCGAAGGGCAGGTTCGCGCCGGCGGCGGAGGCGAGGTTCACGTTCGCCATGCCCACCTCGAGCTGGTCGGCCACGCGCTTGGCCTCGTCCAGGTCCGTGGAGAAGACGGCGCCGCCGAGACCGTACTGGGAGTCGTTGGCCAGGGCCACGGCCTCCTCGGCCGAGGACACCTTGTACACCACGGCGGCCATGCCGAACAGCTCCTGCGTGTAGGCGGGGTTCTCCTGGTCCACGTCCGTGATCACGGCCGGGGAGACGTAGAAGCCCTCGCCCTCGGGGCCGGAGACGCGCTCGCCGCCCACGTGGACGGTGGCGCCGGCCTCCTTGGCCGCGGCGATCTGCTCGGCGAGCCCGTCGGCCGCGGACTCGGAGGACAGCGGGCCGTAGACGTCGGCGTCACGCGAGGTCGGGTCACCGGGCTTCATCGCCGAGGAGCGCTGGACCAGCTCGTCCACGAAGTCGTCGTAGAGGTCCTCCATGACGATCATGCGCTTGTTCGAGTTGCAGGCCTGGCCCCAGTTGCCCATCCGGGTGGCCAGTGCGTCGCGGGCGGCGGCGCGGGCGTCCGGCGCGGAGAGCACGATGTACGGATCGGAGCCGCCGAGCTCGAGGACGACCTTCTTGAGGTGCCGGCCGGCCTGCTCGGCGACGGCGGCGCCGGCCCGCTCCGAACCGGTGAGGGACACGCCCTGCACGCGCGGATCGGCGATGATCGTGGAGATCTGGTCGTGGGTGGCGAACACGTTCTGGTACACGCCCTCCGGCAGTCCGGCCTCGGTGAAGAGCTCTTCCAGCAGCTGCGCCACCTGGGGGTTGATCTCGGCGTGCTTGAGCAGGATGGTGTTGCCGAGCATGAGGTTCGGCGCCACGAAACGGGCCACCTGGTACACCGGGAAGTTCCACGGCATGATCCCCAGCAGCGGGCCGATCGGCAGCCGCTGGACGAACGCCTCCTGCCCGGAGAACTGCTTGATCGGCTGGTCCGCGAGCAGCTCCTCGGCCTCGTCCGCGTAGTACCCGAAGATCTGGGCGCTGTAGCGCACCTCGCCGACCGCCGCGCCGAGGGACTTGCCCATCTCCGTGGTGATCACCGCGGCAATGTCCTTGGACCGCTCGGCCAGCAGCTCGGAGATCCGCTTCACGACGGCGGCGCGCTCGGCCACCGACTTCCGGGACCACTGCTCGTAGGCGGCCTGCGAGGCGTCGAGGGCGTCGGCGATCTGCTGATCCGTGGCGTTGTCGAAGGACTTCAGCAGCTCCCCGGTGGCCGGGTTGATTGTGCGGTAGCCCTGAGAGGCGGAGGTGGTGGTCATCAGTCGTCACCCTTTCGTGTGGACGTCCTGCGTTGAGTTCCCCATCCTGCCGGAGGCCCCCGCTCACTCCCAGATCCCGGACGCCCCTCTTCGCCACGAGCCGAGAAGGTGGGTGTCCACGATCCCGGCGGCCTCCAGCAGGGCGAAGCAAGTGGTCGGCCCCACGAATCGGCAGCCATGCGCCTTCAGCGCCCTCGCGAGCGCGCGCGACTCGTCCGAGGTCGAGGGGACCTGCGCCACCGTCTCCGGCCGTGGGGTCGCGGCAGGCTGGTGAGCCCAGACCAGCCCCGGCAGGCCGGTGGCGGGACGGTCGCTGTCGCCGTGCCAGGCGGGGCCCGCGCCGGGGGAGCCCGGGTGCAGCGGGGCGAACCGCTCGCCGCGCATCCCGACGACGGCTTGTGCGTTCGCGACCGCGGCCTCGATCTTGCGCCGGTTCCGGATGATGCCGGGGTCCGCCAGCAGTGCCTCGACCTCCGCGTCCCCGAACGCCGCGACGGCGTCCGGGTCGAAGCCCGCGAACACCTCCCGGAACCGCGGCCGCTTGGCCAGGACGGTCCGCCAGCTCAGGCCCGACTGGAACGCCTCGAGCACGAGGCGCTCGAACAGGCCCCGCTCGTCCGTGACGGGCAGGCCCCACTCCGTGTCGTAGTACTCCCGCAGCAGCGGATCCCGTGCCGCCCACGGCGGGCGGGCCCGCCCGTCCTCACCCACGACGACGCCACTCGGCGGCGCCTGTCGCCCGTCGGCCGGTGGATCCTCGGCGAGGGTGGAGACGGGGGCGGGGAGGCCGTCGTCGGCGTGGTGCGCGCTCATGCACCCGAGCCTAAGAGCGGCCCCGGACATCCGGAGCCGGAACGCGACGCCCGGGGACGCAACGCCGTCTGCGGACACCTGTGCAGGAGGCGCGGCCGGACCTCGTCACTCGAGCCGCCCGGCCCGCAGCGGCACGTGCGGCGAGGGGGGGAGATGCTGGGGGCGACCGCGGTCGGGGCCACGCCAGCCGGGAGCGCGCCCAGGGCAGGCCGACCGGCGAGGGCAGGCTCGCGCCGCGCGCGGGGGAGGTGCTCAAGGCCGGCACCCTGGCCCCCGCGCCGCGGCACGGGCCGCTCAGTCCCTCGCGAGCACCGCGTCCCCCTCGGGCCGGCGCAGACTCGGCTCGGGCAGGTACACGGACCCGCCGGCGGCCCGGAACTCCGCGGACTTGGCGGCCATGCCGGCCTCGGCGATCCGCGCCTGCTCGGACGCGCCGCCGAATTCGCTGCGGATGTCCTGGCTGATGCGCATGGAGCAGAACTTCGGCCCGCACATCGAGCAGAAGTGGGCGGTCTTGGCGGGCTCGGCCGGCAGCGTCTCGTCGTGGTACTCCTCGGCGAGCTGCGGGTCCAGGCCGAGGCCGAACTGGTCGCGCCAGCGGAACTCGAAGCGCGCCTTGGACAGGGCGTCGTCGCGGTCGCGGGCGCCGGGGTGGCCCTTGGCGACGTCGGCGGCGTGCGCGGCGATCTTGTAGGTGATCACACCCGTCTTCACGTCGTCCCGGTTCGGCAGGCCCAGGTGCTCCTTGGGCGTGACGTAGCAGAGCATCGCGGTGCCGTAGCGGGCGATCTCGGTGGCGCCGATGGCCGAGGTGATGTGGTCGTACGCCGGGGCGATGTCCGTGACGAGGGGGCCGAGCGTGTAGAACGGGGCGCCCTTGCACAGCTCCTGCTGGCGCTCCACGTTCTCCCGCACCAGGTGCAACGGGATATGGCCGGGGCCCTCCACCATGACCTGGACGTCGTACGCCCACGCCCGCTCCGTCAGCTCGGCCAGCGTGTCGAGCTCGGCGAACTGGGCGGCGTCGTTGGCGTCGGCCACGGAGCCCGGCCGCAGGCCGTCGCCCAGGGAGAACGCGACGTCGTAGCGCGCGAAGATCTCGCAGAGCTCGTCGTAGTTCTCGTAGAGGAAGTTCTCCTTGTGGTGGCCCAGGCACCAGCCGGCCATGATCGAGCCGCCGCGGGAGACGATGCCGGTCACGCGGTCCGCGGACAGCGGCACGTGGCGCAGCAGCACGCCGGCGTGCACGGTCATGTAGTCCACGCCCTGCTCGCACTGCTCGATCACGGTGTCGCGGAAGATCTCCCAGGTCAGGGCCTGGTGGTCGCCGCCGACCTTCTCGAGGGCCTGGTAGATCGGCACGGTGCCGATCGGCACGGGGGAGTTGCGCAGGATCCACTCGCGGGTGGTGTGGATGTCGTCGCCCGTGGACAGGTCCATCACGGTGTCCGCGCCCCAGCGGGTGGCCCACTGCAGCTTCGAGACCTCCTCGGCGATCGACGACGTCACCGCCGAGTTGCCGATGTTCGCGTTGACCTTCACGGCGAACGCCTTGCCGATGATCATCGGCTCCGACTCGGGGTGGTTCACGTTCGCCGGGATGATGGCGCGGCCGGCCGCGACCTCGGAGCGCACCAGCTCCACGTCCACGCCCTCGCGCAGGGCGACGTAGCGCATCTCCGGGGTGATCTCGCCGCGCCGGGCGTAGTGCATCTGGGTGACGCGCGCGCCCTCCTTGGCGCGCAGCGGGGCGCGGCGCTCGCCGGCCCACTCCTGCGAGGCGGCGCCGCGGCGCACGGCCGAGCGGCCGTCGTCGAGCAGGTCGCGCTCGCGGCCCTCGTACTCCTCGACGTCGCCGCGGGCGCGGATCCACTCGGCGCGCTGGGCGGGCAGGCCGCGCTCGGGCACGGAGCCCGGGCCCATGGTGCGGTAGACGGTCAGGGGCGCGTTGGGCGTGCCGTCGGGGGAGTCGTCCTGGTGGACCTCGGTGACGGGCACGCGGATGCCGTGCTCGGCATCCTCGAGCCAGCCCAGACGGTGCGTGGGGTAGTTCTCCTCGGCGACGACCTCGGCCGTCGACTCGGCTGCGGGCAGGGGGGTGTGCTCGGAAACGGACATGGCCGCGGCTCCTTCTTCCTTCGCCGGAATGACCCGGACAGGTTCAGACGGTCTCCGGGCGGCGTCAGCCCGGTCTCAGCCCCGTGCCGTGGGGCTCCCGTGGGATGCGAGCGACCCTAGCACGTCCCCTGCGGGGCCTCACCGCCGTCGGCAGCGGCCATGCGGCGGGCCGCTCAGGCGCGCGCCGCGCGGGCCGCCCGCCGGCGCACCGTGGTGCGCTCGACGATCCACGTCACGATGAGCATCACGATGATGACGATGCCGGCGTACCCGAGGACGGGGTAGACGGTGCCCACGAGGTCGGAGAAGCCGACGCTCGAGAGCAGGGTGGCGGCCAGGGCAGTGACGACGGCGATGGCCCAGCCCGGCACGCGGCGCATCGAGGACAGCAGGGCGATCCGCTCCACACCGCCGTACAGGCACGAGACCGCCGTCGTGAACTGCGCCAGCAGCAGGACGACCGTGTACAGCAGGGCGGCCCAGCCGCCGATCATCGCGGCCAGCTCGACCATGGGCAGCTCGGCACGGCCGATGAGCTGGGCGTGGACGGTCAGCGCGGCCATCACCGCGCCGGCCATCACCACGAGGCCCAGTGCCCCGAGCCCGGCCCCGGCGACGAGGGAGCGGCCCGACGAGGAGCTCTCCTCGCCGATCGGGGCGAGCACCGCGTAGGCCAGCTGGATGTTGAAGGCCACGTACAGCACGCCCGAGAGCCACCACTGGTTGATCAGCGGGGACGAGGTCACGAGCGCGGCGACGTCGTCCACCGCGGCCCCCGGGTTCGCCAACCCCCACACCGCGACGCCGACGGCGACCACGATGATCAGGGGGACCACCACGGCCTGGACGCGCACGAGGCCCGTGATGCCGGCCAGCACCGAGACCACGCAGACGGCGGCCATCACCAGCGAGCCCACGAGCGAGGGCAGCCCGAACGCGGTGTGCACCGCCGCCCCGGCCCCGGCCAGCATGATCACCAGCGTCCCCAGCAGGGACGTGGTGATGCACAGGTCCGCGAACCAGGTGGGCACGCGCGACGTCGTGGGGTTCACGATCCGGTGGATGTCCGTGGTCCGCAGCTTCTGCGCCAGCCGCAGCACGATCACCGCGAGCAGGAAGAACAGCGCGCCGGCGATCACGAGCGCCCCCGTGCCGCCCCAGAGGCCGAAGCTCACGAAGTACTGCAGGATCTCGTTGCCCGAGGCGTACCCGGCGCCGATGGTGGTGCCGATGAACGTGGCGGCGATCCCGAGCGGGGAGGTCGGCCGCAGCGGCGCCGACTCCTCGGCTCGGCCGGGGTGCGCGGGGGAGCTCTCTGTGACGTGGGACATGCGACTACATTCTCATGGGCGGGATCGGCCCGGCCCGGGCGGCCGATCCGCCCCGACCCGAAGGAGCCCCCGCATGACCCCCGCCGTCCCCCGTGTGCTCAGCATCGCCGGCTCCGACTCCGGCGGCGGCGCCGGTGTCCAGGCCGACCTGAAGACCATCGCCGCGTGGGGCGGCTACGGGATGACCGCGATCACCGCGATCACCGCCCAGAACACGCAGGGCGTGCAGGCCGTCCACCCGCTGCCGGTGGACGTGGTGCGCGCCCAGCTCGACTCGGTCGCCGCCGACATCGCCGTGGACGCCGTGAAGATCGGCATGCTCGGCACGGTGGAGCTCATGCGGGCCGTCGCCGGCTGGCTCGAGGAGACCCGGCCCGCCGTCGTCGTGCTGGACCCGGTCATGGTGGCCTCGAGCGGGGACGCCCTCACCGCGGTCGGCGACGACGACGGGCGCGCCGCGTGGGCCCGGCTGCTGCGGGTGGCGCACCTGGTGACACCCAACCTGCCCGAGCTGGCCCGGCTGACCGGGCGGGACGCGACGGACTGGGACGCCGCCCTCGACGCGGCGCGGGGCCTGGCCGCCGAGCACGGGGTGACGGTGCTGCTCAAGGGCGGGCACCTGGACGAGACCGAGGCGCCCGAGGCCGCAGCGGCGGAGGTGCCGGACGCCGTCGTGCGCGTGGGCGGGGCCGTGCACGAGGTGCGCGGCCCGCGCGTGACGACCCGCGCCTCGCACGGCACCGGCTGCACCCTCTCCTCGGCCCTGGCCACGCTGGCCGGGGCGGGCCTGAGCTGGGACGACGCACTCGAGCGGGCCAAGCCGTGGCTGGCCGACGCGATGCGGGCGGGGGAGGCGCTCGCGGTCGGGGACGCCTCGCGGCCGACGTGGCACGGGCCCGTCGACCACGGTCATGCGCAGCGGGGCTGAGGGCGGGACCTCCGGGCTTCGACACGTTCGAGGCGGGAAATCCGGCGAATACGCACCTCGGGACGTCCCATGAGGTCGATTTCCCGCCTCGAATGCCGGTGACCCGGACCTCCCGCTCCGCTCGAGCGTCCGGGTCCGCAGAACCCAGAAGAGCCGGACCACCGTGTCGCCACGGGGGTCCGGCTCTGTTCGCTCGTGCCCCCGGCAGGATTCGAACCTGCGGCCTTCTGCTCCGGAGGCAGACGCTCTATCCCCTGAGCTACGGAGGCGGGGGTCGCGACGCGTCGAGCGCGTTGCGGACTCGTCGACTCTACACCATCAGGACGGCCCGTCCGTGACCTCCCCGCGGGGCGCGTCAGCCGGGCAGGCCCGCGCGCAGGGTCCGGGCCGCGGCCTCGGGGTCCTCGGCCTGCGTCACGGCGCGGACCACCACGATCCGTTCCGCCCCGGCCGCGCGGACCTCGGGCAGCCGGTCCGCGTCGACGCCGCCGATGGCGAACCACGGCCGCGCCCCCGCCGGGTCCTCCGCGTCCAGGCGTGCGGCGAGGGTCGGCAGTTCCAGTCCGACGGCGGCCCGGCCCGGCTTCGTGGGCGTCGCCCACACCGGCCCCGTGCAGAAGTAGTCCAGGCCGTCCTCCGCGCGGGCGCCGCGCACCTGCGCCTCGGTGTGGCACGAGCGGCCGAGCACCACGTCCGGGCCCAGCAGGGCGCGGCACTGCGCGGTGGTCAGGTCGGTCTGGCCCGTGTGGAACACGTCCACCCCGGCCAGGGCGGCGACGTCGGCGCGGTCGTTGGCGGCCGAGAGCGCCCCGTGCTCCCGGGCCAGCGGGACGAGCGTGGCGAACGCGGCCAGCTCGACCGCCACGTCCACGGCCTTGTCCCGCACCTGGATCACGTCCACCCCGCCGCGGAACGCCGCCGCGCAGAAGTCGGCGAACGCGGCCGTGTCGAGCGTGCCGTCCGGGCGCAGGAACCGCTGCAGGTCGGTGCAGACGTACAGCCGGGAGGCGGCGAGGCGGGCGCGGCGGCGCGCGCCGGGGCCGGTGCCGCCGTCGTCGCGGCCGGCCGCGGTCATCAGGAGCGGATCGGGGGAGTGCATGCGCCCACTGTGGCAGACTGGCCGCTGTTCCATGGGAGCCCGGGCCGCACACGCCGGGCTGAGAGGGCCGCAGGGGCGCACCGCGCCGGCGCGGCCGACCATCACCACTCGATGCGGGTCATGCCGCCGTGAGGAGGACCGGTCCGTGCACGTGGCCGTCGTCGGGGCCGGGATCATCGGCCTCACCGCCGCCGTGCGTCTGCGTGCCGCAGGCCACGCCGTCACCCTGATCGCCCCCGAGCTGGACGCCGCCGGGCGCCCGCACGCCGTGGCCGGGGCCACCCACGCCGCGGCGGGGATGCTCGCGCCGCTCGCCGAGACCCAGTTCAGCCAGGACGACCTCGCCCCGCTGCTGCAGGCCGGCTGGGAGGCCTACCCGGCCCTCGTGGACCTGCTCGCCGCCTTCACCGATGTGGAGACGGGCTTCCTCGCACAGGGCGCCTGGATCGTGGCCGCGGACCCCTCGGACGCCCGCGCCTGGGACCACGTGCTCGAGCACGCCTCGATCCTCGGTCGCCGGGTCGAGCCCGTCTCCGTCCGCGCGCTGCGCCGCGCCGAGCCCGCCCTGGCCCCGGGCCTGGCCGCCGGCTTCGACGCCCCGGACGACCATCAGGTGGACCCGCGACGGCTCGCCGCCGCCTGCGTCGCCGCCCTGCGCGCCGAGACCGGACCCGACGGCGGCCCGCTCCCGGTCGGCGCCGGACCCGCCGCCCGGTTCGTGGCCGGACGCGTCACCGCCGCCGGCCCGGAGGGCGAGGGGGTGCGCCTCACGCTGGCCGACGGGGGCGTCCTCACCGCCGACGGCGCGGTCCTCGCCGCGGGCCTGGGCCACCGCGGGATCGGCGGCGCGGCCACCGCCGTCGAGGTCCCGCTGCGCCCCGTCCACGGCGACGTGCTGCGTCTGCGGGTGCGCCCCGAGCAGCTGCTGCCGGGGGAGTCGCACCTGATCACCCGCACCGTCCGCGGCCTCGTCCACGGGCGCCAGGTCTACCTCGTGCCCCGCGCGGACGGCACCCTCGTGGTCGGCGCCTCGGCCCGCGAGGACGGCCTGGCCGGCACCTCCGCCGGGGCCGTGCTGGACCTGCTCGCCGACGCCGCCGCGATCCTGCCCGCCGTCCGCGAGTGCGAGCTGGTCGAGATCACCACCGCCGCCCGCCCCGGCACCCCCGACGACGCCCCGCGCGTGCTCGCCGTGCCCGAGGCTCCGGGCGCCGTCGTCGCCACCGGCTTCCACCGTCACGGGATCCTGCTCGCCCCCTGGGCGGCCGGGCGGATCCTCGAGCTGCTGCACGCCCGCCTGAAGGAGATCGCATGAGCACCCTCACCCTGACCCTCAACGGAGAGCCCGCCGAGCTGGCCGCGGCCACCGTCCGCGACGTCGTCGCGCACGTCACCGGGCGCGCGGTCGGCGACGACGGCGCCGCCGCGGACGGGCGGCGGCTCGGCGTGGCCGTGGCGGTCGGCGGCGAGGTCGTGCCCCGGTCGGCCTGGGCCACCCGGGCGCTGGCCGCCGGGGACGAGGTCGACGTCGTCACCGCGGTGCAGGGGGGCTGAGCGATGGCCGAGCACCGCACCCCGCCCGCCGCCCCCGCGATCCCGCCGCTGCGGATCGGCGGCTACGACCTGGCCTCCCGGCTCATCATGGGCACGGGCGGCATCACCGACCTGACCGCCCTCGAGGGCGCCCTCGTCGCCTCCGGCACCACGCTCACCACCGTGGCGCTGCGCCGCTGGTCCGCGGACACCCGTGACGGCCTGGTCGCGCTGCTGGACCGCCTCGGCATCGACGTGCTGCCCAACACCGCCGGCTGCTACACCGCCCGGGACGCCGTGCTCACCGCCCGGCTCGGCCGGGAGGCGCTCGAGACCGACCTCGTGAAGGTCGAGGTCATCGCCGATGAGCGCACCCTGCTGCCCGACGTCGTCGAGACCCTCGAGGCCACCGAGCGGCTCGCCGCCGACGGCTTCACCGTCCTGGCCTACACCTCGGACGACCCCGCCATGGCGCTGCGCCTCGAGCAGGCCGGCGCCGCCGCCGTCATGCCGCTGGGCTCGCCGATCGGCTCGGGGCTGGGCATCCTCAACCGCGCACACCTGGAGCTGATCGTCTCCCGCGCCTCCGTGCCGATCGTGCTCGACGCCGGCGTGGGCACCGCCTCGGACGTCGCCCTGGCGATGGAGGCCGGCTGCGACGCCGTGCTCGCCGCCTCGGCGATCACGCGCGCCGCCGAGCCCGCCCGCATGGCCCACGCGTGCCGGCTCGCGCTCGAGGCGGGCTTCCACGCCCGCCGTGCCGGGCGCATCCCGCGCCGCGAGCACGCCCTGGCCTCCTCGCCGATGGCCGGGCGGGTCACGGCCGAGGAGGACGAGCGGTGACCGCCGCCCTGGACCCCGCCGCCCGCGAGCCCCGCGACCTCACCGCGCTGTCCGACACCCAGCTGGAGCGCTTCGCCCGCCACCTGAGCCTGGACGGCTTCGGCCCCGAGGCCCAGCTGGCGCTGCTGCGCTCCCGCGTCCTCGTGGTCGGCGCCGGCGGCCTCGGGGCGCCCGTGCTGACCTACCTCGCCGCCGCGGGCGTGGGGGAGGTCCACGTGATCGACGACGACATGGTGGACCGCTCCAACCTGCACCGCCAGGTGATCCACGCCGAGGCGGACCTCGGCCGCCCCAAGACCGCCTCCGCCGCCGCGACGATGCGCGGCCTGCACCCCGAGGTGCGCGTGGTCGAGCACCGCGAACGCCTGACCGCGGCCAACGCGCTCGAACGGGTCGGCGCCGTGGACCTCGTGCTCGACGGCACGGACAACTACGCGACCCGCTACCTCGTGGCCGACGCGTGCGAGATCGCGGGCGTGCCCGTGGTGTGGGGCGCGATCCTGCGGTTCGCGGGGCAGGTGAGCGTGTTCGCCCCGGGCGGGCCGCTGTACCGGGACGTGTTCCCGGAGCGGCCCGAACCCGGCGAGGTGCCCTCGTGCGCGCAGGCCGGAGTGCTCGGGGTGCTGCCCGGGATCATCGGCTCCCTCATGGCGGCCGAGGCGATCAAGCTGCTCTCCGGGGTGGGTGAGCCCCTGGTCGGGCGGCTGCTCTCCGTGGACGCCCTGACGATGCGCTTCCGTGAGCTGCGGCTCGTGCCCGACCCCGAGCGGACCCCCGTGACGGACCTGTCCGCCCACGCGGACCAGGCCCCCCGCCCGGACGACGCCGGCGCCCCCGGCTCGGCGGAGGCGTGCGGCGCCGCGGGCGGGGAGATCGCCCCCGCCGCGCTGGCCGCCCTGCTCGCCGACCCCGCCCGGGCCGCGTCCCTCACCCTGCTCGACGTCCGCGAGGACTGGGAGCGCCGCCTGCGCCGGGTCGAGGCCCCCGCGACGGTGGCCGATCGGCACGTCCCGCTCGAGGCCGTCCTCGCGGAGCCGGCGGCCCTCGCGCCCGGGCAGGACCGCGTCCTGGTGGTCTACTGCGCCGCCGGAGCCCGGTCGGCCCGGGCGCGGGACGCCGTCGTCGGGGCCGACCCGAGCGCCGGCGGGCGCGTCCTGTCCCTCGCCGGCGGCCTCGCCGCCTGGCCCGCCTGACCCCCACCCCGACGAACCCTGCGAGATGGCCCCCACCGCGGGCCGGAGGGGGCCATCTCGCAGGGTTCGTTCGCACGCGCACGGGCGCGGCGGCCCTTCCGTAGACTTGCGCGGGTGAAGCCCGAAGACCTCTCCGCCCTGCTGTCCGCTGTCCTCACCGACGCCGTCGATGCCGGTGACCTCCCCGCCGCGCTGCGGGAGGAGATCACCCCCGCGCGCGTGAAGGTGGAGCGACCCCGCAGCCGCGAGCACGGCGACTGGGCCACCAACGTCGCCCTCCAGCTGGGCAAGAAGGCCGGGATGGCCCCGCGCGACCTCGCCGGGCTCGTAGCCGAGCGCCTGACCGACAAGCCGGGCATCGCCGCCGTCGACGTCGCCGGCCCCGGCTTTCTCAACGTCACCCTGGACGCGGCCTCGGCCGGCGCCCTGGCCCGCGAGATCGTCGAGGCCGGCCCGGAGTACGGCCGCAACGACGCCCTGGCCGGGCACACCGTGAACATGGAGTTCGTCTCCGCCAACCCCACCGGCCCGCTGCACATCGGACACACCCGCTGGGCCGCGCTGGGCGACGCGATCGCCCGCCTCCTGCGCGCCTCCGGCGCGGACGTCACCGCCGAGTACTACGTCAACGACGCCGGCAACCAGATGAACGTGTTCGCCGACTCGGTCCTCGCCCGCCTGCACGGCCGCGACGTCCCCGCGGGCGGCTACCCGGGCGCGTACGTGCAGGAGCTGGCCGACGCCGTCGCCCTCGAGCACCCGGACGTGCGCGAGCTGACGGACGAGGCCGCCCGCCCGGTGGTCCGCGAGGCCGCGTACCGGCTCCAGATGCAGGACATCAAGGACACGCTCGCCGCCTTCGACGTGCACTTCGACGTGTTCACCTCGGAGCAGACGCTCCACGACTCCGGCGCGATCGACCAGGCCGTGCAGCGGCTGCGCGAGCAGGGCCACATCGAGGACCGCGAGGGCGCCGTGTGGCTCAAGACCACCGACTTCGGCGACGACAAGGACCGCGTGCTCATCCGCGCCAACGGGGAGCCCACCTACTTCGCCGCCGACGCCGCCTACTACCTCCACAAGCGCGACCGCGGCTTCGAGGAGAAGGTGTACCTGCTCGGCGCCGACCACCACGGCTACGTGAACCGCCTCAAGGCGATCGCCGCCGCCGCCGGCGACGACCCGGCGACGAACATCGAGATCCTCATCGGCCAGCTCATCTCGGTCAACGGCGCGAAGCTCTCCAAGCGCGCCGGCAACATCATCGAGCTCAAGGACCTCGTGGAGTGGCTCGGCCGCGACGCCCTGCGCTACGACCTGGCCCGCTACCCCGCGGACTCGCCCCTGACGATCGACCCCGAGCTGCTGCGCTCCGCCACGAACGACAACCCCGTCTACTACGTGCAGTACGCCCACGCCCGCGCCTCGGGCGCGGCGCGCACCGCGCAGGCCCACGGCGTGGACCGCTCCGAGTTCGACGCCGCCCTGCTCACCCACGCCACCGAGTCGGAGCTGCTGGCCCAGCTGGCGGAGTTCCCGGCCGTCGTCGGCGCGGCGGCGCGCCTGCGCGAGCCCCACCGCGTGGCCCGCCACCTCGAGGTGATCGCCGGGGCCTACCACTCGTGGTACGCCGCCTGCCGCATCGTGCCCATGCCCACCGACGACGGGACGCCGCGTCCCGTGGAGACCCTCAACCGCACCCGCCTGTGGCTCAACGACGCCACCGCCCAGGTGCTGGCCAACGGTCTCGGCCTGCTCGGCGTGACCGCCCCGGAGAAGATGTGAGCGCCCGGATGACGACGCCGCAGCCCGCCCCCGCCTCCCCGCTCGCCCCCGCCTGGCTCCCCGCGCCGGGGGACCCGGACGCGCTCGTGCCCGGCCTGTGGGCCGCCGGCGTGGACCGCGCCGCCGACGGCGAGCTCACCGTCCAGGGCCTGCGCGCGAGCGCGCTCGCCGCGGAGTTCGGCACGCCGCTGCTCGTGGTGGACGAGGACGACTTCCGCGCCCGCGCCCGCGCGTTCCGCGAGGGCTTCGACGCCGCGTTCGCCGACCTGTGCGGGGGAGCGGACGTCTACTACGCCGGCAAGTCCATGCTCACCCTCTCCACCGCCCGCTGGGCGGCCGAGGAGGGCCTGCGCGTGGACACCGCCTCCGGCGGCGAGCTGGCGATCGCGCTGGCCGCCGGCGTCGACCCGGCCCACATCGGCCTGCACGGCAACAACAAGTCGGACGCCGAGCTGCGCACCGCCCTCGAGGCGGGCGTGGGCCGGATCATCGTGGACTCGCTCGACGAGCTCACCCACCTGGCCGCGCTCGCGGCCGAGGTCGGCCGCCGCGCCCCCGTGATGCTCCGGCTGACCCCGGGCGTGCACGCGCACACCCACGACTTCATCGCCACCGCGCACGAGGACCAGAAGTTCGGCCTCTCCCTGGCCCCGGCCTCCACCGACCGGGACGGCAACGTGGCCGGCCGCTCGCCGGCCGCCGTCGCCGTGGCCGCGGCCCTGGCGGCCGAGTCGATCGACCTGCTGGGCGTGCACTGCCACATCGGGTCCCAGATCTTCGAGGCCGAGGGCTTCGGGCTGGCGGCCGGACGCGTGCTCGAGTTCCTCGCCGAGGTCAAGGCCGAGCACGGGGTGGAGCTGGCCGAGCTTGACCTCGGTGGCGGCCACGGCATCGCCTACACGGCCGTGGACGAGCCGCGCCCGGCCGCGGAGATCGCCGACGCCCTCGCCGACGACGTCCAGAAGACCGTCGAGCGCCTCGGCCTGAGGTGCCCGCGGGTCTCGCTCGAGCCGGGGCGGGCCATCTCAGGCCCCGCGGGCCTGACCCTCTACACGGTCGGGGTGACCAAGACCGTGGACGCGGACGCCCCCGACGGCGCAACCGCGGCCCGCCGCTACGTCGCCGTGGACGGCGGCATGTCCGACAACCCGCGTCCCGTGCTCTACGACGCCGACTACACCGCCGTCTCCGCGCGCCGCACCTCGGAGGCCGAGCCGGTGCTCTCCCGTGTGGTGGGCAAGCACTGTGAGTCCGGCGACATCCTGGTCCGCGACGTGTACCTGCGGGCCGACCTGGGCCGCGGCGACCTGCTGGCGGTGCCGGCCACGGGCGCGTACACGCACGTGATGTCCTCGAACTACAACGCGCTGGCCCGCCCGGCCGTCGTCGCGGTCTCCGGCGGGCAGGCGCGGGTGATCATCCGCCGCGAGACGCAGGAGGACCTGTTCGCCCGCGAGGCCGATCCGCGCCTCGCCCGCTGAGGACGCAGAAGCCCGGCCCGGCCGCCGGCCTCGCGGCCGGGCGTGGGCGTCCCGCTCTGCGGACACCGAGTGTCGCGCGGCGGGACGCGTCCGCCCGCCGCGCTAGATTCGAGGCCAGCCGAGCCGCGCGGTCGCGCGGCGTCGCCCCCACCCTGGACCACGGAGGACCATGGCCGAGCACACCGACGCCCCCACCGCACTCAAGGTCGCCCTGCTGGGCGGCGGGACCGTGGGGTCCCAGACCGCACGGATCCTCACCGAGGACGCCGACATCCTGCGGGACCGCGTGGGCGCCGACCTCGAGCTCACGGGCATCGCGGTGCGCCACACGGGCGCGACGCGCGACTGGCAGGCGGACCCGGCGCTCTACACGACCGACGCCGAGGCACTCGTGGACGGCGCCGACGTCGTCATCGAGCTGATGGGCGGCATCGAGCCGGCCCGCACCCTGATCCTGCGCGCCCTGGCCGCCGGCACGTCCGTGGTGACCGGCAACAAGGCGCTGCTCGCCCAGCACGGCGAGGAGCTCTATGCCGCGGCCGCCGCCACCGGCGCACAGCTCAGCTTCGAGGCCGCCGTCGCCGGCGCCATCCCGATCCTGCGCCCGCTGCGCGACTCCCTGGGCGGCGACCGCGTCACCCGTGTGATGGGCATCGCCAACGGCACCACCAACTTCATCCTGGACCGCATGGACACCGAGGGGGCGGACTTCGACGACGCCCTGGCCGAGGCCCAGCGGCTCGGCTACGCCGAGGCCGACCCGACCGCCGACGTCGAGGGCCACGACGCCGCCGCGAAGGCCGCGATCCTGGCGACCATCGCGTTCGGGGCGCCGTACACACTGGACCAGGTGGCCGTCGCGGGCATCACCGCGATCACGGCCGAGGACAACGCCGCCGCCGCGGAGGCGGGCTACGTCATCAAGCTGCTGGCGATCGCCGAGCGCGGCCGCGCCGCCGACGGCGCCGAGGGCGCGGTCCTGCGCGTGCACCCCACCCTGCTGCCGCGGGAGCACCCGCTGGCCTCCGTGCGCGGGGCGTTCAACGCCGTCTTCGTGGAGGCCGACAACGCCGGCGAGCTCATGTTCTACGGTCCCGGCGCCGGCGGCGCCCCCACCGCCTCCGCGGTGATGGGCGACGTCGTCTCGATCGCCCAGCGCATCGTGCGCGGCGGCCCGGCGCGCCTGCGCACCCCCGTCACCGCCCTGCCCGCCCTGGACCCGGCCGAGGCCCACACCTCCTTCATGGTCGTGCTGCGCGCGGCGGACCAGCCCGGTGTGCTGCGCCGCGTCGCCGGGGTGTTCGAGGAGCACGGCGTCTCCATCGAGACGTTGCGTCAGGTCCCATCTGAGCGCGAGGACGCCCCCGGCGCGTCCCTGCGGCTGATCACCCACCGTGCGCGGCAGCGCGACCTCGACGCCACCGTCGGGGCGCTCGCCGCCCTGGACGTCGTCCACGAGGTGGCGTCCGTCCTCCGAGTCGAAGGGAACTGACCCATGGCCCACCAGTGGCGCGGCGTCGTCCGCGAGTACGCCGACCGCCTGCCCGTCACCGAGGACACGCGCGTGATCACCCTCGGCGAGGGCGGCACCCCGCTCATCCACGCCCCCCACCTCTCCGAGCTGGTGCAGGGCACCGTGCACGTGAAGTTCGAGGGCATGAACCCGACCGGCTCCTTCAAGGACCGCGGCATGACCATGGCGATCACCGCCGCCGTCGCTGACGGCGCGAAGGCCGTCGTCTGCGCGTCCACCGGCAACACGTCCGCCTCGGCGGCGGCCTACGCCGCGCAGGCCGGGATCACGTGCGCCGTGCTCGTGCCCGAGGGGAAGATCTCGATGGGCAAGATGTCCCAGGCCGTGGCCCACGGCGCGGAGATCCTCCAGGTGCAGGGCAACTTCGACGACTGCCTCGAGGTGGCCCGCAAGCTGGCCGAGAACTACCCCGTGTTCCTCGTGAACTCCGTCAACCCGGCCCGCATCGAGGGGCAGAAGACCGGCGCGTTCGAGGTCGTGGACACCCTCGGCGACGCCCCGGACTACCACCTGCTGCCCGTGGGCAACGCGGGCAACATCACCGCGTACTGGAAGGGCTACCGCGAGTACGCCGCCCCCTACGTGAACCCGCACGAGGGCGCCTCGGACGCCGAGCTGCCCGCGGTGGCCACGAAGACCCCCGTGATGTGGGGCTTCCAGGCCGCGGGCGCCGCCCCGATCGTCCAGGGCCACCCCGTGACCGACCCGGACACGATCGCCACCGCCATCCGGATCGGCAACCCGGCCTCGTGGGAGCAGGCCGAGGCCGCCCGCGACGAGTCCGGCGGGATGATCGACTCCGTCACGGACGAGGAGATCCTCGAGGCCCATCGCTGGCTCTCCGCGAAGGAGGGCGTGTTCGTCGAGCCCGCCTCCGCCGCCGGCGTCGCCGGGCTGCTCAAGCACCACGCCGCCGGGAACGTGCCGGCCGGCAAGAGCTGGGTCATCACCGTCACCGGCCACGGCCTCAAGGACCCGCAGTGGGCCCTGCGCGGCGCCGACGGCGCCGACGTGACCCCGCGCTCGGTGCCGTTCGACGTGGTCACCGTCGCCCAGGCCCTCGGCCTGAGCTGAGCCATGGCCGCACCGCAGCCGCTGGCGCCCGGGACCGCCGCGTCCGTCTCCGTCCCCGCCACCTCCGCCAACCTCGGCCCCGGCTTCGACTCGATGGGCCTGGCCCTGGAGCTGCGCGACGAGGTGACGCTCACGGTCGTGGCGGGCCCCGACGTCGCGGAGGTCGAGGGGGAGGGCGCGGCCACCCTGCCGCGGGACGGCGCGCACCTGATCCTGCGCCTGGCGCACGAGCACCTGCGGGACCGCGGGTTCACCGCGCCGGGGCTGCACCTGCGCGCCGTGAACCGGATCCCGCACGCCCGCGGACTCGGCTCGTCCGCGGCCGCCGTCGTCGCGGCCTACGCCGCGGCCGAGGCCCTGCTGCCGGCCGCGCTGCGCCGGGCGCCCGCGGACCTGCTCGAGGCGGCCACCCGCTTCGAGGGGCACCCGGACAACGTCGCCCCCGCGCTCGTGGGCGGGGCCACCGTCTCCTGGACCCGTGACGACGTCCCCGGCCCGGCCACGGCGCGGCTGCGGCTGCACGAGCGCGTGGTGCCGGTGGTCGCGATCCCGGACACCGAGCTGTCCACCCACGTCGCCCGGGGCGTGCTGCCCGCCGAGGTGCCCCACGCCGTGGCGGCGGCCCAGGCCGGCCGTGCCGCGCTGCTCGTCCACGCGCTGGCGGAGGACCCCGCGCTGCTGCCGGCCGCCACGCGCGACTGGCTGCACCAGGAGCCGCGCGCCGTGACCATGCCGGCCAGCGCCGCACTGGTCGCGGGGCTGCGCGAGCGCGGCCACGCCGCCGTCGTCTCCGGCGCGGGTCCCACGGTGCTCGCGCTGTGCGACGGCGTCCAGGCGGCCGAGCACGCCACGGAGGCGGCGCGTGCTCTGACGGCGGACGGGGCGGCCGCCTGGCGCGTGCTGGTGCCGTGCGTGGCCGTGGACGGTGTTAGGGTGGAATCACTCCACCACGGCTGACCCCACCGCCTCGCGCGGCCCGGGTCTCCGGTGCCCGGGCCTGTGACGGCCGGACGCACCGTGCGCCGTCGGCCGGAACCCCGCCGCGATCCATCCCGTGCTGCGCACGGCCGGCGTGCGGGATCCGCTCCGGCTCGGTCGAGTCCGGACGCCTCCGCCCCGTCACGCAGCGACTGCGCACGATCAGGGGAGGCGCCACTGCTGAGTTCACACCATGAAACCCGGTTTTCTGGGGCGCCGCTGCGCGGCCCGACCGGATGCACACCGCAGCCCGACGCGCCACGCGCCGCCGGGCCGCATTCGAGGGAGAAGGAACCTTCGTGACCGAATCCACGGAACAGACCACGCCGACGAACGGCGGTGGCCTGGCCTCGCTCAAGCTCGCCCAGCTCCAGGCCCTGGCCTCCCAGCTCGGCATCGCCGGCGGCTCGCGCATGCGCAAGGCCGACCTGGTGACCGCGATCTCCGACCACCAGCGCGGCGGCTCCGTGGCGGACCGCGACGCCGCCGAGCGCGCGGCCCAGGCCCCCGCGGCCCCCGCCGCCGAGACCGCCCCGGCGGCCGCGTCCTCAGAGGACGCCGCCCCGGCCGCCGAGCGCCCGGCCCGCCGCCGCTCGCGCCGCGCCGACGCCGACACCTCCGCTCCGGCCGCCGCCCAGGACGGGCAGCCCCAGGCCGAGGCCCGCGAGGCCCAGACCGAGCAGGCCCCCCGGGAGACCGCCTCGGACCAGGATCGGTCCGGGGGGTCCGAGACCCGCGACGAGGGCGAGGACCGCCCGCAGTCCGAGCGCCGTTCCCGCGGCCGCCGCCGCGCCGGCGACGACGACGCCCAGCAGGGTCAGGACCGTCGCTCCGACGGCGCCCAGGGCGAGGACGGCGCCGACGCGGACCGCCGCGGCGACCGGGAGGACCGTGACGACAACGGGCGCGAGAACGGCCGCGGCCGCAACGGCCGCAACGGGCGGGACCGCGACAACGGCCGCGACCGCGAGAACGGCCGCGAGAACAACCGGGACCGTGAGAACGGCCGCGACGGCTCGCGCGAGCAGCGCGGCGACAAGTCCGAGGACGGTGGCCGGGGCGACGGCGGACGCGGGGACCGCAGCCGCCGCGACGACCGCGACGACGAGGGCGGCCGCAACCGTCGCAACCGCCGCAACCGCAACGAGCGCGGCCGCAACCGCCGTGGCCGCGGCGGCCCCGAGGTCGACGAGACCGAGCTGACCGAGGACGACGTCCTGCAGCCCGTGGCCGGCATCCTCGACGTGCTGGACAACTACGCGTTCGTCCGCACCTCCGGCTACCTGCCGGGCCCGAACGACGTCTACGTCTCCCTGGCCATGGTGAAGAAGTACGGTCTGCGCAAGGGCGACGCCGTCGTCGGCGCGATCCGCGCCCCGCGCGACGGTGAGAAGCAGCAGCACCACGGCGGCGGCTCCAACCGTCAGAAGTTCAACGCCCTGGTGAAGATCTCCTCGGTCAACGGTCAGCCCGCCGTCGAGCACCCGCAGCGCGTGGAGTTCGGCAAGCTCGTGCCGCTGTACCCGCAGGAGCGCCTGCGCCTGGAGACCGATCCCAAGCTGATCGGCCCCCGCGTGATCGATCTGGTCAGCCCCATCGGCAAGGGCCAGCGCGGCCTCATCGTCTCCCCGCCCAAGGCCGGCAAGACGATGATCCTGCAGTCGATCGCCAACGCGATCAAGACGAACAATCCCGAGGTCCACCTCATGATGGTGCTCGTCGACGAGCGCCCCGAGGAGGTCACCGACATGCAGCGGTCGGTGGACGGCGAGGTCATCGCCTCCACGTTCGACCGCCCGGCGGACGACCACACCACCCTCGCCGAGCTGGCCATCGAGCGCGCCAAGCGCCTCGTGGAGATGGGCCGCGACGTCGTCGTGCTGCTCGACTCCATGACCCGCCTGGGCCGCGCCTACAACCTGGCCGCCCCGGCCTCGGGCCGCATCCTCTCCGGCGGTGTGGACTCCTCGGCGCTGTACCCGCCGAAGAAGTTCTTCGGCGCCGCCCGCAACATCGAGAACGGCGGCTCGCTGACCATCCTGGCCACCGCGCTGGTCGAGACCGGCTCGCGCATGGACGAGGTGATCTTCGAGGAGTTCAAGGGCACCGGCAACATGGAGCTGCGCCTGTCCCGTCACCTCGCGGAGCGCCGCATCTTTCCGGCGGTGGACGTCAACGCGTCCGGCACCCGCCGCGAGGAGGCCCTGCTCTCGCAGGAGGAGGTCAAGATCATGTGGAAGCTGCGCCGGGTGCTCTCTGGCCTCGAGCAGCAGCAGGCCCTCGACCTGCTCACCAACAAGATCAAGGACACCGCGTCCAACGCCGAGTTCCTCATGCTGGTCTCCAAGACCACGCTGGGGTCCAAGGGCGACGACTGACCGCCCCGTCGCACGGCCCCGTCCCGCCCGGGGGAGCTCGTCTCCGCCGGACGGGGCGGGGCCGTCCGCGTCGGACAGCCCGGCCCGCTGAGGCCGGAGGAGGAGAGGCACGCACGTGTTCGATTCGGAGCAGCGGCGCGAGGCCGTGGATCGGCTCCTGGCGGAGCATCGCGAGCTGACGGCGCGCCTGTCCGACCCGGCGGTGCACCAGGACCCGGCGCTCGCCCGGAGGCTGAACCGGCGGTTCGCCGAGCTCGGCGCCGTGGTGACGGCGCACCGCGCCTGGTCGGCGGCCGCGGAGGAGCTGGCCGACGCGCGGGAGCTGGCCGCGGCCGGCGACGACGACGCGGCGGCCTTCGCGGCCGAGGTGCCCGGTCTGGAGGCGGCCGAGGCCGAGGCCGCCGAACGGCTGCGCCGGCTGCTGATCCCGCGCGACCCCGACGACGCGCGCGACGTGATCCTCGAGATCAAGGGCGGCGAGGGCGGCGAGGAGGCGGCCCTGTTCGCCGGCGACCTGCTGCGCATGTACCTGCGCTACGCCGAGTCCCGGGGCTGGAAGACGGAGGTCCTCTCCGCCACGCACTCCGACCTGGGCGGCTACAAGGACGTCCACGTGGCGGTGCGGGGGAGCGCGGCCGACCCGGCCGACGGCGTCTACGCCCGGCTCAAGTTCGAGGGCGGCGTGCACCGAGTGCAGCGCGTGCCCGTCACCGAGTCCCAGGGCCGCATCCACACCTCCGCCGCCGGCGTGCTCGTGCTGCCCGAGGTGGACGCCCCGGACGAGGTCCACCTCGATCCGAACGACCTCAAGGTGGACGTCTTCCGCTCCTCCGGGCCGGGCGGCCAGTCCGTCAACACGACCGACTCCGCGGTGCGCCTGACGCACCTGCCCACGGGGATCGTCGTCTCCATGCAGAACGAGAAGTCCCAGATCCAGAACCGCGAGGCCGCGCTGCGCGTGCTGCGGTCGCGGCTGCTCGAGCGGCAGCGGGCGGAGCAGGACGCCGAGGACTCCGCGGCGCGCGCCGCGCAGGTGCGCACCATGGACCGCTCGGAACGCATCCGCACCTACAACTTCCCGGAGAACCGGATCGCGGACCACCGCACCGGCTACAAGGCGCACAACCTCGACGCGGTCCTCGACGGCGACCTCGAGGCCGTGATCGCCTCCTGCCTCGCCCTCGACGAGCAGCGGCGGCTCGCCGCGCTGGGCGGGGACGCGTGAGCGCACCGGCCTGGTCCGCGCTGCTGCGCGACGCCGCCGCCCGCCTGACCGCGGCGGGCATCGACTCGCCGCGCGTGGACGCCGAGCTGCTGCTGGCCCACGTGCTCGGACTCGACCGCGGCGCGCTGCTGGCCCGGGTGTTCGCCGGGGCCGTGGCCGAGCCCGCGCAGGCGGCGGCGTTCGAGGCGCTCGTCGGGCGCCGCGCCGCCCGCGAGCCCGTCCAGCACCTGACCGGCGTCGCGCACTTCCACGGGCTCGACCTGGCGGTCGGCCCGGGCGTCTTCATCCCGCGGCCGGAGACCGAGCTGCTCGTGGAGACCGTCGTGGCCGACCTGGCCGCGCGGCCCGCGGCGGGCGTCGTGGTGGACCTGTGCACCGGCTCCGGCGCGATCGCCGCGGCCGTCGCGGGGTGGGGCGAGGCGCGGGGCCGCCCGCTCGCCGTCACCGCCGTCGAGCTCGACCCGACGGCGGCCGACTGGGCCCGGCGGAACCTCGCCCCGCGCGGGGTCGACCTGCGACAAGGTGATGCCCTTGTCGCATGCCCCGACCTCGAGGGCCGCGTGGACGTCGTCGTGAGCAACCCGCCCTATGTGCCCGGGGCCGAGGTGCCCGTCCAACCGGAGGCCCGACTGGACCCGGCGCGGGCGCTCTACGGCGGGGACGCGCCCGGGCTGCGGATCCCGCGCGCCATCGCGCACCGGGCGGCGGACCTGCTCGTCCCGGGCGGCCTGTTCGCCATGGAGCACCACGAGACGCAGGGCCCGGCCCTCCTGGCCGCCCTCGGCGCGGACCGGCGGTTCACGGGCGTCCGAGTCCACCAGGACCTCACCGGACGAGACCGGTTCCTCACGGCGCGCCGGTCCTGCGACGCCGTGGCGGGCGCGGAGGTGGAAGAATGACCGACGTGAGTGACTTCATCGACGTCTCGGATCCGGCCGCCCTCGAGGATGCCGTGGCCCGCGCCCGCGAGGTCCTCGCGGACCGCGGCTGCGTGGTCCTGCCCACGGACACCGTCTACGGCATCGGAGCGGACGCGTTCTCCCCGCTGGCCGTGGCCGTGCTGCTGGCCGCCAAGGGCCGTGGCCGCACCATGCCGCCGCCCGTGCTCATCGCGGACCGCCGCGTCATGGCCGGCCTCGCGTACGACGTGCCGGAGGAGGCCGAGGCCCTCGCCGGGCGCTTCTGGCCCGGCGCCCTCACGCTCATCCTCAAGTCCCAGCCCACGCTGACCTGGGACCTCGGCGAGACCCGCGGCACCGTCGCCCTGCGCGTGCCCGACGACGCGGTGGCCCGCGAACTGCTCTACGCCGTCGGCCCCATGGCCGTCTCCAGCGCGAACCGCACCGGCATGGACGCCGCCACCACCGCCGACGCCGCCCGCTCGATGCTGGGGGAGTCCGTGGCCCTCTACCTCGACGCCGGCCCCCGCGAGAGCCGGGATCCCTCGACGATCGTGGACTGCACCGTCACCCCGTTCCGCGTGGCCCGGCAGGGCTCCGTGCCCCTGGAGGAGCTGCGCGCGGTGGTGCCGGACCTGCTCGCCGAGGGCGAGGAGCCGCCGGTCGCCGCCGAGCGGATCGCGGCCGCCGACGACGCCGCCGCGGCGCGCCCCGCCGACCGGGAGGCCTGACCGGCCCCCATGCGCGCGTATCTCGTCCTGGTCATGGTCACGGCCGTCGCCTGCGGGGCCCTGACGCCCCTCATGCGCCGGCTGGGGCTGGGCGCGCGCGTGTTCACCCCGCTGCGCCAGCGGGATGTGCACCGGCACCCCGTGCCGAAGCTGGGCGGCGTGGCCATGGCCGCGGCCGTGCTGGTGGGATTCGCCGTCGGGGGAGTCGTGCCGTTCCTCCAGGGGATCTACGCGGACGACGCCGCGATGCGCGGGCTCCTGGTCGCCGTCGCCGTCGTGCTCGTCGTGGGCATCGCCGACGACATGTGGGACCTGCGCTGGTGGGTGAAGATGGCCGGCCAGGTGCTGGCCGGACTCGCGGTGGCCCTGGGCGGGATCCGCATCGAGGCGATGCCGGTGGGCTGGATCCCGGTGGGGAACGAGACCACGCAGGTCATCCTCACGGTGTTCGCCGTGGTGCTGACGATGAACGCGATCAACTTCGTGGACGGTCTGGACGGCCTGGCGGCGGGCGTCGCGCTGATCGGCGGCTCGGCCTTCTTCGTCTACTCGTATCTGCTGACGCGGACCATCAACCAGTTCGACTACGCCAACCTCGCCACCCTGCTCATGGCCCTGCTCGTCGGCGCGTGCGTGGGCTTCCTGCCGTGGAACCTGTCCCCGGCCCGCATCTTCATGGGCGAGGTGGGGGCCATGCTCATCGGCCTGCTGATGGCCGCGGCCGCGGTCGCCGTGACCGCCGACGTCAACGCCCTGGACGGGATGCGCTTCCGCAACGTCCCCGCCTACACGCCGATCCTGCTGCCCGTCGCCGTCCTCGCCCTGCCGCTCGCGGACCTCGCCCTGGCCGTGCTGCGGCGCACGGCCAAGGGCACCAGCCCCTTCTCGGCGGACCGCGGGCACCTGCACCACAAGCTCGTGGACGGCGGCTACACCCAGGCGCAGGCCGTCGCGCTGCTCTGGCTCTGGGCGTTCCTCGTGGCATGGGGCGCGGTGTCCCTGAACTTCGTGGACCACATGATCGTCCTACCCGTGCTCGCCGTGGCCCTGGCCGGAGCCGGCTACCTCACCCTGCATCCGATCGTGGAGCGCCGTCGCGCGGACCGGCACGACGCCGCGGCCCACCCGGACGAGCGGGGGGACGCGTGACCGGGGCGGGCGGCCGCCGACGCCGGCGCCGCTGGGAGAACCGCCGCGGCTGGTGGGGGATCCTCGGGTGGTCCCTGACCGCGGCGGGGGCTGCCCTGGCGATCACGTGCGCCGCGTGGCTGCTCTCCGTCGGCGGGGAGGCGGCCGGGAGCGCCCTGCTGGGCGGCGGCGCGGTGCTCGCGCTCTCGGCGCTCACCGGGGCGACGACGGCACTCGTGTGGGACCGGGCGCGCGAGGCGGCGCTGCCGGTCAGCGTGGGGCTGTTCGTGCTCAAGATCGCGGTGTTCGCGGTGCTGCTGGGGGTCCTGCCCCGCCCCGGCTGGGTCCGGGCGGACGCGGCGGCGATCGCCGCCCTCGTGACGATCCTCGTCTGGCAGGCCGCGGAGGTCCTCGTCTTCGCGCGGACCCGCCGCGGGATCTACACCGACTGACCCGCCCGAGGGGCGAAGACACCGAGCCGGGGGCCATGTCGTGGGCCCCTTCTGCGGTACGGAGCACGGGTCACCGTTTGGTATCGTTGGCGGCGAACACTTCGACGGCGCCCACCTGCCGCCATCCGTGTCTCGCATCGCACCGGTACCCCCGCAATGTCGCGGCGCCCGCCTGTGGTCCGGGGACGAGGCTGCGGTCCCGTCGACTGCATCACTTCGGAGAGGAACCGCGTGCTGACCCTCGTGCTGGCCAACGCATCATTCGTGCCCCCCACCATCTCTGATGGTCACCTCCCGGAGATCTTCCCCTGGGGTGCGGAGTACGGCACCGGCTTCGGCAAGCAGATGCTGCTCGTCCTGCTCTCCGTAGTGCTCATCACCGCCTTCTTCGCGTGGGCCATGCGCCGTCCCCGGCTCGTGCCCGGCAAGGCCCAGTGGCTCGCCGAGTCCGGCTACTCCTTCGTCCGGAACGACATCGCGAAGGACATCCTGGGCGAGAAGAACTTCAAGCAGTGGGTCCCGCTGCTCTTCTCCATCTTCTTCTTCGTGCTGCTGAACAACCTGTTCGGCGCCATCCCGGTGCTGCAGCTGCCGACCTTCTCCCACGCGGGCGCCGCCTACGGCCTGGCCCTCATCGTCTACGCGATCTGGATCGGCGTCGGCATCAAGCGCCACGGCGTGCGCTACCTGAAGCTGGCCGTCGTGCCCTCGGGTGTGCCCGGCTGGATCCTGCCGCTGCTCGTGCCGCTGGAGATCATCTCCAACTTCATCGTGCGCCCGCTGACCCACTCCCTGCGTCTGATGGCCACCATGCTCTCCGGCCACATGATCGTGATGCTCGCCGGCGCCGGCGCCGCCTACCTGATCACGCAGACCGGCAGCCTGGCCCTGCAGGGCACCGGCATCCTGGTCATCCTCGGCTCGGTGGCCCTGTACTTCCTCGAGCTGCTGATCATGTACCTGCAGGCCTTCGTCTTCACGCTGCTGACCGCGATCTACATCCAGGGCGCGATCGACGCGAACGACCACTGATCTTCCGGGGCCGCCTCGGGCACGACCCAGGCGGCTGCGGTACGGCGGGAGAGCCCGCCACCAGTCTTCCCGGCCCTCCGCAGGAGGACCACCCGGGAGGCCGACCCTCCACAACCCGGCCGGACACCTCGGCCTCGTGAAAGGAACACCATGGAACTGCACGGTTCGCTCAACATGATCGGCTACGGCCTCGCCGCCATCGGCTCCGCCATCGGCGTGGGCCTGATCTTCGCCGCCTACATCAACGGCGTCGCCCGTCAGCCGGAGGCCCAGCGCATCCTGCAGCCGATCGCCCTCCTGGGCTTCGCGCTCGCCGAGGCCCTCGCCATCCTGGGCCTCGTCTTCGCCTTCGTCATCGGCGCCTGACGCGCCGCGTCCACGGAGCGCCCGCACGGTGAGACCGTCGGTGCTCCCTCTCCACAGGACTCTTGACCGAAGGATGGTTGAAACATGATCAGCAACGGACTGATCCTCGCGGCGGCTGAGGGGGCCAACCCCCTGATCCCCAACCCGTGGGAGATCCTCGTCGTCGTGGTGGGCTTCGCCCTGCTCATGTTCATCGTCATCAAGTTCATCGTCCCGACCCTCGAGAAGTCCTACCAGGACCGTGTCGAGGCGATCGAGGGCGGTCTGGCCAAGGCTGAGAAGGCCCAGGCCGAGGCGAACGCGATGATGGCGGACTACGAGTCGCAGCTGGCGGACGCCCGCACCGAGGCGAACCGCATCCGCGAGGATGCCCGCACCGAGGCCGCCGAGATCGTGGCCGAGGCGCGCGAGCGCGCGACCGCCGAGGCGACGCGCATCTCCGAGCAGGCGCAGGCGCAGATCGCCGCCGAGCGTCAGCAGGCCGCCGCGCAGCTCAAGGGCGAGGTCGGCTCGCTGGCCACGACCCTGGCCGGCAAGATCGTGGGCGAGTCCCTCGAGGACGACGCCCGCTCGCAGCGCGTGGTCGACCGCTTCCTGGCTGACCTGGACCGTCACCAGAGCGCAGGTGTCGCCGAATGATGACGGGCGCATCGAGGGACTCCCTGGCCGCCTCCCTGGAGGCCGTCGGTCCGGTGCTGGACGAGGGCGGCGTGGCCCTGGCACGCGAGCTGTTCGGCGCGCTGGACGTGGTGGACGAGCACGGCGCCCTGCGCCGCGCCCTGACCGACCCCGCCTGGACCACCGAGCGCCGTCACGGCCTCGTCGACTCGCTGTTCGGCGCCCGGGTGACCCCCGGTGCACTGCAGGTCCTCAAGGACCTGGCCGGCCGCCGCTGGTCGGCGGAGCGCGATCTCGGGGACGCCCTCGAGACGGTGGCCGCGCACGCGGCCGCCGCGGAGGCCGCACGCGGCGGACACGCGGGCCTGGCCGCCCTCTCGGGCGAGCTGCTGGCCTTCAACCGCACGGTGGAGGACTCGCACGAGGTGCAGCGGGCGCTCACCGATCAGCACGCACCCCTCGAGGCACGGGCCGCTCTGGCCGGTCGTCTCCTGGGCGAGTCGGCCAGCCCGGCCGGCCGACTGCTGGTCGAGCGCGCCGTCTCGGCCCCGCGCGGCCTGAAGCCGTCCGCCGCTATCCGCAAGGCCGCGGACGTCGTCGCCGAGCGGCAGCGCCAGTGGATCGCCGAGGTGACCGTGGCCCGGCCGCTCGAGGCCGAGCAGCAGGAGCGGCTGGCCCTGGGCCTGCGCCGCGCCTTCGGCCGCGATCTCGTCATGGACGTGACGGTGGACCCCCACGTGGTGGGCGGCATCCGCGTCCAGGTCGGCGACGACGTCGTCGACGGGTCCATGGCCTCGCGCCTCCACGACCTCCAGCGGCGGATGGCCGGCTGACGCCGGCTCCCGCCCGCATCCGGAACACCCACGAACGTAAGCATCATCGTCACGTCGATGATCACCAAGCACAGAGAGCAGGGACTGCAGATGGCCGAATTGACCATCAACGCTGACGATGTCCGCAATGCCTTGAATGATTTCGCGGCATCGTACGAACCGTCGGGCACCGATCGCACCGAGGTCGGCCGTGTCATCTCCGCGGCGGACGGCATCGCTCGTGTGGAGGGTCTGCCCTCCGTCATGGCGAACGAGCTGCTGCGCTTCGAGAACGGCATCCAGGGCCTGGCCCAGAACCTCGACACCCGCGAGATCGGTGTCGTCGTCCTCGGCGAGTTCCAGGAGATCCGCGAGGGCATGGAGGTGCAGCGCACCGGCGAGATCCTCTCCGTTCCGGTGGGCGACGCCTTCCTGGGCCGCGTGGTGGACCCACTGGGCCAGCCCATCGACGACCTGGGCCCGATCGAGGCCGAGGGCCGCCGTGCCCTCGAGCTGCAGGCGCCGACCGTGACCGAGCGCAAGTCGGTCCACGAGCCGCTGCAGACCGGCATGAAGGCCATCGACGCCATGATCCCGATCGGCCGTGGCCAGCGTCAGCTGATCATCGGTGACCGCCAGACCGGCAAGACCGCGATCGCCGTCGACACGATCCTCAACCAGAAGGCCAACTGGGAGTCGGGCGACGTCGAGAAGCAGGTCCGCTGCGTCTACGTGGCCGTGGGCCAGAAGGCCTCCACCATCGCCGGCGTCCGCGCCACGCTGGAGGAGCACGGCGCCCTGGAGTACACCACCATCGTGGCCTCCCCGGCGTCCGACCCGGCCGGCTTCAAGTACCTCGCCCCCTACGCCGGCTCGGCCATCGGCCAGCACTGGATGTACGGCGGCAAGCACGTGCTGATCATCTTCGATGACCTGTCGAAGCAGGCCGAGGCCTACCGCGCCGTCTCCCTGCTGCTGCGCCGCCCGCCGGGCCGCGAGGCCTACCCGGGCGACGTCTTCTACCTGCACTCCCGGCTCCTCGAGCGCTGCGCCAAGCTCTCGGACGAGATGGGCGCAGGCTCGATGACCGGCCTGCCGATCATCGAGACCAAGGCGAACGACGTGTCGGCCTACATCCCGACCAACGTCATCTCCATCACCGACGGCCAGATCTTCCTGCAGTCGGACCTGTTCAACGCCAACCAGCGTCCTGCCGTGGACGTGGGCATCTCGGTGTCCCGCGTGGGCGGCGCCGCCCAGGTCAAGGCCATGAAGAAGGTCTCCGGCACGCTGAAGCTGGACCTGGCGCAGTACCGCGACCAGCAGGCGTTCTCCATGTTCGCCTCCGACCTGGACCCGGCCACCCGCCGCCAGCTCGCCCGCGGTGAGCGCCTCATGGAGCTGCTCAAGCAGCCGCAGTACTCGCCCTACCCGGTCGAGGAGCAGGTCGTGTCCATCTGGGCCGGCTCCAAGGGCCACCTCGACGAGGTGCCGGTGCAGGACGTGCTGCGCTTCGAGCGCGAGTTCATCGACCACCTGCGTCGCCACACCTCCGTCCTGACCGACATCGCCTCCACCGGCAAGCTCGAGGACGGCACCGTGTCCGCGCTCGAGTCGGCCGTCGCCGAGTTCTCCAAGGGCTTCCAGTCCTCCGAGGACGGCGGCGTGCAGGCCGGCCACGAGGAGCACCGCGCGATCGAGCAGGACCAGGTCGCGCAGGAGCAGATCACCAAGCAGAAGCGCTGACCGCCGGTCGGTGAGGGAGCGGTCCGGCGTCGGACCCCACGGGGACGACGCCGGGCCGCCCTCCCGCCAGGGAAAGGACCACCATGGGAGCCCAGATCCGGGTCTACCGTCAGAAGATCGCGTCGACGTCGTCGATGAAGAAGATCTTCAAGGCGATGGAGCTGATCGCCACGTCTCGCATCACCAAGGCACGTGAGCGCGTCAGCGCGTCGCTGCCCTACGCGAACGCGATCACCCGCGCCGTCTCGGCCGTGTCGAGCCAGCACGACATCGATCATGTCCTCACCACGGAGCCCGAGAACCCGACCCGGGCGGCCGTGCTCATCATGTCCTCGGACCGCGGCCTCGCCGGCGCGTACTCCGCGAACGTGCTGCGCAAGGCCGAGCAGCTCCTCACCCGCCTCGGCGAGGAGGGCAAGGACGTGGACGTGTACGTCGTCGGCCGCAAGGCGCAGACGTACTTCGACTTCCGCGGCCGCGGCTACAAGAAGCTGTGGACCGGTCAGACGGACGCCCCCGTCGCCGAGCGCGCCGCCGAGATCGGCGAGGTGCTCGTGGATGCGTTCCTCACGGACACGGCGGACGGCGGCGTGGACGAGATCCACGTCGTGTTCACCGAGTTCGTCTCGCTCGTGAAGCAGAACCCCCACGTGGTGCGCCTGCTGCCCCTCGAGGTCGTCGAGGAGGAGGCCGCCACCGCCGAGGACGTGCTGCCGCTCTACGAGTACGAGCCGGACGCGGAGGAGGTCCTCGACGCGCTGCTGCCCAAGTACATCGAGTCGCGCATCTTCAACGCGATGCTGCAGTCGGCGGCCTCGGAGCTCGCCAACCGTCAGCGCGCCATGAAGTCGGCGGGCGACAACGCCACGAGCCTCATCAAGGACTACACCCTCCTGATGAACAACGCCCGTCAGGCCGAGATCACCCAGGAGCTCACCGAGCTCATCGCGGGCGCGGACGCGCTCAACAACTCCTGAGCCCGTTCGGGACTCACCAGACTCGCCATCCACACACGATAGAAGTGAGAGAGATGACTGCCACCATCACTGACCAGGGCACCGGGACCCCCACCGGCGGTGCCACCGGACGCGTGTCCCGCGTCATCGGCCCCGTGATCGACGCCGAGTTCCCGGCCAACGCGATGCCGGAGATCTACAACGCGCTGACCACCGAGATCGACTTCAACGGCCAGCGCCGCACGGTCACCTTCGAGGTCGCCCAGCACCTCGGCGACAACATGGTCCGCGCCATCTCCCTGCAGTCCACCGACGGCCTGGTGCGCGGCACCGACGTCGTGGACACCGGTGCCCCCATCTCGGTGCCGGTCGGCGACGCCGTGAAGGGCCACATCTTCAACGTGCTCGGCGAGACCCTGGACATGCCGACCTCGCAGCTGCAGGCCGAGGACCGCTGGCCGATCCACCGCCCGGCCCCGAACTTCGCGTCCCTCGAGGGCTCCACCGAGATGCTGGAGACCGGCATCAAGGTCATCGACCTGCTGACCCCCTACATCAAGGGCGGCAAGATCGGCCTGTTCGGCGGCGCCGGCGTGGGCAAGACCGTGCTCATCCAGGAGATGATCACCCGTGTGGCCCGCAACTTCGGCGGCACCTCCGTGTTCGCCGGCGTCGGCGAGCGCACCCGTGAGGGCAACGACCTCTGGGTCGAGATGGACGAGGCGGACGTCCTGAAGGACACCGCCCTCGTGTTCGGCCAGATGGACGAGCCGCCGGGCACGCGTCTGCGTGTGGCCCTGTCCGCGCTGACCATGGCGGAGTACTTCCGCGATGTGCAGAACCAGGACGTGCTGCTGTTCATCGACAACATCTTCCGCTTCTCGCAGGCCGGTTCCGAGGTCTCCACGCTGCTGGGCCGCATGCCCTCCGCCGTGGGCTACCAGCCGAACCTGGCGGACGAGATGGGTGTGCTCCAGGAGCGCATCACCTCGACCCGCGGCCACTCCATCACCTCGATGCAGGCCGTGTACGTCCCCGCGGACGACTACACCGACCCGGCCCCGGCCAACGTGTTCGCGCACCTGGACGCGACCACCAACCTGACCCGTGACCTCGCGTCCCGTGGCCTGTACCCGGCCGTGGACCCGCTGGCCTCGACCTCGCGCATCCTCGACCCGCAGTACGTGGGCCAGGACCACTACGACGTGGCCATCCGCGTGAAGCAGATCCTGCAGAAGAACAAGGAGCTGCAGGACATCATCGCGATCCTCGGTGTGGACGAGCTCTCCGAGGAGGACAAGATCACCGTGGGCCGCGCCCGCAAGATCGAGCAGTTCCTCTCGCAGAACACCTACACCGCCAAGCAGTTCACCGGCGTCGAGGGCTCCACCGTGCCGGTCAAGGACACCGTCGAGGGCTTCAAGGCCATCGCCGACGGCGACCTGGACCACGTCGCGGAGCAGGCCTTCTACAACGTGGGCGGCCTGGACGACGTCGAGCGCGAGTGGGCCAAGATCCAGGCCGAGGGCTGATCGATCATGGCTGAGCTCAACGTCGAGATCGTCTCCGAGGAGCGGTCCATCTGGTCGGGCGCCGCGTCGGCCGTGTCGGCGCGCACCGTCAACGGTGAGATCGGCATCCTCCCGGGCCACACCCCGATGCTCGCCGTCCTCGGCGACGGCGAGGTCGTGGTGCGGACCACGGACGGCGGCACCGTCACCGCGCAGGCCCGCGGCGGCTTCTTCTCCGTGGACCACGACCGTGTCGTGATCGCCGCGACGTCCGCCCGGCTGGGCGACGCCGCGGCGGCCTGACGCGGCGCGGCAGGACCTGACGGTGGAGGGCCCGGTGCTCATCGCCTCGGCGACCGTGGTGGCAGTCATCGTGCTGTCGGCACTCGCCCTGGTGATGCGGCGCCGGGCCCTCGCCCGTGTCACGGCCGCCTTCCCTGCGGTCCTGGAGCGGGAGGGCCCGGGGCGTGAGCGTGTGATCGGCGTGTACGACGAGTCCCGCCTGCGCCTCACCGGGGGCTGGCGCCTCTCGCGGGAGCGCTGGAGCGCGGACCGGAGCCGCCTGCAGATCGACCGCCTCCCGGCGGACGAGGCCGGCCGGGCCGTCCTGGAGCTGAGCGCCGGCACACGTCCGGTGCGCGTCGTCGTCGACCCCGACGACGCCGGCGCCCTGCGCGCCTGGAGCGAGGCGGGGCCGTCCGCGGCGTCGTCCTTCTGGCGCCGCTGAGCCCGCCCGGCGCCTCAGAACAGGCGGGACTCGGCGTCGTCCACGCCGCGCATCGCGTCGTAGTCGAGGGTGACGCAGCGGATGCCGCGGTCCTCGGCGAGGGTGCGGGCCTGGGGCTTGATCTGCTGGGCCGCGAACACGCCGCGCACGGGCGCCAGGAGCGGGTCCCGGTTCATCAGCTCGAGGTAGCGGGTGAGCTGCTCGACCCCGTCGATGTCCCCGCGGCGCTTGAGCTCGACCGCCACGGTGCCGCCGTCGGCGTCGCGGGCCAGGATGTCCACGGGGCCGATCGCCGTCATGTACTCGCGGCGCACGAGGGTGTGGCCGTCGCCGAGCAGGCTGATCTGCTCGGCCAGCAGACGCTGCAGATCCGCCTCCACGCCGTCCTTGACGAGGCCGGGGTCCACGCCGAGCTCGTGGGAGTCGTCCGCCAGGACCTCCTCGATGAGCACGATGAGCCGGTCGTCGGACTTCTTGGCCTGCACGCGCCAGACCTGCGTCACCCCCTGGTCGGCCTGGTCGGGGAAGGGCTCCTCCACGTGCAGGGTCGCGGGCGGCGACATCCAGTTGAGGGGCTTGTAGGAGCCGCCGTCGGAGTGCACCAGCACCGAGCCGTCCGCCTTCACCATGAGCAGGCGGGTGGCGGTGGGCAGGTGGGCGTTCAGGCGGCCCTCATAGGTCACGGAGCAGCGGGCAATGACGAGTCGCACCGGTCCATCCTAGGCGGACCGCGCCCACCGGCTCTTGTGCCAGCATGGAGGCATGCCCCGTTCGAACCGCCCCCGCCGCTCGTCCGCGCCTCGGCGGAGCGAGCGCGGGGCCTCCGGCGCCTCCCGGCGGTCCCGGCCGTCGCCGGGGCGCGCCGACCCGCTCGAGGAGCTCCTCGGCCTGGACGCGGGCTACTCGCGCCAGTCCGGGTCCGACGGCGGATGGCACGTCCGGCAGATCCCCGCGTGGCGCGCGGTGAAGGACTACACGTGCCCCGGCTGCGGTCAGGTGATCCGGCAGGGCCAGGCGCACCTCGTGGCCTGGCGCGCCGACTGGATCATGGGGGATGAGGACGCGGGGGCGGACCGGCGGCACTGGCACCCGGTGTGCTGGCGCACCCGACCGGGCCGCTGACCGCGCGGTCCGGGCCGCGCCGCCGTCGTGGGCCTACCGGGCGTCCTGGCGGGGGATGAAGACCTCGCGGACCAGCAGCAGCAGCGCGGCGGCGAGCGGGATCGCCATGAGGGCGCCGAGGACGCCCAGCAGCGCGCCACCGGCGATCACCGCGATCACGGCCACGGCCGCCGGCACGGACACCGCGCGCGCCATGACACGCGGCGAGATGACGTAGGCCTCGATCTGCAGGTAGACGAAGTAGATGGCCGCGAACACGGCGGCGGTCTGCCACGAGGTCAGCAGGCTCACGAGGGTCAGCAGCGTACCGCCGATCGCGGCGCCCACCAGCGGGATGAACGCCATGAAGGCGGCGATCGCGGCGAGCAGGACGGCGAAGGGGGCGCCGGCGATGGCCAGCGCCGTGAACGCCACCGCGCCGTTGAGGGCGGCCACGAAGGACTGGCCCATCACGTAGTGGCCGACCGAGGAGGTGATCTGCTCGGACAGCGCCTCGATCCGGGGCCGGCGCGAACGCGGTGCGAGCCGGTAGGCCCAGTACTTCATGTGCGGCAGGGAGGAGAGGAAGTACAGCGTCAGCACGACCACCACGAGCACCGAGAAGACGGCGTTCAGCACGGTCTGGCCGAAGCCGAGGAGCCCGCCGAACAGGTCGGTGACGGCGACGCCGTCGGCGGCGAGGCGCTCGGTCTGGGCGCGAACGGCCTCCTGGAGGTGGAACTCCTCGTCGAGTTGCACGAACCACTCGGCGGTCATCACCCCGTCGATGATGGCCGGCAGGTCCTGGACCAGCTGCGTGGACTGCTCGATCACCGTGGGGACCAGGAGGGCGACGAACGCCCCGGCCACGGCGGCCAGGCCGAGCGCGGCCGTGAGCACGCCGACCCAGCGGGGCGCGCCCCAGGACTCGACCCGGCGCACCAGCGGATCCAGGCCCAGGGCGATGAACAGGGCCGCGGCGATCCACACGATGAGGTGTCCGTTCGTGCGCAGCACCGAGACGACGCCGATGGCCAGGGCCACGCCCACCGCGAGCAGGAAGCCGGTCAGCACGGGGGACTCGAGAGCCACGGCCGCGACCGCCGGATCCTCGGCGCCGTCGACGGGGACCGACTCGGGGTCCACCCGGTCCTCCTCGAGGAAGGGTCGGCGCCGCCGCAGGACGGAGCCCAGGCGGGGCAGTCGACGACGCCCGGCGGGCGTCGGCCCGTGCGACGGCGGCGCGGCGGCCACCCCGACCGGCTCCACGGGGATGCCGGCCACGGGCGGCTGCTCGGTGCCCTCGGGCTCGGCCGGGGCGCGGACGTCGGCGACGCCGGCGGCGTCCGGGCCGGATGCGGTCTCCTTCTCCTCCACGCGCTCAGCGTACGTCAGGGCCCCGGCCTGACCGCGCCGCGCCGGGGAGGCTACCGTGGGGCGCAGTGACAACGCCTCTCGCCCCGGCGACGGGGCGGACCCGGACCGGAAGGATCGTGACCGACGTGACCGCCCAGCCCCCCTCCGACGCCCCGTCCCACCTGCGCGGCGCCGTCGACCTGTCCTCGCTCGGCACCCCGGCCCCGGCCGGGCGGACCGCCCCGGGGGCCGACGCCGGCGCCGGCGGCGGCTCGTGGGTGATCGCGGACGCCGACCAGGGTCTGCTGCAGCAGCTGGTCCAGCTCTCCGCCCAGGTGCCGGTGCTGCTGCACCTGCACGTGCCCGGGGACGCGGCGAGCGAGGCGCTCTACCGGCAGTTCGCGGACGCGGTCGACGCCCAGGCGGGACGGCTCGTGCTCGCGCGTCTGGACGTGGCGAAGGAGCCCACCGTGCTGCAGGCGCTGGGCCTGGGGGCCGGCCCCGCGGTCATGGCCGTGGTGGCGGGGCAGCCGGTGCCGCTGGTCAATCAGGAGGTGCCGGAGGAGACGCTGCGCCAGCTCATGGGGGAGATCCTCGAGGTGGCCCGTCAGAACGGCGTCGCCGGCACCGTGCCCCCCGTCGCTCCGGCGCGCCAGGACGCCGGCGCCGCGGCCGCGGAGGCCCCGCCCGTGCCGCCGCTGCACCGGGCCGCCCATGAGGCCCTCGCCGCCGACGACCTGCCCGGGGCCGTCTCGGCGTGGGAGGCGGCGCTGGCCGACAGCCCCGCGGACGCCGTGGCCCAGCAGGGCCTGTCCGCGGCCCGCCTCATGCTGCGCACCCGCGACGCCGACGCCGCGGCGGTGCGCGCGGCCGCCGCGGACGGCCCGGACGACGTCGCCGCCCAGCTCGCCGTCGCCGACCTGGACGTGCTCGGTGGCCACGTGGAGGACGCCTTCGCCCGGCTCGTGCGGTTCATCGCCCTCCACCCCGGCGACGACCGGGAGACGGCGCGCGCCCACCTCGTGGACCTCTACACCGTGGTGGGCACGGACGATCCCCGTGTGCAGGCCTCGCGGCGTCGGCTGGCCGCAGCGCTGTTCTGAGGGACCCACAGTTCATCCCTGAGGAGGACGCCGTGTCCGCTTGACGGTGGGTAACGTCCCAGGCATGACTCCGCATGCGCCCGAGCCTGCCCCCGCCCACCTGGCGGCCGCCGCCCGTCGTCGCGCGGTGGACGCCCCCGATCCGGACCTCGCCTTCGTCACGCGCGGGCTGACCCAGCGGTTCGGGGACAAGCTGGCGCTCGACGCGCTGGACCTGGACGTCCCGGCCGGATCGTTCTTCGGGGTGGTCGGGCCCAACGGGGCGGGCAAGACCACCGCCCTGTCCATGGCCACCGGGCTGCTGCGCCCGGACCACGGCCGCGCCTGGATCCACGGCGTCGACGTGTGGGAGCAGCCCCTCGAGGCCAAGCGACGGGTCGGCGTGCTCGCCGACGGCGTGCGCACCTTCGACCGCCTCACGGGCGCGCAGCTCGTGACCTACGCCGGGCTGCTGCACGGGCTCGACGCGGACACCGTGGCCGAGCGGACCACGGACCTGCTGCGGGTGATGGACCTGGAGGACGCCGGCCGCAAGCTCGTGGCCGACTACTCCGCCGGCATGACCAAGAAGGTGTCCCTGGCGGCCGCCATGGTCCACGCCCCGGACCTGCTCGTCCTGGACGAGCCGTTCGAGGCCGTGGACCCGGTCTCCGCCGCGAACATCCGGGACATCCTGCACTCGTACGTGGAGCGGGGCGGCACCGTGATCGTCTCGAGCCACGTGATGGACCTCGTCCAGCGCATGTGCACCCACGTCGCCGTGATCGCGGCCGGGACGCTGCGGGCCGCCGACACGCTCGAGGAGGTCCGGGACGGGCGCGACCTCGAGGACCGCTTCGTGGACCTCGTCGGCGGCCGCCACGGCTCGGAGGGGCTGGCATGGCTCTGACGCTCGTCCGACTGCGCTGGACGCTGACCCTGAACCAGTGGCGCCGGTCCCCGTTCACCCTGGTGATGAGCGTGCTCGGCGCGCTGTACGTGCTCGGCATGGCCGCCGTGGCGGTGACGCTGCTCGTCACGGGCCTGCCCGCCCTGCCGGACGAGGCCCGCGGCGCCACGACCGTGCTGGCCGCCGCCGTCGTGGTGCTCGCCTGGCTCGTCATCCCGCCGTTCGTCACGGGCGTCGACGCCACGCTCGACCCGCACAGCTTCGTGCTCTTCCCCGTCCCGGCCCGCACCCTCATCGCCGGGCTGGTCCTGAGCGCCTTCACGACGCCGGTCGGGCTCGCCACGCTGGCCGTGCTGGTGGGCCTGGGGGCCAGCTGGTGGGACCGGCCGGCCGCGCTGGCGGTGGGCCTGGTCGGGGGCGCGCTCACCGCGGTGACCGCCGTGGCGATCGGCTCCGGTCTCGCCGGCCTCCTGGCCGCCTACGCGAGCCGGCGTCGGGTGCGGGACGTCGTCTCCGTCCTGCTGTTCATCCCGCTCATGCTCGGCGGCCTCGCCCTCTCGCGGGCCATCGCGTCGTTCGAGGACTTCCTGGCGATCGCGCCCCAGATCGCCCGCGGCGCGGCGTGGACCCCGTTCGGGGCGGGCCCCGCCGCGGCGTGGGCGGTCGCCGAGGGCCGCGGCGCCGCCGTCGCGCTCCACCTCGCGGTGGCGGCCGCCTGGTGCCTGGCCGCCCTGGCCCTGTGGCACCTGGCCGTGCGCCGCACCGTGGAGCCGGTGGCCGTGGGCGGCGGTCGGTCCCGCCGCGTCGCCGCGGGAGCGGACCCGACGCCGCTGCGCTGGCTGGGCCGACCGGCCACGGGCCCGCGCACCGCGATCGCGGCCCGCGCCCAGCGCTACTGGCTGGCTGACCCGCGGTACGCGGCCGGGCTCATCATCATCCCGCTCATGGCCGTCCTGCTGTGGTTCACCGGGGGCATGGCCGGGGAGGGGGGTCCCGGACTGGGCCTGCTGCTGGTCCTCGGGCCGATCACCGCCTGGTCCCTGGCCTACTCGATCTCCGCGGACATCGCCTACGACCACACGGCGTTCCACCTGCACGTCGTCTCGGGCGTGCGGGGCGTGGACGACCGCTGGGGCCGGGTCCTGGGCCTGGCGGGCTGGGGCGTGCCGATGATCCTGCTCGTGACGACGGCGACGGTGGCGGCGGCGGGGGACTGGTCCCTGCTGGCGCCGATGCTGGGCCTGGCCCTCGGCCTGTTCGGGACGACCGCCGGGCTGTCCGCGTTCGTCTCCGCCCGCTTCGTCTACCCGGTCCCGAAGCCGGGGGACAGCCCGTTCGCGACGCCGCAGGGCGCGGCCATGCGCACGATGCTCGTCCAGGGCGCCGCGATGCTGGTCAGCCTGGCGCTCGCGGTGCCGTTCCTGGTGCCCTTCGTCGTCCGGCTCGCCACCGGGGCCGCCGTGTGGGGCTGGGTGACGGTGGCGCTCGGGCTCGCGTGGGGCGCCGTCGCGCTGTGGCTGGGCGTGCGCCTGGGGGCGCGCTGGTACGACCGCGCGCAGGCCGAGACCTACCAGGCCGTGGCCGCCTTCTGAGGGGCGCGGCTAGACTGGCCCGCATGAGTGTGACCGGCGAACCCGACCTGAACGACCCCTTCGCGCCCGCCGGCGGCGGCACGTCCGTCCTCGAGCGTGAGGAGCTGCGCCAGGAGATCGAGCCGGGCGACCACGAGCGCTTCGCCCACTACGTCCGCAAGGAGAAGATCACGGAGTCCGCCGTCACCGGTGCCCCCGTGATCGCCCTGTGCGGCAAGGTGTGGGTGCCGGGCCGGGACCCGAACAAGTTCCCCGTGTGCCCCACGTGCAAGGAGATCTACGAGGGCCTGCGCGAGCCGCAGGACGGCGGCGACGGCGACGGCGGCGGCAAGCGCGGTGGCTGGTTCGGAGGCCGCGGCCGTGGCTGACGGCCGCTCCCTGACGAGCGGCACCCCGGACGGCAGCGTCCAGCACGACCTGTTCCACATCGGCGAGGACCTTCCCCCCGCCATGCCCGAGCGCGCGGCGTGGGGGACGGCCCCCAAGCTGCGCCAGTGGCAGCAGGAGGCGCTGGAGCGCTACCTCCAGACCGCCCCGCAGGACTTCCTGACGGTCGCGACCCCCGGCGCGGGCAAGACGACGTTCGCGTTGCGCGTGGCCAAGATCCTGATGGACTCCGGCGTCGTGCAGCGGCTGACCGTCGTCGCGCCCACGGACCACCTCAAGCGCCAGTGGGCGGACAACGCCGCGCGCGTCGGCATCGCGATCGACCCGAACTTCAAGAACGCCGACGGGCGGCACGGCGCCGAGTACCGCGGGGTGGCGCTGACGTACGCCCAGGTGGCGAACAAGCCCGTCCTGCACCGCAACCGCACCGAGGCCGCCAAGACGCTGGTGATCCTGGACGAGATCCACCACGGCGGCGACGCCCTGAGCTGGGGCGAGGGCATCCGTGAGGCGTTCGAGCCGGCCACGCGGCGTCTGTCCCTGACCGGCACCCCGTTCCGCTCGGACACCGCCTCCATCCCCTTCGTCCGCTACGAACTCGGTGCGGACGGCATCGAGCGGTCGAAGGCGGACTACACGTACGGCTACGGCCCGGCGCTGCGGGACCACGTGGTGCGCCCGGTGATCTTCATGGCCTACTCCGGGCAGATGCGCTGGAAGACCTCCACCGGCGAGGTCATGGAGGCTCAGCTCGGCGAGGCCGCCACGAAGGACATCACCGCCTCCGCCTGGCGCACCGCGCTGGACCCGGCGGGCGAGTGGATCCCGTCCGTGCTGCGCGCGGCCGACCGGCGGCTCAGCGAGGTGCGCCGCAACGTGCCCGACGCCGGCGGTCTCGTGATCGCCACGGACCACCAGGACGCGCGCGCGTACGCCGCGCAGCTCGAGGCGCTGACCGGCCAGCGGCCGGCCGTGATCCTCTCGGACGACAAGGGCGCCTCGGATCGCATCGAGGAGTTCGCCGCGTCGGACGAGCGGTGGATGGTGGCGGTGCGCATGGTGTCCGAGGGCGTGGACGTGCCCCGCCTGTGCGTGGGCGTGTACGCCACGTCCACGTCCACGCCCCTGTTCTTCGCCCAGGCCGTGGGCCGCTTCGTGCGCTCCCGCCGGCGTGGGGAGACCGCCTCGGTGTTCCTGCCGTCCGTGCCCGCGCTCATGCTGCTGGCCAACGAGATGGAGCTCGAGCGGGACCACGCGCTGGACCGCAAGGAGGGCGCCGTCGAGGTCGAGGACCTCGAGGACGCCCCCGAGGAGGACCTCATCGCGGAGGCCAACCGGGCCGAGAGCGGCTCGGACGCGCTGACGCGGGAGAAGTTCGAGGCCCTCGAGTCCCGGGCGAGCTTCGACAAGGTGCTCTTCGACGGCGGCGAGTTCGGCCTCGGCGGCGCCGTCGGCTCGGAGGAGGAGCAGGACTTCCTCGGCATCCCGGGCCTGCTGGACGCCGAGCAGGTCTCCGCCCTGCTGCGGCAGCGGCAGGCCGAGCAGATCCAGCGCCGGCCGCGTGCGCAGGCGGCCGAGCCCGCCGACGTCGTGGACCACCGGCGGATGAAGGAGCTGCGCTCCGAGCTGTCCAAGACGGTGTCCGCCTGGGCGGCCCGTTCCGGCCAGCCGCACGGGGTGATCCACAACCGCCTGCGGGAGATCTCCGGCGGCCCCGCCGTGGCCCAGGCCTCCCGCGAGCAGCTGGAGAAGCGGCTGAGCACCCTGCGCGGGTGGTTCGTCGGCCGGACCTGAGGTCCGTCGGGAGCGCGGCGGGCGCCCGCGGGCCGTGCCGACCTGAGCGCCGGGTTCAGCCGTCCCGGGACTGGAAGCGCACGAAGGCGCGCAGCTCGTCGCCCTCCACGTCACGGGACTCACGGAATCCATGGGCCTCGTAGAAGGCGCGCTGGCGCTCCTCGGTGTCCGTGAGCAGCACGTGCTGACGCACATGGCCGAACCGGGCGAAGATGCGGCGCAGCAGCTCGGAGGCGATGCCGCGGCGCTGGTGCCCCGGATCCACGAGGATGTCCTGCAGGTAGGCGATGGTGTGGCCGTCGGAGACCACGCGGGCCAGACCGACCAGACGGCCGCCGTCGGCGGCGGGGATCACCCCGGAGAGGTAGCGGATGCCGTCCCGGTCTGCGGCGATGGGGGAGTCGGTCATGGCTGCTCTCCTCGTCTGCGTCGGGCACCGGCTCCGGCACGCCCGCCGGGGCCGCGTGCCTCCATCATGCCGCATCGAGTGACATTCGTCACTGTCTCGGCGTGCGGCGCCTCAGAGGCGACGCCGGTGCCGCTCGGGGCCGAACCCGCTCACGAGGTCGCCAGGATGGCCCCGGCGGCCTCCATCTCGTGGAGCGCGGCCTGGGCGGCCGCCTCGTCGACGCCGGCCACCAGGTCGGTCAGCACGGTGACCTCGTAGCCGGCGTCGAGGGCGTCGAGCACGGTGGCGCGCACGCAGTGGTCCGTGGCGATGCCCACCACGGTGATCGCGTCCACGCCCTGCTCACGGAGCCACTCGTCGAGGCCGGGGGCGCCGGACTCGACGGCGGCCGCGGCCACGGCGGTGGCCCCGTACGGGCCGACGGTCCCGGAGGGGCGCTCGCCCGCGGCCCCGGTCGGGACGGCGTCGGGCTCGCCGAGGGCGCCGTCGAAGCCGGAGTAGGCGTCCGTGTGCAGGCCCTTGAGGCACTCGGCGTCGAGGTGCTCGGCGTCCAGGTCGGGATGCAGCTCGGCGCCGGCGGTGCCGGCCACGCAGTGCACCGGCCAGGTGGTGCGGAAATCCGGCTCGGCGCCGGTGGCCGCGGCGAAGTGCGTGCCCGGGTCGACGTGCCAGTCGCGCGTGGCTGCCACGGACGCGTAGGCGTCCGCGTGCTCGGCCAGGTGCTCGCTGACCCCGGCCGCGACGGCGGCGCCGCCGGTCACGCCGAGGGCGCCGCCCTCGCAGAAGTCGTTCTGCACGTCCACGATCACCAGGGCGCGGTTCAGGTTCTCCATGGGTCAGTCCTCCAGGAAGATGGTCGGGATGGCGGGGTCGCCCGGCTGCAGGCGGCCCACCGAGGCGGGCAGCTCGCGCAGGGAGGCGGCGTGCCGCTCGGCGGCGCGGGTGACGGCCTCGGGGCCGGTCCAGCCCTCGGCCAGCTCGCCGGCGTGCACGAAACGGTGCAGCAGGGGACGGTCGTCGGCGTCGGGCGCGGCGCCGCGGTTGACGCCGATCACCTCGGCGGTGGCCCGGCCCCGCGGGTCGCGGCGGCGCGCGGCCTCCTTGCGGCCGCCCCGGCTGGCCTTGCCGGAACTGGCCTTGGCCACGTCCACCCACGTGCCGTCGTCGTCCTGGCGGGCCACGAGCTTGTAGACCATGGAGGCGGTGGGCGCGCCGGACCCGGTGACCAGGCGCGTGCCCACGCCGTACGAGCTGACGGGGGCGGAGCGCAGGGCGGCGATCGCGTACTCGTCCAGGTCCGAGGTGACCATGATCCCGGTCTCGGTGTTGCCCAGCTCGTCGAGCAGCTCGCGCACGCGGTGAGCCTGGATCACGAGGTCGCCGGAGTCGACCCGGACGTTCCGCAGGGCCGGGCCGGCAACCTCGACCGCGGTGCGCACGCCCTGCTCCACGTCATACGTGTCCACGAGGAGGGTGGTGTCCGCCCCGAGCGCGGCGACCTGGGCCTCGAAGGCGGCGCGCTCCGAGTCGTGCAGCAGGGTGAAGGAGTGGGCGGCGGTGCCGACGGTCGGGATGCCGTACCGGCGGCCCGCCTCGAGGTTCGAGGTGGCGGTGAAGCCCGCGATGGCCGCGGCGCGGGCGGCGGCCACGGCAGACTCCTCGTGCGTGCGGCGCGAGCCCATCTCGGCGCACGGGCGGCCGTCCGCGACGGCCGTCATGCGGGAGGCTGCGGAGGCCACGGCGGAGTCGTAGTTGTAGATGGAGAGCAGGTAGGTCTCCAGGATGCACGCCTCGGCGAACGTCGACTCCACCTGCAGGAGGGGGGAGTGCGGGAAGTAGGCCTCGCCCTCGGCGTAGCCCACGATGTCACCCGTGAACTCGTAGTCGGCGAGCCAGGCCAGCGTGGCGTCGTCGAGGGCGGTGGTGTCCGCGAGGAAGTCGAGCTCGGGCGTGTCGAACCGGAAGCGGGACAGGCCCTCCAGCGCGCGGCCCACGCCGGCCACCACGCCGTAGCGGCGGCCGCTGGGCAGGCGTCGGGTGAACAGCTCGAAGCGGGAGCGGCGGTGCGCGGTGCCGGCCTTCAGCGCGGCCTGGAGCATGGTCAGCTCGTAGTGGTCGGTCATCAGCGCCGTGGGGATCTGCCAGTCGTCGGCGGTCCGCGGGGCGCTGGGCACGGGGTTCTGGCTCACGCCCCCACCCTAGTGGACCGTGGCGGGGCCGGTCCTGGCCCGCCCGCCTCGTACACTGGGGCGCATGTCCGTGCTGACCCGCCACGATCCGTCCGCGCCGCGCGCCGTGCGTCCGGCGCCGGGTGAGTCCGTCCCCGCCGGCGCCACCGACACCGCCCTGCTGGAGCGGCCTCACGAGGACACAGCCCGGGACCGGCCGTGGAACGTGGTGGTGTGGAACGACCCGGTGAACCTGATGAGCTACGTGGCCTACGTGTTCCGCACCCACTTCGGCTACTCCGCGGCCAAGGCGCAGCGGCTCATGCTCGAGGTCCACGAGCGGGGCCGGTCCGTGGTGGCGACGGGCACCAAGGAGAAGGCCGAGCTGCACGTGGGCGCGATGCACGGCTACGGGCTGTGGGCCACGCTGGAGCAGGCGGAGGACTGAGGAGGGGCATGGCAGAACGGTTCCGCTGGACGCGGCGGGGGTACACGGCGCAGCTGGAGCTGCCGGAGGTGCGCCTGCTGCGCGGGCTGGTCAGGGACGTCGTCGCCCTGCTCGAGGGCCGACGCGCGGACGTGCGCCCCGCCGAGGCGGACCCCGCCGAGGCCCCGGCCGCCGAGGACGGCGTCGACACGCCCGAAGATCCCCCGGCGGCGCCGCCGTCCGTGTCCGCCGCGCAGGACGCGGGCCCCGTGGCCGGGCTGGACGCGTCCGACGCCGCGTTCTGGGGGCTGGTCTCAGGGCTGCACCTGAGCCAGGACCCGGAGCCGCAGCGTTCGGCCCCCACCGACCCGGCCGTCGCACGCCTCCTGCCGGATGCGATGCCCCAGGCCGGCGCCGCCGAACAGGGCGCCCACCGGGCCCTGACCGAGGACGCCCTGTCCGAGGGGAAGCTCGCGGACGCGCGCCTGGCACTCGAGCTGCTGCGCTCGACGCGCGTGGAAGTGCCGCACGACCAGGCGCCGGCCTTCGGCCGCGCGCTCAACGACGTGCGCCTCGTCCTCGCCGCCCGCCTGGGCGTCGAGACCGAGGAGGACGCCGCCCGCGTGCACGCCGTGGACGACTGGCGCAGCGCGGAGGACGTCGAGTCCACCATGGCCCTGCTCTACAACTTCACCTCGTGGCTGCTGGAGACGCTCATGACGGAGATGCTCAGCGAGCTGCCCGAGGGCTCGGACGAGTCCGCGCCGGGCGCCGGGGACGCGGAGGGCGAGCAGTGAGCGGCCAGCGCGCCGCCGTGGACGCTGCCGCGCCGATCGGCGTGTTCGACTCGGGCGTGGGCGGGCTGACCGTGGCCCGGGCGATCATGGACCAGCTGCCCCACGAGTCCATCCTCTACGTGGGCGACACGGAGCACTCGCCGTACGGCCCGCGGCCCATCGCCGAGGTACGGGCCCTCGCCCTGGCGATCATGGACGAGCTCGTCGCGCGCGGCGTCAAGGCGCTCGTGATCGCGTGCAACTCCGCGTCGGCCGCCGTGCTGCGCGACGCCCGCGAGCGCTACACGGGAGGCCACGGCATCCCCGTGATCGAGGTGATCCAGCCCGCCGTGCGCCGCGCCGTGGCCGCCACCCGCACGGGCCGGATCGGCGTGATCGGCACCGAGGCGACCGTCGGGTCCCGCGCCTACGAGGACTCGTTCTCGGCCGCCCCGCACCTCGAGATCACCTCGGTCGCGTGCCCGCGGTTCGTGGAGTTCGTGGAGGCCGGCATCACCACCGGCCCCGAACTGCTGGAGACCGCCCGGGAGTACACGGCGCCGCTGCGTGCGGCGGGCGTGGACACCCTCGTGCTGGGATGCACCCACTACCCGCTGCTGACCGGCGCCCTCTCGCTCGTGATGGGGGAGGACGTCACGCTCGTCTCCTCCGCGGAGGAGACCGCCAAGGACCTCTACCGGGAACTGGTCCGCCTCGGCCTCGAGCACCCCCACTCGGCCGCGGGCTCCGGCCAGGCCACCCGCCACCGCTTCGCCGCCACCGGCGACCCCGACCACTTCCAGGCCCTCGCACGCCGCTTCCTCGGACCCGAGGTCGAGTCCGTGCGCCGCCTGGAGACGATCGGCGCGCCCCGCCCCGCGGCCGCGCCGGTCCCGACGCGCTCGGCGGCCTCCGTCCGGCCGGGCCCCGAGCAGGAGGGTGTGACGTGAAGCTGACCATCATCGGGGCCTCCGGGTCCTTCCCCGGCCCGGGCTCGCCCGCCTCGTGCTACCTCCTCACCGCCGAGGGCGTGGCCGAGGACGGCGTCACCCCGCGCACATGGCGGATCCTGCTGGACCTCGGCAACGGCGCCCTCGGCGTGCTGCAGCGCTACGTCGAGCTCGAGGACCTGGACGGCATCCTGCTCTCCCACCTGCACCCGGACCACTTCATGGACCTGTGCGGGATGCACGTGGCCATCCGCTGGAACCCGGCCGGCTGGGACCGCGGCCGGCTGCCTGTCTACGGACCCGCCGGCACCGCCGACCGCATCGCCGAGGCGTACGGGATGGACCCCCAGCCGGGGATGCACCAGGACTTCGAGTTCCGGTGCTGGACTGCCGGCCGCACCGAGCGGCTCGGTCCGTTCCGGTTCACCCCGGTCCCCGTGTGCCACCCCATCGACGAGGCCTACGCGATCCGGGTCGAGGTGGACCGCGTCGACGACGACGGCGACGTCACCACCCGCGTGCTCACCTACTCCGGGGACACCGACGCATGTGAGGGGCTCGTCGAGGCCGCGCGGGACGCGGACATGTTCCTGTGCGAGGCCGCCTTCCACGAGGGCCGGGACGACGGCATCGACGGCGTCCACCTGACCGGCCGACGGGCCGGCGAGACGGCGGCGCAGGCCGGGGCGCGGAAGCTGCTGCTCACGCACCTGCCCGTGTGGAACGATCCGCAGCGCGCCGTCCAGGAGGCCCGCGCGGTGTACGACGGCCCGCTGGCCGTCGCCGTCTCGGGGCTGAGCTACGGCGTCTGAGGGCGTGCCTAGACTGGAGGCCATGAGCTCTCCCGCCCCCACCGCCCCCCGCCCGGACGGCCGCGCCGTCGACGAGCTGCGCCCCATCACCATCACCCGGGGCTGGTCCCGGCAGGCGGAGGGCTCGGCCCTGATCGAGTTCGGGAACACCCGCGTGCTGTGCACCGCGTCCTTCACCGAGGGCGTGCCGCGCTGGCTCAAGGGCGAGGGGACCGGCTGGGTCACCGCCGAGTACGCGATGCTCCCGCGGGCCACCAACGAGCGCAGCCAGCGCGAGTCCGTCAAGGGGCGGATCGGCGGGCGCACCCACGAGATCTCCCGCCTGATCGGCCGGTCCCTGCGCGCCGTCATCGACCTGTCCGCCCTGGGGGAGAACACCATCGTCCTGGACTGCGACGTCCTCGACGCCGACGGCGGCACCCGCACCGCCGCCATCACGGGCGCCTACGTCGCCCTCGCCGAGGCGGTGGCCTGGGCACGGCGCGAGGGGATCCTCGCCAAGGGCGCCGCCGTCCTCAAGGACTCCGTCGCCGCGGTGTCCGTGGGCATCGTGGACGGGGTGCCCGTCCTCGACCTGCCGTACGTGGAGGACGTGAAGGCGGAGACGGACATGAACGTGGTCGTCACCGGCGCCGGCGAGTTCGTGGAGGTGCAGGGCACCGCCGAGGGCGCGCCGTTCACCCGCGCCGAGCTGGACACCCTGCTGGACCTGGCCCTGATCGGCACGGGTGAGCTGGCCCGCGTCCAGGCCGAGACCCTGGCCGCCGCCACGGAGGACCGGGCGTGAGCGCGCCCGCCGCCTCGCCGTCGGGCCCGCCGGAGGGCGCCCGCATCGTGCTCGCCACGCACAACGCGGGCAAGGTGCGCGAGCTGCGGCAGCTGCTCGCCGGCGCCGTGCCCGGCCTCGACGTGGAGACCGCGGTGGTGGACGCGGGCGCCGTGGGCGCCCCGGACGTCGTCGAGGACGGCGTCACGTTCGCCCAGAACGCGCTGAAGAAGGCCCGCGCCGTGGCCGCGCACACCGGGCTGATCGCCGTCGCGGACGACTCCGGTCTGGCCGTGGACGTGCTGCACGGCGCCCCCGGGATCTTCTCGGCCCGCTGGGCCGGGCGCCACGGGGACGACCGTGCCAACCTCGAGCTGCTGCTGGCCCAGCTGGCCGACGTGCCGGACGAGCATCGGGGTGCCCAGTTCGTGTGCGCCGCCGCGCTCGCGGTCCCCAGCGGCCCGGACGCCGCGGGCGCCCGGGCCATCCACGTCGAGCACGTCGAGCACGGCCGCCTGCCCGGCACGCTGCTGCGCGAGCCCGTGGGGGACGGCGGCTTCGGCTACGACCCGATCCTGCGCCCCGAGGGCCGGGACGTGTCCACCGCGCAGCTGAGCCCCGAGGACAAGAACGCGATCAGCCACCGGGGGCACGCCTTCCGCGCCCTGCTGCCCTACCTGGTGGACGCGCTCGACGCGCGCCCGTGAGCGGCGGGCGCGCCCCCGTGCCGGGGCTGGACTTCACCGCGATCGACTTCGAGACCGCCAACGGCTTCCGCGGCTCCCCGTGCGCCGTGGGCGCCGTCCGGGTGCGGGACGGGGTCATGGTGGACCGCGCCGAGTGGCTGATCCGTCCGCCCGTGGGCTTCGACCGGTTCGATCCCCGCAACGTGCGCATCCACGGCATCACCGAGGACCGCGTCCTGGACGCCCCCCGGTTCGCGCAGGTGTACGACGAGCTCGCGGACTTCGTGGGGACGGACGTGCTCGCGGCGCACAACGCGGGCTTCGACGTCGGCGTCATCGAGTCCGGCCTCGAGGTCTCCGGCCGGGACGTGCCGGGCCTGGAGTTCGTGTGCACCCTGGTGCTGGCGCGCCGCGTCTACGACCTGCCCTCGTACGCCCTGCCCTCCGCGGCGCGCGAGGCCGGCTTCACCCCGGGACGCCACCACGACGCACTGGCCGACGCCGAGGCCTGCGCCGCCATCCTCGTGGACATCGCCCGGCGTGTGCTGGGGGAGCAGCCGGCCGACGCGGACGTGCTGCCGGGGCTGACCGATGCGCCGGCCGGCCGCGGCGTCGACCGCCTGATGCGGGCCCAGGGGCTGAGCGTCAGCGTCCTCGCCCCCCGGGCGGCGGGATCGGGCGCCGAGTCGAAGGCCACCCGCCAGGCCCGGCGCACCGAGGGCGTCTTCGACGCGCGGGTCCCGCTGCGGGACGAACGCGCCATGCCGGACTTCATGCGCTGGCCGGACGAGGGCGTCAATCCGCTCCCGAACCCGGCCGCCGACCCGGGCCACCCCCTGTTCGGCCAGACGGTGGTGTTCACGGGCGGCATCGGCATGTCGCGTCAGAGTGCCAAGACGCGCGCGGCCGCGCAGGGTGCGCAGACTGCGAACCGGGTGGGCGCGGCCACCACCATGCTCGTCGTCGGGGACGGCTTCGAGGCCGCGGACCTGCACCGCCCGCGCGCCGAGGACGGGGCGCCGCAGGCCGTGACCACGGCGCTGGCGCACCGCAAGACGCGGGACGCCCTGCGCCGGCGGGACCGGGGGCAGGCCATCGCCCTGGTCTCCGAGGGGGAGTTCCTGCAGATGCTCGACGGGAACTGGCCGGACGCCGCGCGCTGAACCGCTCAGGTGGTCGCGGCGCTCCAGCGCCGGGCGGCCTCCAGGACGACCGCGCGCTCGGCGATCCACCCCGGGACGGAGGCCTCGGCCGCGGCGCGGTCCTCGGGGTCGTGCGCGCCGAACACGGCGGTGCCGTGCGCGGCGCCGAGCACCTGCCCGGCCAGCGAGGCCGTGGAGTCGGAGTCGCCGTCGTGGTTCACGCCGATCCGCAGCGCCAGGGCGAGCGCCGCCGCCGGATCGGCCGGGTGCGCCGCCTGCGCGGTGAGCGCGGCATACAGTGCGATGGCCAGGGCCTCCTCCGCGACCCAGCCCTCGCCGAGCGCGGTGGGGAGGGCGCCGGGGGCGCCGGGGTCGGCGTCGACGGTGCCGGCCAGGTCGATCGCCGCGGCGACGGCGGCGCGGGTCTCCTCGGCCTCCTCGCCCAGGCTGTCGAGCCACGCGCGGGCGTGCGCGACCGCGGCGGCCAGGTCCAGGCCGCGCAGCAGAGCCGCGATGACGAGGGCGTACGCGGCCGCCGCGACCCACGCGGTGGGGTGGCCGTGCGTGAGGACGGCCCCCTGGCGGGCGAGGGACACGACGTGCGGGTCCTCGAGCCCCGGCACCATCCCGTACGGGGCCGAGCGCATGACCGTCCCGCAGCCCTTCGAGCCCGGGTTGTGCGGGTCGCCCGGCAGGCCCATCCCCGGTTCGGCGAGCCCGCTCAGGCACGCGGTGCCCGGCGCGCGGCGCACCTTCAGCTCCGCGTGCGCGTCGATCCAGCGGGGCGGGGCCGGGGGAGCGCCCTCGGGCAGCGCGCCGTCCTGCGTGGCGAACCAGCGCAGGCACGCGAGCCACACGCACGCGGCGGGATCGGCCGGGACGCCGTCGTTCTGCCACTCGATCCACTCGAGCAGGCCGTCGAGCACGTACAGCGTCAGCTGCGTGTCGTCGGTGATCGGCAGGGCGTGGGCGCCCTCCTGGGCGAGCAGGTCCGCGGCGTCGGTGACGCCGGCGGGGCCGTGCACGGCCGCGATCCCCGACGCGGGGGTGAACTCGACGACGCCGCCCAGCGCGTCCCCGGCGGCGCCGGCCGCGAGGAGGGCCAGGACCCGGTCGGCGTGCTCGGGGCCGGGCAGGGGCGTGGACGAGGAGGCGGGGGGTTCGGGCGCGGTGGCGGACATGCCGCCATCGTACGAGCCGCGCCGCGCCGCGCTTATCCCGTCCGCACCCTCCCTAGAGTGGGCCGCATGATCCTGCTGCACACCTCGGACTGGCATCTGGGCCGGTCGTTCCACGGCACCGGGCTGCTCGAGGCCCAGGAGGAGGTCCTGGACGCCCTGGTCGCGACCGTGACGGAGCGCGGCGTGGACGCCGTCCTGCTGGCCGGGGACGTGTACGACCGCGCGCTGCCGCCGGCGGACGCCGTCCGGCTGCTGGACCGGACGCTCTCCCGGCTGCACGCGGCCGGCGCCCAGGTGGTGCTCACGAGCGGCAACCACGACTCGGCGGTGCGCCTCGGCTTCGGCGGCGGACTCCTGGCGGCCGCGGGCGTGCACGTGCGCGCGGACGCGGCGGAGCTGGACCGCCCCGTGCTGCTCACCGAGCCCGGGGTCGACGGCGGCGCGGGCCAGACCGTGGCCGTCTACGGCATCCCCTACCTCGAACCGCGCCACCAGGGACCGGCCTGGGGCGTGGAGCCCCACCACACGGCCGTGCTGACGGAGGCGGTCCGCCGTGTCCACGCCGATCTGGCCGCCCGCCGCGCCGAGGCGCCGGAGCCGGTGGCCGGCGTCGTGCTGGCCCACCTGTTCGCGGCCGGGGGCCACGGCTCCGAGTCCGAACGGGACATCGGCGAGGGCGAGCACGTCGAACCGGACGCCCCGCCCGAGATGCTGGTGGGCACGCTGGGGCAGGTGCCGGTCTCCGTGTTCGACGGGCTCGACTACGCGGCCCTGGGCCACCTGCACGGCCGGCAGCGGCTGGCCGAGCACGTGCGGTACTCCGGCTCTCCGCTGCCGTACTCCTTCGCCGAGGCGGGCCACCGCAAGGGCGGCTGGCTCGTCCACGTCACGGGCGGGGCCGTCACCGACGTCGAGGCCGTGGACTGGGACGCCGGACGGCGCCTGGCGGTGCTGTCCGGGCCGATCGAGGACCTGCTGGAGTCCCCGGAGTTCGCGTGGGCGGAGCAGTGCTGGGTGCAGGTCACCGTCACCGACGACGAACGCCCCGAGCGGGCCCTGGAGCGCCTGAAGACCCGGTTCCCCTCCGTGCTCGTCTTCCGCCACGAACCGGCCGGCGGGAGGCGAACCCGGGAGCGGACCTACGCCCAGGTCCTGCGGCAGGCACCCTCGGACCACGCGCTCGCGGTCGGTTTCGTGGACCACGTCCGGCAGCGGCCGGCCAGCGGGGCCGAGCAGGACCTGCTGCGGGACGCCCTCGAGGCCGCCCGCGCGGCGGAGGTGCGCGCATGAGGATCCATCGGATGCGCCTGGAGGGGCTCGGGCCCTACGCCCAGGCGCAGGACGTCGACTTCGACCGGCTCAACGCGGCCGGCCTGTTCCTGCTGGACGGGCCCACCGGCGCGGGCAAGTCCACGGTGCTGGCCGCGCTGTGCTTCGCCCTCTACGGGACCGTGCCGGGCGGACGGTCGGCCGAGTCGCTCGTGACCACGCTGCGCGAGCCGGGCGCGGTGATCCCCGAGGTGCAGGTCGAGTTCACCGTGCAGGGCCGGCGCTTCGAGGTGGTCCGCTCACCCAAGCACGAGCGGCCCCGCCGGCGACGCAGCGCGGCGGGAGGCGCCACCGTCACCACGCCGGCCACGGTCTCCCTGCGGGAACGCGTGGCCGGGGAATGGACGGCGCCGCTCACCCGGGCGGACGAGGTCGGCCAGCAGATCGCGGCCGTCCTGCACCTGGACGCCGAGCAGTTCATGCAGGTGGTCCTGCTGCCCCAGGGGCAGTTCGCCCAGTTCCTCACCGCGAAGTCGGATGAGCGCCGCGTCCTGCTGCGGCGGCTCTTCGGCACGCAGCGCTTCGACGGCGTCGAGGAGCACCTGCGCGGCGAGACGGCCCGGCTGGACACCGCGGTGGCCGTGGACGCGGACGTGGCCCGGACTGCGCGGGCGCAGCTGGCCGAGGCGCTCCACGAGGCGCTCGGCCCGGACTGGCATGCGCCGGAGCCGTCACCGGACACGGACGAGCGGCTGCTCGCCCTCGCCGCTGAGCGCGCGGGTCGCGCGCACGAGGACGCACGGGCCGGCCTCGCCACGGCCCGCGCCGCCGAGCAGCAGGCTCGGGTGACGGCGCGTGAGCTGGAGACCCGCGGGCGGGACCTGGCCGCGGCCGAGGCGTGGGGGCGCCGTCGACGCGACCACGACGCCGAGGCTGAGACCGCCGCCGCGCGGCGCCGCGCCGTCGACGCCCATGAGCGCGCCGGGCGGGTGCTCACCGCCGCGCAGCGGGCCACCGCGGCGGCGGACGCCGCCGGCACCGCGTCGGAGGCGGTGACGCAGGCCCTGGCGCACGTCGAGGACGAGCCGACCGCGGCGGCGTGGCTCGCCGCCGCCCGGGCGGACGGGGCCGCCGACACGCCCGCCTCCCGCCAGGCGCTGGGGGAGGCCGAGCGCGCCGCGGAGGCGGTGGCGCGCGCGGTTCGGGACCGTGACCGGATGCGCGAGCTGGAGCAGGAGGCGGCCGCCGCGGCGGAGCGGCGGGCCGAGATCGACCGCGACCGTGCCGCCCTGGTCGAGTCCCGCCCCGAGCGTGAGGCGGCCGTCGCGGCACTCCGCTCGGCCGTCGAACGCGGCACCGAGCGTCTCGGTGTCCGGGAGGCCGTGGACCGCGCCGTGTCCGAGGCCGCCGCGCGCCGCACGGCCGCCGAGGCCGCGGCCGCCCGCGCCGTCGAGGTCGAGACCGCGGCCCGGGCCCACCGAGAGGCACAGGAGCGGCGGAGTGAGGCCGCCGAACGACACGTCGGTCTGCTGCATGCCCGGTACGAGCAGGCCGCCTCCGAACTGGCGGAGCGGCTCGTGCCCGGCGAGCCGTGCGCCGTGTGCGGCTCGCCCGAGCACCCGGCCCCGGCCGCCACCGCGGACACCACGGTGACCGAGGCGGACGTGCGGGACGCCGAGCAGGCCCGCACCGCGGCCGACCGGGCCGTGACCGACGCCGAGACCACCCTGCGCGCCGCCGAGCAGACCCTCCGCACGGCGCGCGAGGCCGCCGCCGGGCTCGCACCCGAGGCCGCGCGAGAGGCGCTCGAGCGCGCCGAGGCCGAACGGGCCGCGCTGGACCAGGCGGCGAAGGACCTCGCCGCGGACCGCCGCCGGCTGACCGCCGCCGAGAAGGAGCACGCCGGGGCCGACGAGACCGCCGCCGCGCTCGCGGCCGAGGACGGCCGGCTCGCCGAGGCCGCCGCCCACCGCGCCGCCCGACTGAGCGAGCTGCGGGACGCCGTCGAGGCCGCCCGCGGCGACGCCGAGAGCCTCGACGCCCGCGGCGACCAGGTCACCGCCGCACGCCGGGTCCTGGCCGCCCTCGCTGCGGCGCAGGACGAGGACGCGCGCGCCCGGGCGGTCGCCGACGAGACCGGCCAGGCGCTCGCCGCCACGCTGGCCGAACAGCACTTCGACGACGTCGACGCGGCGCGCGCGGCCCGCCTCGAGGAGACGGACGCCGCCGCCCGCACGGCCGCCGTGCAGGAGTGGGATGCCGAACGGGCCCGCCTCGCCGAGCTCGAGGCGAGCGAGCCCGTCCGCCGGGGCCGCGCCCTCGCCGAGGCGGGCGTCGAGCCGCCGACCGAGGAGCAGACCCGCGCCGTCGCCGAGGCGCTCGCCGCGGCCGAGGCCGCGAGCTCGTCCCGGGCGACGGCGGTCGGGCGGCTCGATTCGCTCGTCGCCACGGTGCGCCGGCAGTCGGCCGCCCTGACCGAGGTCCTGGAGCGGTCCGCCGGGCTCATCGCCGAACACACGCGGGTGCGGGGGCTGCTCGACCTCGTCCGCGGCGGCGGGGAGAACCTGCTCAAGATGCCCCTGACGAGCTACGTCCTCGCCGGGCGGCTCGAGGAGGTCGCCGCCGCGGCCACCGAGCGTCTGCTCGCCATGACGGACCAGCGGTATTCGATCGAGTACTCCGACGCCGTGGGCGGGCGCGGGAACAAGGGCCTCGAACTCGTCATCCGGGACCACTACGTGGACGAGACGCGCCACCCGGCCACGCTCTCGGGCGGCGAGACCTTCATGGCCTCCCTCGCCCTCGCCCTGGGGCTCGCGGACACCGTGCAGGCCGAAGCCGGCGGCATCGAACTGGACACGCTCTTCGTGGACGAGGGCTTCGGCTCGCTCGACGCGGACACCCTCGACGACGTCCTGGACGTCGTGGACACCCTGCGGACCGGTGGCCGGACCGTGGGCCTCGTCTCCCACGTCGAACGGATGAGGCAGGAGATCGGCGTGCGCCTCGAGGTGCGCAAGGACCGGCGCGGCTCGAGCCTCGCGGTGCACGACGGCGCCTGAGCGACGGGGGTGCGCCCCGCCGCCCCGGCCCGCGCCACGCGTGAGGTCAGGCCCGGCGCCACCGCCGGCGGAGGCGCTGCCGGAGTCGGCCGAGGCGTCCGGTGTCGAGCTCGGACGGGGCCGCCCATCGCTCCTCAGCCCGGCGCGCCTGCTCGGCCGCGCGCTCGGCCGCGACGCGCTGCGCCTCCCACTCGGCCGCGACACGGCGCTCCTCCTGCAGGCGGCGCTCCCCGCGGACCTCGGTGAGCCGGTACAGCACGGGCACGAGCACGAGCGTGAGCAGGGTGGAGGACACCAGGCCGCCCACCACGGCCACCGCGAGGGGCTGGGAGATGAACCCCGCGTGCCCCGTGACGCCCAGGGCCATCGGGGTCATGGCCAGGACGGTGGCCAGGGCCGTCATCACCACCGGGCGCACGCGGTTGAGCGCGCCCACCTCGATCGCCTCGTCCAAGGTCATGCCGCGGTCGCGGCGGTACTGGTTGATCAGGTCGATCAGCACGATCGCGTTCGTCACCACGATGCCCACCAGCATGAGCAGCCCGATCATCGTGGACAGTCCCAGCGGCGTGCCGGTGGCCAGCAGCGCCAGGAACACGCCCGTGGCGGCGAAGGGGATCGACACGAGCAGCACGAGCGGCTGGCGCAGCGAGTTGAACGTCGCCACCATCACGACGTACACGGTCGCCACGGCGGCCAGCAGCGCCAGCCCGAGGTCCCGGAACGTCTGCGCCTGCTGCTCCGCCGCGCCGCCCACGGCCGCGGTGACGCCCTCGGGCAGGTCCAGCTCCGCCACGGCCTGCGTGACCCGGCGCGAGACGGCCCCGAGGTCCTCGTCGTCCGGGGTCACCGTGACGACGGCGGTCCGCTCGCCGTTCGAGGACGTCACCCGGGCAGGTACGGACATCCGCGAGACCTCGGCGAGGTCCCCCAGCGGCACGGGCCCCTCGGCCGTCTCCACGGGCACCTGGCGCAGGGCGTCGAGGGACTCGACCGGCTCCGGGTCACCCAGCTGCACCGCGAAGCTCTCGAACCCGAAGCGGACCTCGCCCACGGGCACGGCCTGCAGGGCGGCGGCGGCCTGGCCGGCCACCGCCTCCTCGGTCAGGCCGAGCCGGGCGGCGGCGACGGTGTCCACGTCCACCTGGAACGTCGGGCGCAGGTCCGAGGCCGGCGTCGTCACCTCGCGGGCACCCTCGACGGGCCGCAGCGCCTGGGCGACCTGATCGGCGGCCGCGGTGAGGGCCTGCGGGTCGGGGGCGGAGACGGACACCTCGATGTCCTGGCCGCCGCTCGGCCCCTGCTGCGTGGAGACGGACACGTCGCCCACGCCGTCGAGACCGGTGAGCTCGGCGCGCACCCCGTCCTGAAGGGCCACCTGGTCCGCATCCGGGTCGGTCACCACCGTGAACCGCGCCCGGTCCGCCGAGGAGCCGCCGAAGGCCCCCATCGGACCGGCGGCGGTGCCGGCCGTCCACTGGACGGTTTCGACGCCGTCGGTGTCCAGCAGCACGCGCTCGATGCGCTCGGCGGCGGCGGCCGTCGTCTCCAGCGACGCCCCCGGCTCCTGCTCCGCCGTGACGACGAACGAGTTCTGTCCCGAGTCGCCCAGGAGGTTCGTGGGGATCAGCGGGACCAGCGCGGCCGTGCCGGCCAGCAGCGCCAGGGCGGCGGCGAGGGTGACCACGGTGTGCCGCTGTGTCCAGCGCAGCACCGGGCGGTAGGCCCGGGTGAGCCATCCGCCGGCCGCCACGGGCCGGTCGCCGGGGACGGCGGGCGCGGCCGTGGTCTCGGCCCCGCGCCGCGGGGAGCGCAGGAACCACCAGCACAGCACCGGCACGATCGTCAGGGCGACGACGAGGGAGGCCAGCAGGGCGACCGTGGCGGTCACGGCGAAGGGCCGGAACAGCTCGCCGGCCAGGCCGCCCACGAAGGCGATGGGCAGGAACACGGCCACGGAGACGAGGGTGGAGGCGGTGATCGCGGTGGCGACCTCGCGCGTGCCGTCCAGGATCGCGGTGCGCCGGTCGGCGCCCAGGCCGAGGTGCCGGCGGATGTTCTCCACCACCACGATCGCGTCGTCCACGACTCGGCCGATCGAGATCGTCAGCGCCCCGAGCGTCAGCGTGTTGAGGGAGTAGCCGAAGGCCGCCACCCCGATGAGGGCGGCCAGCAGGGACAGCGGAATGGACACGGCGGTGACGAGGGTGGAGCGCACCGAGAGCAGGAACACGGCGATCACCAGCACGGCGAACGCCAGGCCCAGCAGGCCCTCCTGGAACAGCGTGTCGATGGACTGCTGGATGAACGGGGCCTGGTCGAACACCACGGTCAGGTCCGCGCCGCCGCCGACCAGGGACGCCAGCTCCGGCAGGGCGTCGCGCACGGCCTGAGAGACCGCCACGAGGTCGGCGTCCGGGGTCGCGGTCACGGAGACGGACAGCGTCGGCACCCCGTCGGTGCGGGTCAGCGAGGTGGGGGCCGCGGCCACGAGGGTGACGTCGGCGACCTCGTCCAGGGTGCGCGGTTCGCCGTCGCCGGAGGGAGCGACGACGATCCCGCGCAGGCCCTCGAGGTCCTCGACGGCGGCGCCCGCCTGGACGGGATAGGTGGTCGCGCCCTCGGTGACCTGGCCGACGGGGAAGAGGCCGGCGTTCTCCTCGAGCGCGTCGGTGATGTCGGAGGTGGTCAGCCCGGCGGCGGCGAGCGCGGCCGGGTCCGGGACCACGGAGACGTTCTCGTCCGTGCCGCCGAGGACGTCGGCGCCGCGGACGCCGTCGATCTTCTGCAGCCGCGGGGCCAGGACGTCCTCGGCGCGGCGGCGCAGGGTGTTGAGGTCCTCGTCCCCGGACAGGGCGAGGAAGACCACCGGGAAGTCGGAGACGGAGCCCGCGAAGGACGAGGTCTCCGCCTCCTCCGGCAGCTGCGGCCCCAGGTTGGCCACCACGCGGTCCACCTGGGACCGGGCCCGGTTCAGGTCTGTGCCGTAGGCGAACTCCAGCTGGACCGCGTTGAAGCCGGACTGCGACGTGGACCGCGAGGATTCGAGCCCCTCCACGGCCTGCAGGGCCGTCTCGAGGGGCTCGCCCACCTGAGCGTCCACGACCTCGGGGGACGCCCCCGGGTAGAGCGTCGAGACGGAGATGACGGGCAGCTCGAGCGGGGGGATCAGCTCCCGCTTGAGCTGCCCGGCGGAGAGGACGCCGAACACCGCGATGAACACGGTGACGAGCGCCACGAGCGCCCGCCGACCGAGTGAGAACCGTGCGAGCGCTCCCATCGGGGCGTCAGGCCAGCTTCAGTGCGGCGTCCGTGACGGTGCGGACCTCGTCCAGCAGCGCCGGGTCGTCGTTGAGCGTGTGGCCCAGGGACGGGATGAGCTCCTTGAGCGTGCCGTCCCAGCCGGCCATCTTCGCGGGGAAGCAGCGCTCGAGCAGCTTCACCATGATGGGGGCCGCGGTGGAGGCGCCCGGCGAGGCGCCGAGCAGGCCGCCGAGCGAGCCGTCCGCGTGCGTGACGACCTCGGTGCCGAACTGCAGGACGCCGCCGAAGCGGCCCTTGCGCTTCATCACCTGCACGCGCTGGCCCGCGGTGATCAGCTCCCACTCGCCGCCGTCGGCCTCCGGGTAGAACTCGTGCAGCGCGTCGATCTTCTTGTCCCGGGACTTCAGCACCTCGGTCACGAGGTACTTGGTCAGGTCCATGTTGTCCTTGGCCACGTCCAGCATCGTGCTGAGGTTGTGCGGGCGCACGGACAGCGGCAGGTCCAGGTAGGAGCCGGTCTTGAGGAAGTTCGTGGAGAACCCGGCGTAGGGGCCGAACAGCAGGGAGCGCTTGCCGTTGACGAAGCGGGTGTCCAGGTGGGGCACGGACATCGGCGGGGCGCCGACGGCGGCCTGGCCGTACACCTTGGCCATGTGCTGGTTGACCACGGACTCGTCCGTGCAGCGCAGGAACTGGCCGGAGACCGGGAAGCCGCCGAAGCCCTTGGCCTCGGGGATGCCGGACTTCTGCAGCAGGGGCAGGGCGCCGCCGCCGGCACCGACGAAGACGAAGCGGGCGCGGTCCACGAGCTCGGAGCCGGCGGCCTTGTTCTTGACCTTGACCTCCCAGCGGCCGTCCGTGCCGCGGGTGAGGCCGGTGACCTTGTGACCGAAGCGCACCTCGGCGCCGGCGCCGGCCATGGCCGTGATGAGCTGGCGGGTGAGGGAGCCGAAGTCGACGTCGGTGCCGCCGGTGTTGCGGGACGCCGCCAGGCGCTGGCCCGGCTCACGGCCCTCGATCAGCAGCGGGGCCCAGGCACGGATCTGCTCCGGGTCCTCGCTGTGCTCCATGCCGGCGAACAGCGGCTGGGCGGACATGGCCTCATAGCGGGTGCGGAGGTAGTCCGCGTGGTCGTCACCCCACACGAAGGACATGTGCGGCAGCGGGTTGATGAAGGACTTGGGGTCCTTGAGCGTGCCGTCCGCCACCAGGGAGGACCAGAACTGGCGGGTGGTCCAGAACTGCTCGTTGATGCCCAGCGCCTTGGTGACGTCCACCCGTCCGTTCTTGTCCATGGGCGAGTAGTTCAGCTCGCACAGGGCGGCGTGGCCGGTGCCCGCGTTGTTCCACGGGTCGGAGGACTCCAGGCCGGCCTGATCGAGGCTCTCGTACAGGGCGATGGACCAGGTGGGCTCGAGCTTCTGCAGCAGCACGCCCAGGGTGGCGCTCATGATGCCGCCGCCGATCAGGACGACGTCGTGGGTGGCGGTGGACGAGGTGGTGGGCACGGTCAACTCCTGAAGCAGAACGACGGCGGGTGGGCGCAGTGCGACCAGGCCGAGCAGTGGCGGTCGGGCCGGGCGCCGTGATCTCCCACTGTACTACCGGTGCGTTCAGCCTTCGGTCAGCCTGACGCGCGAGAAGGGCTCGTCCAGCTGCGGCGACGTCGGGTAGGAGGCCACGCGCGGGCCGGTGGCCAGGGCCGAGATCGGATAGACCAGCGGCAGCGCCGGCAGGTCGAGGGCCATGGCCCGGACGACGCGGCGGAACAGGGCGCGGCGCGCGTCGTCGTCGGTCTCGGCCGCGGCCGCGTCCACGTCCTCGACGACGCGCGGGTTGCGGTAGCCGGTCTCGGCGCGGCCCGAGCGCGCGAAGGGCTCGAGGAACGCGTGCGGGTCGCGGTAGTCGCCGGTGCGGCCCATCAGGTGCAGGGCTCGGGTGGGTCGGGAGACGACGGCGTGCAGGTAGTCCTGGTCCTCCGGCACGGGCACGGGCACGATGTGCATCCCCACCGCGCCGAGGTCGCGGGCGACCATCGCGTAGACCCGCTCCGGCTCGGGCAGGGAGGGGCGGGCCGTGCCGGCCGGGTAGAGGAACTCCAACGGCTCCCCGTCGTATCCCGCCAGGCCGAGGAACTCGCGGGCCCGGCCCGGGTTGACGTCGTAGCGCCGCGCCTCCTCGTCGCCGACGCCGAGGGAGGGGGGGACGAGGTCGTGGGCCAGGCGGGTGCCCTCGAGGAAGACGTCGCTGCCGGCGATGCGCGGGCGGTCCACCGCGTACGCGATCGCCTGGCGCAGGTACTGCGAGCGCACGCGCGGGTGGTCCAGGTTCATGCCCACGTAGAGCACGCCCAGGGGGTCCCGGGGCAGCACCTGGGTGCCGGCCTCGACGAGGGGGCGCAGCTGGCCGGGGGCGACGACGTCGATCACGTCCGCCGTGCCGCGCCGCAGCTCCCGCAGGCGCACGGAGGCGCGGCCCCACGCCTGCACGGCCACCGGGTACGCCGCCGGATCGGAGCCGCGGTGGCGGGCGCTGGGGACCAGGATCGTCGCGCCCGAGGCGCCCGGGTGGGCGCGCGTGAGCTCGGCGGTCTCCGCGGCGTCGGCCCAGCGGTAGGGGCCGGTGCCGGCGGGGGTGGTGACCTCGGAGCCGTCCACGTCGACCGTGCGGTCCCACGAGGCCGGCGAGGAGATCGCGAAGGCCGGCGAGGCCAGCGCGGCCGCGAGGTGACGGCGGGGGGAGTGCAGGCGCAGCCGCACCTCGAGCTCTCCGCGGGCCTCGACGCCGGCGAAGGCGGAGTCCGCGTCCCCGGCGTATCCGCCGAAGGCCGAGACGAACGAGGAGGGCGGGGCGACGGTCCCGTCCACGGGCGCGGGGGCGGAGGCCCACCGCTCGATGTTCGCGACCACGGCGGCGGCGTCGCACGGCTCGCCGTCGTCGAACACCACCCCGGAGACCAGGTGGAACGTGTGGAGGCGGCCGCCGTCGGACTCCTCATGCCGCTCGGCGAGGCGGGGCGTGGGGGCGCCGGTGTCCGCGTCCACGCCGAGCAGCGTCTCGAAGACCTGGCGGATCAGACGGAAGGACTCGACGTCCAGCGCGCGGGCCGGGTCCCGCGTCAGCGCCCGCGCCGGGGCGCCGACCACGAGCAGCCGGCCCGGGCCCGAGGAGGTCGGGGCGGCGGAGGACGGCGCCGCGGGCGACGTCGCGCAGCCGGCCACGCCCAGGCCGAGCAGGCCCAGGCCCCCGCCGAGGAAGGCGCGGCGAGTGGGCTGCATGGCGGCCTCCTGTGGCAGGTGACGTCGGGGTCGGGCGGGCCCGGGGAGTGCGGGCGGGGGGACTCGAACCCCCACGTCCAGGACACTGGAACCTAAATCCAGCGCGTCTACCAGTTCCGCCACGCCCGCGCACACCCCGCGCGGGCGGGGCGAGGCCCGATCCTACCGTGCGGCGCCCGGGCGCGTCGGGCGGGGATCAGGCCTCGTCGAGGCCGAGGGTGCGGCGCAGTCGCGCCACGTGGCCGGTCGCCTTCACGTTGTACTGCGCGTGGGTGACCTTCCCGTCCGGGCCGACGACGATCGTGGAGCGGATCAGACCCTCGAAGGTCCGCCCGTAGTTCTTCTTCTCACCCCAGGCGCCGTAGGCCTCGGCCACCGCGTGGTCCTCGTCCGAGAGCAGGGGGAACGTGAGGCCCTCCTGCTCGGCGAACCGGATGATCCTGCCGATCGGGTCGGGGGAGATCCCCAGGACGACGTAGCCGGCCGCGGTCAGGGAGGCCAGGCTGTCCCGGAAGTCGCAGGCCTGCGTGGTGCAGCCGGGCGTGGACGCGGCCGGGTAGAAGTAGACGATCGTGTGCTTGCCCGCGCTGTCGCGCAGCGAGACGGGCCGGCCCTCCTGGTCCTGGAGGGTGAACGTGGGCGCCGTGTCGCCGGGCTGGAGGCGGTGCTGGGTCGTGTCGGTCATGGGCCCCAGCCTACGGTGGGCCCGGGCGGGGAGCGGGGACGACGAAGGCCCCGTCTCCGTGGAGACGGGGCCTTCGCTCCGGTGGGTGCACCCCCCGGGACTCGAACCCGGAACCTGCTGATTAAGAGTCAGATGCTCTACCGGTTGAGCTAGAGGTGCAGGTGCCGCACCGCCTCTCGGATCTCTCCGGTGCGCCGTGCAACGAGGTGAAACCCTACCAGGGGTTTCAGACGCCGTGCAAATCGGGGGGCGTGACGTCCGTCGCGTCCGTCTCCGGGGTCGCGTAGAGGCGGTCCAGTTCGTCCATGAAGGCGGTCATGAAGGCGTGGAAGTCGGTGGCGTCCTCGGCCTGGTCGAGCTCCGCGGTGCCGTCCTCCGTGAGGTCGCCCACCGGCACCCGCGTGTGCTCCGGGACGTCGAACCACGTCCGGAAGCCCGTGACGGTCTCCACCTGATAGCCGCTGCCCGTGTCCGCCACGGTGGCCACGTTGGCCAGGCCCACCTCGACGACGTCGGCGCGGTCCGCGGAGGCCTCGGTCACCGGGCCGTGCGGGTCGTCCTCGGCCACGCCCGGCGCGCGGCGGTCGTGGTCGTCCGGGGTGGAGGTGGGGTCGAACGGGCACAGCAGCATCTCGAGCGGCTGGTGGCGGTAGCCGATCACGAGGGGGGAGGAGGAGCCCGAGGGCTGGCCGTAGACGACGTTGTAGTCGCCGTGGTTGAACACGCGCGCATCGAAGACGCGGCGCAGCCGTCTGTGCAGGGTGGGCGTGTCCATGGGCCCAACGTACGCGGACCCGTCCGCACGTGTCATGCCGCGGCACCCGTCACACGGGGACGTCGCGTCGGCCCGGTGGCGCCGTGCTCACTAGACTCCGCGGCATGGACTCCGCCGCGTCGACTCCCAGCACCCCGTCCGCCGCTCCCGACATCAAGCCGCGCTCGCGCGACGTCACCGACGGGATGGAGCGCACCGCCGCCCGCGGCATGCTCCGCGCGGTCGGCATGGGGGACGAGGACTTCGGCAAGCCGCAGATCGGCATCGCGTCGTCCTGGAACGAGATCACCCCCTGCAACCTCTCCCTGGACCGCCTCGCCCAGGCCTCGAAGGACGGCGTCCACGCCGCCGGTGGATATCCGCTGGAGTTCGGCACGGTCTCCGTCTCGGACGGCATCTCCATGGGCCACGAGGGCATGCACTTCTCCCTCGTCTCCCGCGAGGTGATCGCGGACTCGGTGGAGACCGTGATGATGGCCGAGCGCCTGGACGGCTCCGTCCTGCTCGCCGGCTGCGACAAGTCGCTGCCGGGCATGCTCATGGCCGCCGCCCGCCTGGACCTGGCGTCCGTGTTCGTCTACGCAGGCTCGATCATGCCGGGCGTGGCCCGCCTGACCGACGGCACCGAGAGGCAGGTGACCATCATCGACGCCTTCGAGGCGGTCGGCGCCTGCGCCCGCGGTCTCATGTCCGAGGAGGACCTGCTCCGCATCGAGAAGTCCATCGCCCCGGGTGAGGGCGCCTGCGGCGGCATGTACACCGCCAACACCATGGCCTCCATCGGTGAGGCCCTCGGCATGTCCCTGCCCGGTTCCGCCGCCGCCCCCTCCGCGGACCGCCGCCGCGACGCCTTCGCGCGCCGCTCCGGCGAGGCCGTGGTGAACATGCTCCGCCAGGGCATCACGGCCCGGGACATCATGACCAAGCCCGCGTTCGAGAACGCGATCGCCGTGACCATGGCGTTCGGCGGCTCCACCAACGCCGTGCTGCACCTGCTCGCCATCGCCCGGGAGGCGGGCGTGGACCTGCAGCTGTCCGACTTCAACCGCATCGCCGACCGCACCCCGCACATCGCCGACCTCAAGCCGTTCGGTCAGTACGTCATGACGGACGTGGACCGCATCGGCGGCGTCCCGGTGGTCATGAAGGCCCTGCTGGACGAGGGCCTGCTGCACGGGGACACCCTCACCGTCACCGGCAAGACCCTCGCCGAGAACCTGGCCGCGCTCGATCCGGACCCGGTGGACGGCAAGGTCATCCGGACCATGGACGACGCGCTGCACCCCAACGGCGGCATCGCGATCCTCCACGGCTCGCTGGCCCCGGAGGGCGCTGTCGTGAAGTCCGCCGGCTTCGATGCGGACGTCTTCGAGGGCACCGCGCGCGTCTTCGACCGGGAGCGCGCCGCCATGGACGCCCTCGAGGACGGGACCATCGCCGCCGGCGACGTGGTGGTCATCCGCTATGAGGGGCCGAAGGGCGGCCCGGGCATGCGCGAGATGCTCGCGATCACCGGCGCGATCAAGGGGGCGGGTCTGGGCAAGGACGTCCTGCTGATCACCGACGGGCGCTTCTCCGGCGGCACCACCGGCCTGTGCATCGGCCACATCGCCCCCGAGGCCGCCGAGGGAGGGCCGATCGGGCTGGTGCAGGACGGCGACCGCATCCGCGTGGACATCGCCGGACGCACCATGGACCTGCTCGTGGACGAGGCCGAGCTCGCCGCCCGCCGCGAGTCCTGGGAGCCGGTGGAGCCGAAGTTCACCACGGGCGTGCTGGGTAAGTACGCCAAGCTGGTGCACTCCGCCGCCGAGGGCGCCTACCTGGGCTGAGGCCCGGTCGGCCCGCACGCCGAGACGAGCAGAGGATGAGCATGCACGCGATCGACGCCCGGGCCGGGGGACCCGCGCCGCGTCCCGGGCGGGAGGCGCGCTGATGGAGGTCGTCATCCTGCCCGACGCCGCCGCCCTGGGCCGGCACGGCGCGGACGCGGTGGCCGCCCACGTGGCGGCCCGTCCCGAGGCCGTCCTGGGGCTGGCCACCGGCTCCTCGCCCCTGCCCGTCTACGACGAGCTCGCCCGCCGGGTCCGGGACGGGGAGCTGTCCCTGCGCTCCTGCCGCGCGTTCCTGCTGGACGAGTACGTCGGCCTGCCCGCGGGACACCCCGAGTCCTACCGCACCGTGATCGAGCGGGAGTTCGTCGTGCGCACGGACATCGCCCCGGAGGCCGTGCACGGTCCGGACGGCGGGGCGGCGGACGTCCCGGGCGCCTGCGCCGCCTACGAGGAGGCGCTGCGCGAGGCCGGCGGCGTGGACGTGCAGCTGCTCGGCGTGGGCACGGACGGGCACATCGCGTTCAACGAGCCCGGCTCCTCCCTCGCCTCCCGCACGCGCATCAAGGTGCTCGCCGAGCAGACCCGGCGGGACAACGCCCGCTTCTTCGACGGCGACCTCGACCAGGTCCCGACCCACTGCCTCACCCAGGGCGTGGGCACGATCCTCGACGCCCGACACCTGGTCCTGCTGGCCCGGGGCGAGGGCAAGGCCGAGGCGGTGCGGCAGCTCGTGGAGGGCCCCGTGAGCGCGCGCTGGCCGGTCACGGCCCTGCAGCTGCACCCGCATGTGACCGTCCTCGTGGACGAGGCCGCCGCCGGGCGACTCGAGCTCGCGGGGGAGTACCGCCACATGTGGGAGGCCAAGCCGTCCTGGCAGGGCCTCTGAGCGCCCCTCGTCCATCGACCCGCCCACCCCGGAAGGTGCATCCGTGCCCGCCTCGGTCCCTCACCGGCCGCGCGCCGAGCAGGCGCCGCAGGCCGCCGCGTCCCCGTCGGTGCTGCGCGCGGACCGCGTCCATGACGGCGAGCGCCTCGGCGGCCCCGGCTGGATCGCCCTGGCCGAGGGCCGGGTGGTGGCCGTCGGGACCGGGGACCCGCCGCGCACCCACGGCCCCGTCCACGACCTCGGCGACGCCCTCCTCGCTCCCGGCTGCGTGGACGTGCACTGCCACGGCGGCGGCGGACACGCCGTCGAGTCCGGCGCGGCCGCGGCACGCGCGGCGGCCGCGGCCCACGCCCGCGCGGGCACGACCACGGTCGTGGCCTCCCTCGTCACGGACGAGGTCGACGCGCTCGCGGCGCAGCTGACGGCCCTGACGCCCCTGTGCGCAGAGGGGGTGCTGGCCGGCGTGCACCTCGAGGGTCCCTGGCTCTCGCCCCGGCACCGCGGCGCGCACCGGGCCGCGTCGCTGCGGGCTCCGGAGCCCGAGGACGTCGCTCGCCTCGTCGAGGTCGGCGCGGGCCACCTGGCGATGGTCACGCTGGCCCCCGAGCTGCCCGGGGCCCTCGACGCGGTGGGCCGGCTGGCGGAGGCGGGCGTCGTCGTCGCGATCGGCCACACGGACGCCTCCTACGAGACCACGCGCGCGGCGATCGATGCGGGGGCGCGGATGGCCACGCACCTGCACAACGCGTGCCGGCCCACCCACCATCGCGAGCCCGGGCCGGCCGTCGCCCTGCTGGAGGACCCGCGCGTGGGGATCGAGACCATCGTGGACGGCGTCCACCTGCATCCGGCCACGGTGCGGCGGGTCGCCCGGGAAGCCGGGGAGCGGTGGATCCTCGTCTCGGACGCGATGGCCGCCGCCGGCTGCGGCGACGGCGAGTTCCCCCTCGGGCCGCTGCGGGTCCAGGTCCACGACGGCGTCGCGCGGGTGGTCGGCGCGGATGGCGCAGCCGGGGCCATCGCCGGGTCCACGGCCACGGTCGCCGGCTCGGTGCGCTCCGCCGTCGCCGCCGGGGTCGACCTCGACGCCGCGCTGCGGGCGGCCACGGCCGCGCCCGCGGACGCCCTGGGGCTCCCCGACGTCGGCCGGCTCCGAGTCGGGAGCCGAGCGGACGCCGTCGTCTTCGGCCCGGAGCTCGAGGTGCGCGGGGTGCTCCGTCACGGAACGTGGGTGAAGGCGGCCGCCCCCGCGGTGGCTGACTAGGGTGGGCTCAGGCCCGGGATCCGACCCCGACCGCCCGGTCGTCTCACGATGTGACGCTTTATCTCACATTGCGAGACAGGCGGGTGGTCGATGGCGGACGGGGCGCATGGCTGTCGATACTGAGACCACCCCCGAAGGACCCGGCGGCCCGTGTCCCCACCTCAGACTCCGCCACGCCGGCCCGATCCGTCATCGACGCGGCCACGGTTCCCGACGCCCGACGGATCCGAACGACGACCGTCCGACGCCCCCGCGACGGACACGCAGCGACGAACGCAGTGAGGTGACCCCATGAGCACGACCCCCCGCGACGCCCGCGCGGCGGTCCCGCAGGTCCCGACGCCGGCCTCCCGCCCGACGGAGACGGCCCGGGCCCAGGAGCGCCGTCCGGCCCCCCGTCCCGAGATCGTCGAGCCGCGGGTGCCCGGCGAGGGCTCCCGCGTCGAGCCGACCCGGATGACCGGCTCCGAGGGCATCATCCGCTCCCTGGAGGAGCTGGGGGTCACGGACGTGTTCGGGCTTCCCGGCGGCGCCATCCTGCCGACCTACGACCCGCTCATGGACTCCGATCGGATCCGCCACATCCTGGTGCGCCACGAGCAGGGTGCCGGTCACGCGGCGCAGGGCTACCACCTGGCCACCGGCAAGGTCGGCGTGGCCATCGCCACCTCCGGTCCCGGCGCCACCAACCTGGTGACCGCCATCGCGGACGCCCACATGGACTCCCAGGCGGTCGTGTTCATCACCGGCCAGGTCTCCTCCGCCGCGATCGGCACGGACGCCTTCCAGGAGGCGGACATCGTGGGCATCACGATGCCCATCACCAAGCACTCCCGGCTCGTGACCCGGCCCGAGGACGTCCCCCAGGCCCTCGCCGAGGCGTTCCACATCGCCGCCACGGGCCGGCCCGGGCCCGTGCTCGTGGACGTCACCAAGGACGCCCAGCAGGGCGAGTTCGAGTTCGCATGGCCGCCCCGGATCGACCTGCCCGGCTACCGCCCCGTCCTGCGCGGCCACCCCCGGCAGATCCGCGAGGCCGCCCGGCTGATCCGCGAGGCCCGGCGCCCCGTGCTGTACGTGGGCGGCGGCGTGGCCCGCGGCGAGGCCCACGAGGAGCTGCGCGCCCTCGCCGAGCTCACGGGCGCCCCGGTGGTCACCACCCTCACCGCCCGCGGCGTCTTCCCCGACTCGCACCCCCAGCACCTGGGCATGCCGGGCATGCACGGCGGCGTCCCCGCCGTGGCCGCGCTCCAGCAGGCCGACCTGCTGATCACGCTCGGCGCCCGCTTCGACGACCGCGTGACCGGTCACCTGCCCTCGTTCGCCCCCGGCGCCCGCGTGATCCACGCGGACATCGACCCGGCCGAGATCTCCAAGAACCGCACCGCGGACGTGCCGATCGTCGGCCACGTCAAGGAGATCATCCCGGACCTGGTGGCCGAGCTCGCGACGGACACCGAGGCGCTGCCCGACCTCGCCGACTGGTGGGCGGTGCTGCGGCGCCTGCAGGAGACCTACCCGATGGGCTGGACCGAGACCGAGGACGGCCTCCTCGCGCCCCAGGAGGTGATCTCGCGCCTGTCGGCCCTGTCCGGCCCCGAGGCCACCTACGTGGCCGGCGTCGGCCAGCACCAGATGTGGGCCAGCCAGTTCGTCGCCTACGAGCGCCCGCGCCAGTGGCTCAACTCGGCCGGCCTCGGGACGATGGGCTTCGCCGTCCCCGCCGCGATGGGGGCGCAGGTGGGCGAACCCGACCGCGTGGTCTGGGCCATCGACGGCGACGGCTGCTTCCAGATGACCAACCAGGAGCTCGCCACGTGCGTGATCAACCGCATCCCCATCAAGATCGCGGTGATCAACAACTCCTCGCTGGGCATGGTGCGCCAGTGGCAGACCCTCTTCTACGACGGGCGCTACTCGAACACGGACCTGAACACGGGCCACGACACCGCCCGGGTGCCGGACTTCGTCAAGCTCGCCGACGCCTACGGCGCCGCGGGCCTGCGCTGCGACCGCCGGGAGGACCTGGACGACACCATCCGCCAGGCCCTGGCCATCGACGACCGCCCCGTGATCGTGGACTTCGTGGTCTCCCGCGACGCCATGGTCTGGCCGATGGTCCCCGCGGGGGTCAGCAACGACGCGATCCAGGTGGCCCGGGGCATGACGCCCGACTGGGACCAGGAAGACTGAGGAGGGCAACCGATGGAACGCCACACCCTGTCCGTGCTCGTCGAGGACGTGCCCGGCACCCTGACCCGCGTGGCCGGCCTCTTCGCCCGGCGCGCGTTCAACATCCACTCGCTGGCCGTGGGCGTCACGGAGGTCGAGGGCCTGTCCCGGATCACCGTGGTCGTCGACGCCGACACGGACCTGCTCGAGCAGGTCACCAAGCAGCTGAACAAGCTGATCAACGTGATCAAGGTCGTCGAGCTCACGCCCGACTCCTCCGTTCAGCGCGACCACCTGCTCGTGAAGGTGCGCGCCGATGCCGCCACCCGCGGTCAGGTCGTCCAGGCGGCCGACCTGTTCCGCGCCCACGTCGTCGACGTGGCCCCGGAGTCTCTGACCCTCGAGGCCACCGGCACCCGTGACAAGCTCGAGGCCTTCCTCGAGATGATGGAGCCCTACGGTGTGCGCGAGCTCGTCCGCTCGGGCACCCTCGCCCTCGCCCGGGGGCCGCGGTCCATGACCGACCGCGCCGTGGCCCGCTGACCCGTCCCGATCCACCCATCCCGTGAGGAGAACAGCATGACCGTGAAGAAGTTCTACGACGACGACGCCGACCTGTCGATCATCCAGGGCCGCACCGTGGCCGTCATCGGCTACGGCTCCCAGGGCCACGCCCACGCCCTGTCGCTGCGCGACTCCGGCGTGGACGTGCGCATCGGCCTCGCCGAGGGCTCCAGGTCCCGCGCCAAGGCCGAGGCCGAGGGCCTGCGTGTCGTCGACGTCGCCACCGCCGCCGCCGAGGCCGACCTGATCATGATCCTCACCCCGGACCAGGTCCAGGCCGACGTGTACGACCAGCACATCGCCGGCAACCTGCAGGAGGGCGACGCCCTGTTCTTCGCGCACGGCTTCAACGTGCGCTTCGGCTACATCCAGGCCCCCGAGGGCGTCGACGTCGCCCTGGTCGCCCCCAAGGGCCCGGGCCACGTGGTGCGCCGCGAGTTCGAGGCCGGCCGCGGCGTGCCCGCGCTGATCGCCGTCGAGAAGGACGCCTCCGGCCAGGCCCACGCCCTCGCCCTGTCCTACGCCAAGGCCGTGGGCGGCACCCGCGCCGGCGTCATCGAGACGACGTTCACCGAGGAGACCGAGACCGACCTGTTCGGCGAGCAGGCCGTGCTCTGCGGCGGCGCCTCCCAGCTCGTGCAGTACGGCTTCGAGACCCTCACCGAGGCCGGCTACCAGCCCGAGATCGCCTACTTCGAGGTGCTGCACGAGCTGAAGCTCATCGTGGACCTCATGGTCGAGGGCGGCATCGCCAAGCAGCGCTGGTCCATCTCCGACACCGCGGAGTACGGCGACTACGTCTCCGGCCCCCGCGTCATCACCCCGGACGTGAAGGAGAACATGAAGGCGGTCCTCGCCGACATCCAGTCCGGTGCCTTCGCGCAGCGCTTCATGGACGACCAGAGGGCCGGTGCGCCCGAGTTCAAGGAGCTGCGCGCCCGGGGCGAGGCCCACCCGATCGAGAAGACCGGCCGCGAACTGCGCCAGATGTTCTCCTGGCTCAAGGACGCGGACGACGACTACACCGAGGGCACTGCGGCCCGCTGAGCCGCCTGAGCCCCCGACGCCGGCCCCGGGCATCGCGCTTCGGGGCCGGCGTCGCATTCCGGCCACGGTCCGGTCACGCGTCTAGGCTCGGACCGGAGCGCGGGCCGGCCCGCCTTCCATCCCACCGCACCACACCTCCAGGAGCACCCGTGAGCGCAGCCCAGCCCGTCGTCCTGATCGCCGAGGAACTCTCGCCCGCCACCGTCGAGGCCCTCGGCCCCGACTTCGAGATCCGCCGCACGGACGGCGCCGACCGCGCCCGCCTCCTCGAGGACCTGCGCGACGTCGACGCGGTGCTGATCCGCTCGGCCACCCAGATGGACGCCGAGGCGATCGCCGCCGCGCCGCAGCTGAAGGTCATCGCGCGCGCCGGCGTCGGACTGGACAACGTGGACGTGCCCGCCGCCACCGAGGCCGGCGTCATGGTCGTCAACGCGCCGACGTCGAACATCATCTCCGCCGCCGAGCTCACCTGCGGCCACATCCTGGCCGCCGCCCGCAACATCGCGGCCGCCCACGGCTCGCTGAAGGCGGGGGAGTGGAAGCGTTCGAAGTACACGGGCGTCGAGCTGTACGGCAAGCGGCTGGGCGTGATCGGCCTGGGCCGCATCGGCGCGCTCGTGGCCGAGCGCATGAAGGCGTTCGGCATGGAGATCCTCGCCTACGACCCCTACGTGACCACCGCCCGCGCGCAGCAGCTCGGCGCGAGCCTCGTCGAGCTGGACGAGCTGCTCGAGCGCGCCGACGTGGTCACGATCCACATGCCCAAGACCCCCGAGACGGTCGGCATGATCGGCGATGAGCAGTTCGCCCGCATGAAGGACACCGCGATCATCGTGAACGTGGCCCGCGGCGGCCTCGTGGACGAGGACGCCCTCGCCCGCGCGCTCGAGGCCGGGACCATCGGGGGTGCCGGCATCGACGTCTTCAGCTCCGAGCCGGCCACGGACCTGGCGTTCTTCGCCCACGACTCCGCCGTCGTCACCCCCCACCTGGGCGCCTCGACCGCCGAGGCCCAGGAGAAGGCGGGCGTCGCCGTCGCCGGCTCCGTGCGCCTGGCCCTCTCCGGCGAGCTCGTGCCGGACGCCGTGAACGTGGCCGGCGGCGCGATCCACGAGGACGTGCGCCCCGGCCTGCCGCTGGCCGAGAAGCTGGGCCGCGTGCTCACCGCGCTGGTGGGCGAGCAGTCCATCACGGCCGTCGAGGTGGAGATCGCCGGTGAGATCGCCGAGCACGACGTCTCCGCGATGCGCCTGGCCGCCCTGAAGGGCGTGTTCACGGACATCGTCTCGGACCAGGTCTCCTACGTGAACGCCCCCGTGCTGGCCGAGCAGCGCGGCGTCGAGTGCCGCCTCACCACCACCGCGGTGTCCGAGTCCTACCGCAACACCGTCACGGTGCGCGCCGCGACCGCGCAGGGCGCCCAGACCGCCGTCACCGGCACACTCACCGGCCCGCGCCAGGTGCAGAAGCTCGTGGGCGTGGACCGGCACGAGCTCGAGGTGCCGCTGGCCGACCACCTGCTCGTGTTCGCCTATCAGGACCGCCCGGGTGTGATCGGCGTCCTGGGCCAGGCCCTCGGGGTGCAGGGCGTGAACATCGCCGGCATGGACGTCTCGCGCGACGACGAGGGCGCCGCCCTGGCCGTGCTGACCCTGGACGGGGCGCTGTCCGGAGACACCGCGGCCACGCTGGCCGCGGCCATCGGCGCCGCCCGTGCGGCCGAGGTGGACCTCTCCGTCTGACCCGTCGACGCCCGGGCGGGCACCGCGGGGCCGGCGCGCGGCGGGCGGGCTGATCGGCGTCAGTGTCCTGCTCGCCGCCTGGTCGTTCGCCCTCCCCTTCGTGTTCGGGCTGGGCCCGCGGCAGGTGCCGTGGTGGCGCGAGGTCTTCGACGTGAACCACGAGGCCAACCTCACGGCGTGGTGGAGCTCGGGCCTGCTCCTGCTGGGGGCCGCGGGCTTCACCACGGTGGGTCTCGTGCGCCGCGCGCTGGGGGCGGATCGGCGGCGGAGCCTGCTCGCGTGGTTGACCCCCGCGGCCCTGCTGGCGGCCATGAGCTTGGACGAGTCGACGCAGATCCACGAGCAGGCCGGCCAGCTGTGGGAGGTCCTGCCGTTCGCGGGGGAGAACCCGCTGCCCGCGTTCCAGTGGCTCATCCTCGGCGCGCCGGCCGCGATCGTCGTCCTCGGGCTGCTCGCGCTGTGCACCGTCGCCCTGCCCCGCCGGACCCGAGCGCTGACGGTGGCGGGCGGCGCGGTGTTCTTCTTCGGCGCGATCGTCCTCGAGGCGGTGCCGCTCGTCTTCGGGATCGGGCGCAGCACCCTGGCCTACCACGTGGCGACCCACGCGGAGGAGCTGACCGAGATGATCGGGGCGTCCGTGCTCGTGGTGGCCCCGTGGGCCCACCTCCACCTGCGGCCTGCGCCGGGCCATCTGCAGGTGACCGCCGACGGCGTCCCGGACGCCGGCGCGGACGACGTCGTCCTCGGCGCGGGCCCCGGCCCCGCGGCTAGACTCGACGACTGTGACTGACGCCCGCGCCCCGTACTACCTGACCACGGCCATCTCCTACCCGAACGGCGAGCCGCACATCGGCCACGCCTACGAGTACATCGCCTCGGACGCGATGGCCCGCTTCCAGCGGCTCGACGGGCGGGATGTGCGCTTCCTGACCGGCACGGACGAGCACGGCCAGAAGATGGAGCAGACGGCGCAGCAGCAGGGCGTGAGCGCCCTCGAGCTGGCCACGCGCAACGCCGCCGTCTTCAAGGAGATGGACGACGACGTCCTGGACATCTCCTACGACCGCTTCATCCGCACCACGGACACGGACCACGCCGAGGCCGTCCGCGAGATCTGGCGGCGGATGGAGGCCAACGGGGACATCTACCTCGGCTCCTACGCCGGCTGGTACTCCGTGCGGGACGAACGCTACTTCGGCGAGGACGAGACCGAGGTGGGTCAGGACGGGGTGCGCCGCGCCGTCGAGACCGGCACCGAGGTGACGTGGACGGAGGAGGAGTCCTACTTCTTCCGCCTGTCCAAGTACCAGCAGCCGCTGCTGGACCACTACCGCGAGCACCCGGACTTCGCCGCCCCCCGGTACCGCTTCAACGAGGTCATCCGCTTCGTGGAGGCCGGGCTCGAGGACCTGTCCATCTCCCGGACCTCCTTCCAGTGGGGCATCGACCTGCCGGCGCCCGCAGACCCCGACGCCGCCGACGCCGACCGGCGCGCCGACCACGTCACCTACGTCTGGGTCGACGCGTTGACGAACTACCTCACCGGCGCGGGCTGGCCGGCGGAGGACCCGGAGGCGTTCGCGCGCTACTGGCCCGCGGACCTGCACGTGATCGGCAAGGACATCTCCCGGTTCCACTGCATCTTCTGGCCCGCGTTCCTCATGTCGGCCGGCCTCGAGCTGCCGCGCCGCGTCATGATCCACGGCTTCCTGAACAACAACGGGGCCAAGATGTCCAAGTCCCTGGGCAACGTGGTGCACCCGCGGGAATGGGTGGCCCGCTACGGCCTGGACGCCATCCGCTTCTTCCTGCTGCGCGAGTTCCCGTTCGGCGCGGACGGCTCCTACAGCCACGAGGCCGTGGTGAGCCGCAAGAACGCGGACCTGGCCAACAACCTCGGCAACCTCGCCCAGCGCTCGCTGTCCATGGTGGCCAAGAACTGCGGCGCCGCCGTGCCCGAGCCGGGCGAGTTCACCGAGGCGGACCGCGCCGTCCTGGCCCAGGTCGACGCCCTGCTGGAGCGCTCCCGGTCCGCGTACGCGGTGCAGGACTTCCACGACGCGCTCGAGGAGACCTGGCGCGTGCTCGGCGAGGTCAACGCCTACTTCGCGGACCAGGCCCCGTGGGTGCTGCGCAAGACGGACGAGCCGCGCATGCGCACGGTGCTGTACGTGACGCTGCAGGCCGTGCGCCGGGTGGCCCTGCTCGCGCAGCCGGTGATGCCCGACTCGGCCTCGCGGCTGCTGGACCTGCTCGGCGTCCCCGCCGAGGGCGACGCAGGCCGCACCGGCGCGTCCGGCACCGGCCCGCGGTCCTTCGCCGCGTTCCACGAGGACCTGGTCCCCGGCACGCCGCTGCCCGCCCCGCAGCCGGTCTTCCCGCGCCACGAGGAGCCCGCCGAGGACTGAGCCCGTCCGGAGGGTGAGACCGGGTGTCACACGATGTGGTCCTCACGCGTGCCCCGCGTAGCCTGAGGGCCATGACCGAGACCACACGCAGCTCCGCAGACCCCTTGGACATCGCCGTCATCGGCGGCGACGGCATCGGCCCCGAGGTCACCGACCAGGCCGCCGCCGTCCTGCAGGCGGCGTTGCGTGCCGAGGGGCGTCCGGAGGCCCGGCTCACCCCGTATCCGCTGGGTGCGGAGCACTGGCTCGAGACCGGCGAGGCGCTCACGGACGAGGTCCTTCAGTCCCTGCGCCGCCACGACGCGATCCTGTTCGGGGCCGTCGGCGCCGCGCCCGGGGACGAGCGCATCCCGTCCGGGCTGATCGAGCGCGGCATGCTGCTCACGCTGCGCTTCGCGCTGGACCACGGCGTGAACCTGCGCCCGGCCACCCTGCTGCCCGGCGCCGTCAGCCCCCTGGCCGCGCCCGGCGAGATCGACTTCACCGTGGTGCGCGAGGGCACGGAGGGGCCGTACGTGGGCAACGGCGGTGCGATCCGCGTGGACACCCCGCACGAGATCGCCACGGAGGTCTCCGTGAACACGGCGTTCGGCGTGCGCCGCGTCGTCGAGGACGCCTTCCGTCGCGCCGACGCGGGCGAGCGCAAGCGCCTCACGCTCGTGCACAAGCACAACGTCCTGGTCCACGCCGGCCACCTGTGGCGCCGCACCGTGGAGTCCGTGGCGGCCGACTTCCCCGCGGTCACCTGGGACTACATGCACGTCGACGCCGCCATGATCTTCCTGGCGACGGACCCGGCCCGCTTCGACGTGATCGTGACGGACAACCTGTTCGGGGACATCATCACGGACCTCGCCGCGGCCGTGACCGGCGGCATCGGGCTCGCCGCCTCCGGCAACATCAACGTCGAGGGCACGGCGCCGTCGATGTTCGAGCCGGTCCACGGCTCCGCTCCGGACATCGCGGGCCAGGGGATCGCCGACCCCGTGGCCGCCATCCTCTCCGCCGCCCTGCTGCTCGAGCACGTGGGCGAGACCGGCGCCGCGGCGCGCGTGCGCACCGCGGTGTGGGCGCACCTGAAGGACCGGGTGGAGGGCGCGCGGGGCACCACCGCCGAGGTGGGCGCCGACGTCGTCGCGCGGGTCTGACGCGCGGGCCCGGCGCGTCGACGCCGGGTCTAGGATGGGGCGACGGCCTGTGGCGTGTGCCACGCCCGGCGCCGTGGCCCCCGCGCGTCGTGCCCGGCACCGGAGCCGTCCCCATCTGCCACCGTCACGAGGAGTGATCCCACCGTGTCCGAGACCGTGTTCACGCGGCAACCGCATCTGTCCCCGATGTCCGATCAGCAGCGCGTCGAGATCCTCCAGGACCCCGGTTTCGGCAACGTCTTCACGGACCACATGGTCTCGATCGACTGGACCTGGGACGAGGACGGCGGCGCGTGGCATGACGCCCGCGTGGAGCCCTACGGACCGCTGTACCTGGACCCCGCGGCCGCGGTGCTGCACTACGGCCAGGAGATCTTCGAGGGGCTGAAGGCCTACCGGCACGAGGACGGGTCGGTGTGGACGTTCCGTCCCGAGGCCAACGCGGCCCGCCTGAACCGCTCCGCCCGCCGCCTGGCCCTGCCGGAGCTGCCCGAGGAGCTGTTCCTCGGCTCGCTGCGGGCCCAGCTCGAGGCGGACCGGGCCTGGGTGCCCACCGGCCCGGGCCAGTCCCTCTACCTGCGCCCCTTCATGTTCGCCTCCGAGGCGTTCCTCGGCGTCCGCCCGGCCCGGCAGGTGCGGTACATGGTGATCGCCTCCCCGGCCGGCAACTACTTCGGCGGCGAGCTCAAGCCGGTGACCATCTGGGTCTCGCGCGACTACGCCCGCGCCGGCAAGGGCGGCATGGGCGCGGCCAAGACCGGCGGCAACTACGCCGCCTCGCTGCTGCCCCAGCTGCAGGCCGCGGCCCAGGGCGCCGACCAGGTCGTGTTCCTCGACCAGTACAACGACGACGCGATCGAGGAGCTCGGCGGCATGAACGTGTTCTTCGTGCACGCCGACGGCCGACTCGTCACCCCGGCGCTCACCGGCACGATCCTCGAGGGCGTCACCCGCTCCTCGATCCTCCAGCTCGGCCGGGACATGGGCCTGACCGTCGAGGAGCGTCGCGTCACCCTCGCCGAGTGGGCCGAGGGCGTCCGCTCGGGCGAGATCACCGAGGTCTTCGCGTGCGGCACGGCCGCCGTCGTGACCCCGATCGGCCGTCTGCTCGACGGCGACGACGTGATCGAGTCCGCCGGCGGGGCCGACGTGGCCCTGAAGATCCGCACCGAGCTCGAGGGCATCCAGACCGGGCGCGTCGAGGACCGCCACGGCTGGCTGCACCGCCTCGTCTGACCCCACCCCACGAACGGAGACCCCCGTGAGCTCGCACCGCTCCTCCGCGGCCGCCGAGGGCGCCCCACTCCCGGCCACGACGCCGGAAGACCTCCCGCCCACCGAGGCCGCCGGCCGGCCCCGCTGGACGCCCGCGAAGATCGCCGTCTGGGTGGCCGTCGCCCTGCTCGGCGGCGTCGCCTGGACCATGCTCGCCCTGCACCGCGGCGAGACGATCAACGCGATCTGGTTCGTGTTCGCCGCCGTGGCGACGTTCGCGATCGGCTACCGCTTCTACTCGAAGTACGTCGAGCGCATGATCGTCCACCCGGACGACACCCGCGCCACCCCGGCCGAGTACCGGGCCGACGGCCGGGACTACGTGGCCACCGACCGCCGCGTGCTCTACGGCCACCACTTCGCGGCCATCGCCGGCGCCGGTCCGCTCGTGGGCCCCGTGCTCGCCGCGCAGATGGGCTACCTGCCCGGCACCATCTGGATCATCGTCGGCGTGATCCTGGCCGGCGCGGTCCAGGACTACCTCGTCCTGTTCTTCTCGATGCGCCGCGGCGGCCGCTCGCTCGGCCAGATGGCCCGGGACGAGCTGGGCCGCGTCGGGGGCACCGCCGCGATCGTCGCGACCCTGCTGATCATGGTGATCATCACGGCCATCCTGGCCCTCGTGGTGGTCAACGCCCTGGGCGAGTCCCCGTGGGGCGTGTTCTCCGTGGCCATGACCATCCCGATCGCGCTCTTCATGGGCGTGTACCTGCGCTGGATCCGCCCGGGCCGCATCACCGAGATCTCCGTGATCGGGTTCGTCCTGCTCCTGGCGGCCATCATCGGCGGCGGCTGGGTGGCCGGGACCGAGTGGGGCGCGGCCCTGTTCACCCTGGACCGCACCACCATCGCCTGGGCCGTGATCATCTACGGGTTCGTCGCGGCCGTGCTGCCCGTGTGGCTGCTGCTCGCTCCGCGCGACTACCTGTCCACCTTCATGAAGATCGGCGTGATCGCCGGTCTCGCGCTGGCCATCGTCGTCGTGCAGCCGCGCATCGGCACCCCCGCGTTCTCCGAGTTCGCCTCGGGCCAGACCGGCCCGGTGTGGCCCGGTTCGCTGTTCCCGTTCCTGTTCGTCACCATCGCGTGCGGTGCGCTCTCCGGCTTCCACGCGCTGATCGCCTCGGGCACGACGCCCAAGATGGTGGAGAAGGAGCGGCAGACCCGCTTCATCGGCTACGGCGGCATGCTCATGGAGGCCTTCGTGGCCATCATGGCGCTCGTGGCCGCCGTCTCGCTCGACCGCGGCATCTACTTCGCCATGAACTCCCCGGCCGCCCTCACCGGCGGCACCCCGGAGACCGCCGTCGACTTCGTCATGGGCCTCGGCCTGGCCGGCGTGAACCTCACCCCCGGGGACCTGACCCACCTGGCCGACCTCGTGGGCGAGGAGACCGTGGTCTCCCGCACCGGCGGCGCCCCCACCCTCGCGGTCGGCCTGGCGCACATCATGGGCCAGCTCGTGGGCGGCGACGCGCTCATGGGCTTCTGGTACCACTTCGCGATCATGTTCGAGGCGCTGTTCATCCTCACCGCCGTCGACGCCGGCACCCGCGTGGCCCGGTTCATGCTCCAGGACTCCCTGGGCAACGTGGTCCCGCGCTTCAAGGACACCTCGTGGCGCGTGGGCGCGTGGGTCTGCACGGCTATCATGGTGGCCGCGTGGGGCGCCGTGCTGATCATGGGCGTCACCGATCCGCTGGGCGGCATCAACACGCTGTTCCCGCTGTTCGGCATCGCCAACCAGCTGCTCGCGGCGATCGCGCTCGCCGTCGTCCTGACGATCGTCGCGCGCCGCCGGGACTTCCGGGGCCTGTGGATCGTGGCGCTGCCGCTGGCGTTCATCACGGTGGTCACCACCGTGGCGTCGTTCCAGAAGATCTTCTCCTCCATCCCGGCGGTGGGCTACTGGGCGCAGCATCGCGCGTTCCAGGACGCGCTGGCGGCGGGGAAGACGAGCTTCGGCGCCGCGAAGTCCGTGCCGGCCATGGAGGCCGTGGTCCGCAACACCTTCATCCAGGGCACGCTCTCCGTCGTCTTCCTGGTGTTGGCGCTGATCGTCATCACGACGTCGGTGCTCGCCACGGTGCGCGCGTTCCGGTCCACGGAGGTCGTCGACCACCAGGACCCGTACGTGCCCTCGCGGCGCTTCGCCCCGGCCGGCCTGTTCGCCACGGCCGAGGAGAAGGAGCTGCAGCGGCAGTGGGACGCCCTGCCGGCGGACCGGCAGCCGGTGCGGGGTCACTGACGTGGCCGATCCGCGCGCGACGCCGGCCGGGCCCTCCACCGCGGAGGGCCCGGCCGGCCCGTCTCGGCCCGGGGTGTGGGCCCGGGCGCGCTGGTGGGTCCGCCAGCTCTCCGGCGAGGGGAAGTACGACGCGTACGTGGCCCACCACCGGGCCCACCATCCGGAGCGCGCGCCGATGACCGAGCGGGAGTTCTGGCGGGCCGAGTACGCGCGCCAGGAGGCCAATCCGGGCAGCCGCTGCTGCTGAGCGGTCTCGACCCGCCCCGCACCGCGCCGCGCTGAGCCAGACGAATCCGCCCGCGAGCCAGACGAATCGGTCTCCTCAGGCCGTCCGCCGCGGCCGAATCGTCTGGCTCGCGGCGTCAGCGGGGTCGGCATCGGGTGGGTGTCCGGCGACGGCGACCGCCGCTCACCCACTACGCTGACCCCCATGCGCATCGCCCGTTTCGTGGACCAGGCCGAACCGACCTACGGCATCGTGGAGGGCCCGGCGGACGCCGACCTCTCCGAGCTGAGCATCACCGCCCTGCAGGGTGACCCGTTCTTCCACGGGATCCAGCCCACCGGCGCCACCCACCGTCTCGAGGACGTGCGTCTGGTCGCGCCGATCATCCCGCGCTCCAAGATCGTCGGCGTCGGCCGCAACTGGGCCGACCACGCGAAGGAGCTCGGCAACGAGGTGCCCACCTCGCCCCAGTTCTTCCTCAAGCCGAACACCGCCGTGGTGGGGCCGAACGAGCCGGTGACCCTGCCGAGCTGGTCGGAGGAGATCTCCTACGAGGCCGAGCTCGCCGTCGTCATCGGCACCATCTGCAAGGACGTGCCGGTGAGCCGCGTGGACGACGTCGTGTTCGGCTATACCGTGGGCAACGACCTCACCGCCCGCGACGCCCAGCGCACCGACCTGCAGTGGGCCCGCGCCAAGGGCTTCGACGGCGCCTGCCCGCTGGGCCCGTGGATCGAGACCGAGCTGGACGTGGAGCCGGCCGGCGGCCTGCGCATCACGTCTCGGCTCGACGGCGAGACCCGCCAGGACGGCACGACGGCGGACATGGTCTTCGGCGTCCGCGAGCTCGTGGCCGCGGCCTCGGAGATGTTCACCCTCCTGCCCGGCGACGTGATCCTGACCGGCACCCCGGGCGGGGTCGGGACGGTCCAGGAGGGCCAGCGCGTCGAGGCCGAGGTCGAGGGCATCGGCGTCCTCGCCACCGTCTTCCGCCGCTGACGCTGGCGCCCGACGACGGCGTCCGGGCCCCCGCGTAGACTCGGGGCATCATGACTGACGCCACCGCTCCCGTGTCCGAGAACGCCCCCGCCCCCTTCGCCGACGTCCCCCAGGTGGACGCCGAGACCCCCGTGCGCGTGCGCTTCGCCCCCTCGCCCACCGGCACCCCCCACGTGGGGCTGATCCGCACCGTCCTGTTCAACTGGGGCTGGGCGCGGCACACCGGCGGCACCCTCGTGTTCCGCATCGAGGACACGGACGCCAAGCGCGACTCGGAGGAGTCCTACCAGCAGCTGCTCGAGGCGATGCGCTGGCTCGGGATCGACTGGGACGAGGGCGTCGAGGTCGGCGGCCCGCACGAGCCGTACCGTCAGTCCCAGCGCGGGCAGATCTACGCGGACGTGATCGAGAAGCTCAAGGCCGGCGGATACATCTACCCGTCCTACTCGAGCCCCGAGGAGACCGAGGCCCGTCACCGGGCCGCCGGCCGCGACCCCAAGCTCGGCTACGACGGCCACGACCGCGACCTCACGGACGAGCAGATCGCCGCCTTCGAGGCCGAGGGCCGCGCGCCGGTCTGGCGGCTGCGCATGCCGGACGAGGACATCACCTTCACCGACCTGGTGCGCGGGGAGATCACCTTCAAGGCCGGCTCCGTGCCGGACTTCGTGGTGGTCCGCGCGGACGGCTCGCCGCTGTACACCCTCGTGAACCCGGTGGACGACGCGCTCATGGGCATCACCCACGTGCTGCGCGGCGAGGACCTGCTCTCCTCCACTCCGCGCCAGATCGCGCTCTACCGCGCCCTGCACGCGATCGGCGTCGCCCGGTACATGCCGGTGTTCGGCCACCTGCCCTACGTGATGGGCGAGGGCAACAAGAAGCTGTCCAAGCGCGATCCGCAGGCCAACCTGTTCCTGCACCGGGACAACGGCTTCATCCCGGAGGGCCTGCTGAACTACCTCGCCCTGCTGGGCTGGTCCCTCTCCGCGGACGAGGACATCTTCACCCCGCAGCAGTTCGTGGAGCACTTCGACGTGCACAAGGTGCTGGCCAACCCCGCCCGCTTCGACGAGAAGAAGGCGATCGCGATCAACGGCACGCACGTGCGCATGCTCGACGTGGCCGACTTCCGTGACCGTCTCGTGCCCTACCTGCACGCGGCCGGCCTCGTGGGCGAGCACCTGACGGAGCGGGAGATGGAGGTCCTCACCGCCGCGGCCCCGCTCGTGCAGGAGCGCGTGCAGCTGCTCGGCGAGGCCGTCGAGATGCTCGCCTTCCTCTTCACGGCGGACCGGGACGTCCGGACCGCCGAGGGCGCCCTCAAGGGCATGCCGGCGGACCTGGGCGCCGCCGTCGCCGCGGCCCGGGAGGCGCTGGCCGCCCTGCCCGAGGACGAGTTCACCACCGAGCGCATCGAGGCGGCGCTGCGGGCGGCCCTCATCGACGGCCTGGGCCTCAAGCCGCGCCAGGCGTTCGGCCCGGTGCGCGTCGCGGTGACCGGCCGTAAGGTGTCCCCGCCGCTCTTCGAGTCGCTCGAGATCCTGGGCCGGGACTCCGCGCTCGCGCGCCTGGACCGCTTCGCCGCGGAGCAGGGCCTGGACCAGGACCAGCCCACCGACGCATGAGCCGGGGCGCCAGCACGACGCCGGCCGGCGGGTCCGCGGGCGCGCCCGCGCCGCCGGCCTGGGACGCCGTCCTCTTCGACCTGGACGACACGCTGCTGGATCTGCGCTCCGCCCAGCACGCCGCGTTCGACGCGACGGTGCGCCGGCAGTGGGCCGGGGCCGCCGACGTCGACCCGGCGGTGCTGGCCGAGGCCACCGAGGCCTTCGCGTCCGACGTCGGCGGCCACTACGGGCGCTACGTGGCCGGGGAGCTGACGTTCGAGGAGCAGCGGCTGGCCCGCGTGGCCGACGCCCTGCGCACGCTCGGCGTGCCCGAGGACGCGGCGACCCCGCTCGACGGCCTGTGGACCACCGACTACGAAGAGGTCGTGCGCGGGCACTGGGCGCTGTTCCCCGCGACCGCCGACGTGCTCGCCGAGGTGCGGGGAACAGGCCGTGGCGTGGGGATCGTCACGAACAACGTGGAGGCCTACCAGCGCGGCAAGGCCGACGCCCTCGGTCTGGAGTGGGTCGAGGTGCTGATCGGCTCGGACACGGCCGGGGCCCCGAAGCCGGACCCGGCCCCCTTCCTGGCCGGCTGCTCCCGCCTGGGCACGGACCCGGGACGCACCCTCATGGTGGGGGACAGCCTGCACCACGACGTCGAGGGGGCCCGGTCGGCGGGGCTCGTCCCGGTGTGGATGAGCCCCGACGCCCCCGCCCACGGCGGGGCGGAGGAGCCGCTCTGGGACGAGGAGCACGCATGCTGGCGGATGCGGGCGATCGGCGGGCTGCGGACCTGGCTGGCGGCCTGACCCGCCGATTTTGCACGCGCCGCCCGGAGGGTGTAGAGTTCTTACTCGTTGCCGGAGAGATCCGGGAACACCGAGCTCATGAATATGATGCACATCGGTCAGGCATGCTTGACCGACAGTGGGGTATGGTGTAATTGGCAACACAACGGTTTCTGGTACCGTCATTCTAGGTTCGAGTCCTGGTACCCCAGCGAGTCTTCGGACTCAGTGAACGCGCACGGGCGGAGAAGCTCGGACGTGGCGCACGGCCCCATCGTATAGCGGCCTAGTACGCCGCCCTCTCACGGCGGTAACGCGGGTTCAAATCCCGCTGGGGTCACGCAGTCGCCGCCCGGTCCTCGGACCGGGACGGCACGGGCGGATGACGCATCCGCCGCCTGAACAGGAGATGCAGGCGCAGCAGAAGGTCTCCACGGCATCGCGTCCGCACACGCGGACAGCGCGCTCGGCCCCATCGTATAGCGGCCTAGTACGCCGCCCTCTCACGGCGGTAACGCGGGTTCAAATCCCGCTGGGGTCACCCGAGTGACAGGAAGCCCGGTCCGCACGGACCGGGCTTCCGTCGTCTCCATCCGCCGGGCCGGCGGGATGGGCGGCCGGCGCGCGCCGTGAGACGATGGCCCACGTGCCACACACGGATCAGAACGCCCCAGACCTCGGTGTCGACACGGCCGTCCGCCGCGTGCGCGAGCACCTCGCCGCGCTCGAACTGCCCTTCGAGACCGTCACCGCGGGGCAGGACCGCGCCGAGCGAGAGCGCACCCTGCACCAGATCGACGACTACGTGCTGCCCCGCCTCGACTCGCTCGACGCGCCGCTGCTGGCCGTCGTGGGCGGCTCCACCGGTGCGGGCAAGTCCACGCTGGTGAACGCGCTCGTCGGCCACGAGGTCTCCCGCTCCTCCGCCCTGCGGCCCACCACGCGCCAGCCGCTGCTGCTGCACAACCCCGCCGACGCCCACTGGTTCACGGGCCCGCGGGTGCTGCCCGACCTCGCCCGCGTCAGCGTGCACCGCGACGCGGCCGCCGGCCCCGTCGAACCCGACCAGTCCGCGATGGACACGGTCGCGCTCGTGGCCGAGCCCGCACTGCCCTCGGGCATCGCCCTCGTGGACGCCCCGGACATCGACTCCGTGGCGGACCAGAACCGCGCGCTGGCCCGGCAGCTCCTCGAGGCCGCCGACCTGTGGATCTTCACGACGACGGCGCACCGCTACGCCGACGCCGTGCCCTGGCAGCTGCTGGACGAGGCCGCCGCCCGCGACATCACCGTGGCCGTCGTGCTCGGCCGCGTGCCCGAGGGCGCGGCGGAGGACATCACCCCGGACCTGCGGCGCATGCTCACCGAGCGCGGCCTCGCCGACGCCCGGATCCACGTGATCCCCGAGACCCGCTTCGACGAGCGCGGCCTGCTCCCGCAGGAGCACGTCGCAGGCCTGCGCGCCTGGCTCGAGACCCTCGCCGCCGACGCCCAGGCGCGCGGCGCCGTCGCCCGCCGGACCGTGGACGGCGTGCTGGGCCAGCTGGCCGCCCGCGTCGCCGACCTGGCCCGCGCCGAGGAGGAGCAGCGGCATGCCGCGGACCTGCTCGCCCGGATCGTGGGGGACTCCACGGACCAGGCCGTCGGCCGGGTCCGCGAGGCCACCTCGGACGGCACGCTGCTGCGCGGCGAGGTGCTCTCCCGCTGGCAGGACTTCGTCGGCACGGGGGAGTTCTTCCGCGGCGTCGAGACCACGATCGGCCGGCTGCGGGACCGCCTCGGCGCCCTCGTGCGCGGGCGCCCGGCACCGCCCGAGGAGGTCGAGACCGCCCTGGAGACCGGCCTGCACGCCGTGATGGTCGAGGCGGCCGCCGCAGCCGCCGAGCAGATCGAGCGGCGCTGGGCGTCCGAGCCGGCGGGCCGGGCCCTCGTGGCCGGGCGCGACCTGGGTGCCCTGACGCCGGACGCGTCGGCGCGGGCGGCCGACGTCGTGCGGGACTGGCAGTCGGACGTGCTGGCGCTGATCCAGGAGGAGGGCGCGGGCAAGCGCACGCGCGCCCGCCTGGCGGCCACCGGCGTGAACGGCGCGGCCGTGGCCCTCATGATCATCTCGTTCGCCTCCACCGGCGGACTCGCGGGCATCGAGGTCGGCATCGCCGGCGGCGCCGCCGTCGTCGGGCAGAAGCTGCTCGAGTCGATCTTCGGCGAGGACGCCGTGCGCCGCATGGCCCGGCGGGCCGATGAGCTGCTCGAGCTCCGCGTGCGGGCCTTCCTCGAGACCGTGCTCGCGGACCGCTTCCTGCCGCTGCTCCACCTCGAGCGCGAGCCGCAGGCCACCGAGGAGCTGCGCGCCCTCGTGCCGGTGCTGCGCCGCGGGGTGGCCGCCGGCGTCGACGGCCCGACCGAACCCGAGCACGCCCCGTCCGCCGCCGAGGCGGGGGAGGAGTCCCGATGAGCCGCCGCGACACCCCCGCCCTGGCCCCCCGCCTGGACGCCCTCGGCGAGGCCGCCGAGCTGGCCGCGGGCCGCCTGCCCGAGGACGTCGTGGCCGGGGCCGACGCCGTCGTGCGCGCGGCCGGGGAGCGCCAGGCACTCTCCGCGGAGCACACCGTGGTCGGATTCTTCGGGGCGACGGGCTCCGGCAAGTCCTCCCTGTTCAACGCGCTCACCGGCCGCGACCTGGCCCGCGTGGCCGCCACCCGGCCCACCACGTCCGAGCCGCTCGCCGCGGTCTGGGGCGTGGGCCGGGGGCAGGGGCTGGACCCGGACGCGGAGCACGGCGACGGCACCGGCGAGGGCGGCGGCGCGGCCGCCCTGCTCGACTGGCTCGGCGTTCGCCGCCGCCACCTGCTGGACGAGGCGCCCGTGCTCGACGACGGCCGCCCCGGCTTCCTCGGCCTCGGCCGCCGTGACGGCGCCGACGCCACCGGCCTGATCCTGCTGGACCTGCCGGACATCGACTCGGTCGAGCGGGGCAACCGCGAGATCACCTCCCGGCTGGCCGGCCACGTGGACGTGCTGGTGTGGGTCGTGGACCCGGAGAAGTACGCGGACGCCGTGCTGCACCGCGAGTTCCTGGCGACCATGGGCTCGCACGCGGCCGTGACCCTCGTGCTGCTCAACCAGGTGGACCGGCTCTCGGTGCGGGACCGGGACGTCGTGCTGGCCTCGCTGCGCCGGATGCTCTCGGGCCACGGCCTCGGCGACGTCCGCGTGCTGCCCGTGTCCGCGCGCACGGGGGAGGGCCTCGAGGAGGTCGGCCGGCAGGTCGCGGCGATCGTCGCCCAGCGCGGCGCGGCCGCCGAGCGCCTGGGCGCGGACGTCGCGGCCCGCGCCGCGGACCTCGCCGCCGCCTCGGGCGAGGGCGAGCCGGCCGGCGTCGGGCCCGGGGACGAGCAGCGGCTCGGGCGCGAGCTGGCCGTGGCCGGCGGCGTGCCGGCCGTCGTCCGGGCGGTCGAGGGCTCGTACCGGCTGCGCTCGGCCAAGCGCACCAGCTGGCCCGTGCTGCGCTGGATGCACTCCTTCCGCGCGGACCCCCTGCGGCGCCTGCACCTGATGCCCGCGAGCACCGCCCCCCGCCGCGACCGGGACGAGGTCGCCCGCGACCCCGCGCTGCACCGCACCTCCCTGCCCGAGCGCTCGGGCACCCAGCGGGCCGTCGTCGACGGCGCGGTCCGCACGCTGGCCGCCGCGGCCGGCACGGGAGCCTCCGAGCCGTGGGCCGCCGCCATCCGCCGCGCGGGCCGGGAGCACGCCGAGGACCTCCCCGGCGCCGTGGACCAGGCGATCGCCGCCACCGACCTCGGGGCCGGCCGGGGCAGCTGGTGGCACCCCGTGCTCGACGTGCTGCAGTGGCTCGCCCTCCTCACCGCCGTCGTCGGCGCCGGCTGGCTGGGCGTCCTCGCCCTGGCCGGGTACCTGCAGTTCCCCCTGCCGCCCGCCCCCACGGTCGAGGGCTTCCCCCTCCCGACGCTGCTGCTCGTCGGCGGCCTCGCGCTCGGTGTGCTGCTGGCCCTGCTGGCGATCCCCCTGACCCGGTGGACCGCCGCGGCGCGGGGACGTCGCGCACGCCGCCGCCTCGAGGAGGCGACCACCGACGTCGGCCGGCGGCTCGTCGTCGACCCGGTGCGCGCCGAGGTGGAGCGCTTCCACGCCTTCCGCGACGCCCTCGCCCGGGCCTCCGGCGTCCCGGTCCGGCGGGGCCGCCGGTGACGGTGCGCGACCCCGCGGCTGCGGCGGGGGCGACCGTCGGCGACCTCACGGAGTCCGAGCTGCTGGAGGTCGTCCTGACCGGGCTCGCCCCCGCCGTCCGGGACGGCCACTGGCCCGCCGGCACCGTCGCCCCGGGCGACGACGCCGCCCTCGTGCCCGCGCCCCGCGGCGGGACGCTCATCTCCACGGACGCGATGGGGGAGGGCACGGACTTCCTGCCCCGCTGGCCCGCCGGTCCCCGCACCCGCGGCCACGACGCCGGCTGGAAGGCCGTCGCCCAGAACCTCTCGGACGTCAACGCGATGGGCGGGACCGCCTCCGCGCTCGTCACCGCCCTCACCCTGCCGCCGACGACGCCGGTCGCCTGGGTGCGGTCGTTCGCCGCGGGCATCGTGGGCGCGGTGCGTCACCTCGGCGCGCCGGACTGCCGGGTGGCCGGGGGCGACCTGGGCACCGGCGGACGGGTCCACGCCGCGGTGACGGTGCTCGGGGACCCGCACCCCGGCGGAGTGCTGTGCCGCACGCCGGCCGCGGCGGACCGGGACCGCGTGCTCGTCGAGGGCGCCGACCTCGTCCATGCCCAGGCGGTGCCGGACGGTCCCCGGGCCGCCGCGCCTCCGGGTCCGGGGTGGGCCGCCGCCGGGCTCACCCTGCTGCTCACCGATCGCGCGGAGCTGGAGCGACGGGCGGACGCCCTCCCCGCCGCCGACCGGCCGTCACCGCGGGAGCTCGCCCGCGCCGTCCGCGCCCAGCTGCGACCGCGCCCGCCGCTGGCCCTCGGGCCCGCCGCGGTGACGGCCGGCCTGCTCACCCTCATGGACGTCTCCGACGGCCTGGGCAAGGACGCGCACCGCATGGCGGCCGCCACCGGCGGGGCAGGCCCCGCGCCGGCACCGTGGCTGGACGAGGCCTGGCTGGCGGAGGCCGCCGCACCCCTGCGCCGCGTGGCCGCCCTGGCCGGGACCAGTCCGGAGGCGCTCGTGACCGGCGGGGGCGAGGACTACGGTCTCCTGGGGCTGGCGTGGCCCGAGACCGAGCTGCCGCGGGGGTTCACGCGGATCGGCCGGCTCGTGCCGGCCGGTGCCCGGCCGCCGGCCGGGCACCGGCCGCTGTCCGAGTCCGGCTGGGACCCGTTCGCCGGCTGAGCGCCCGGGCTGAGGTCCGCGGGCGGGTCAGGCCGCGCGGAGGAGTCGCTCCGGGTCGAAGCGGTGGCCGAGGCCGATGACGTCCCACCCGTGCTCGCGCCACGCGGCGACGTCCAGGACGTTGCGCCCGTCGATCAGCAGGCGGGAGGCCACGCGTGCGCCCACGGCGTCCGGATCCATCTCGCGGAACTGGCGCCACTCGGTCAGCAGCAGGGTCAGCTCGGCGCCGTCCACGGCCGCCTCGAGCGAGTCCACGTAGTCGAGCCGCGGGAAGCGGGCGGCCGCGTTGGCGTTGCCCTCGGGGTCGTACACCCGGACGTCGGCGCCGGCCGTGTAGAGACGGTTGGCGACGTCGAGGGCGGGGGAGTCCCGGACGTCGTCGGAGTCCGGCTTGAACGTGACGCCCAGCACGGCGATCCGCGTGCCGTTGAGCACCTGCACGCTCGCGGGGGTGGGGGCGGTCCCGGAGGCGTCGGCCCGGCGGACGCGGCCGTCGCGAGCCGCGGAGAGCACCTGCACCGCCAGGTCCACCACGCGGTCACGGCGGCGCAGGTTGATGTCGTCCACCTCCGCCAGGAACCGCATGGTCCGGTCCAGGCCCAGCTCGGAGACGCGGGCCTGGAGCGCTCGGATGTCCTTGGGCAGGCAGCCGCCCCCGAAGCCCACGCCCGCGTTGAGGAACCGGCGTCCGATCCGCGCGTCGTGGCCGATCGCGTCCGCGAGGGTGCCGATGTCCCCGCCCACGTTCTCGGTGATCTCCGAGAACGCGTTGATGAACGAGATCTTCGTGGCCAGGAAGGCGTTGGCGGCCACCTTCACCAGCTCGGCCGTCTCGAGGTCCGTGCTGATCCACGGGGTGTCGGCCGCGAGCTGCCGCGCGTAGACGCGGCGCAGGATGCCCTCGGCGCGGGGCCCGTGCGTGCCGATGACGAGGCGGTCCGGGGTGAGCGTGTCCCTCACGGCGAAGCCCTCCCGGAGGAACTCGGGGTTCCAGGCGAGCTCGACCTCGCCCGGCAGTCCGGCCTCGGCGCGCACGGTGCGCACGAGCTCGGCCAGGCGGCGCGCTGTGCCCACGGGCACGGTCGACTTGCCGACGATCAGCGCGTCGCGGTCGATCGCCGCGGCGAGGGAGGCGACGGCGGCGTCCACATAGCTCAGGTCCGCCGCGGTCTCGCCCACCTTCTGCGGGGTGCCGACGCCGATGAAGTGGACGTCCGCCCAGCGGGCCGCCTCCGCGACGTCGGTGGTGAAGCGCAGCCGCCCGGAGGCGACGTGGGTGCGCAGCAGCTCGGGCAGGCCGGGTTCGTGGAAGGGCACCTCGCCGCGGGCCAGGCGCTCGATCTTGGCCGGGTCCACGTCCACGCCGAGGACCTCGAAGCCCAGCTCGGCCATGCAGGCGGCGTGTGTGGCGCCCAGATAGCCCGTGCCGATCACGGACAGCCGCGGCGCGGCCTCCTGCTCGGCGGGGGCGGCGGGCGCGGTCGTCTCGGTCACAGCGGACTCCTCGGTGGTGCGGGGGGCGGCGGTCGGGGACCTGGTTGACGCTAGGCCCCGCGGGTGAACGCGGGAAGAACGGGGTGTCTCCGCGGCGCGTCCCGTCGGTGGCGCGGGCGGGCCTCAGGCCTCGCCGGCGCGGATGAGCTCGGTGAGCCGCGTCGCGGCGGAGACGACGGCGTCCGCGTGCAGCCGGCCCGGCTGCCGGGAGAGCCGTTCGAGGGGGCCGGAGATCGAGACCGCCGCGATGACGCGTCCGCTGGGGCCGCGCACCGGTGCGGACACCGAGGCGACCCCGGGCTCGCGCTCGGCCAGGGACTGGGCCCAGCCGCGCCGCCGCACCGCCGCGAGGACGGTGGGTGTGAACACGGCGCCGGCCAGCCCCTCGACGAGCCGCTCGTGGTCCTCCCAGGCCAGGAGCACCTGCGCGGCGGAGCCGGCCTTCATGGACATGCGGGCGCCCACGGGGATGGTGTCGCGCAGGCCCCAGGGCCGCTCCGCGCTGGCCACGCACACGCGGGAGTCCGCCTGCCGACGGAACACCTGGGCACTCTCTCCCGTGGCGTCGCGCAGCCACAGCAGCACCGGACCGGAGGCCGTGGTGAGCCGGTCCTCGCCGGCGGCGGAGGCGAGCTCGGCCAGGCGGGTGCCCAGCACGTAGCGGCCCTGCAGGTCCTTGCCCACCATGCGGTGGTGCGTGAGGGCGGCCGCGAGCCGGTGCAGCGTGGGCCGCGCGATCCCGGTGGCGGTGACGAGCTGGGCGAGCGTGGCCGGGCCGGACTCGAGCGCGTCGAGGATCGCCACCGACTTGTCCACCACGCCGACGCCGCTGGGATGCCGGTGGAGCGAGGGGCCGATGAGGTCGTCCTCGGTGGGCGGGCGCACGGGCTCGGTGGTCATGGGGTGATCGTAGTCGTCTCACTGCTCGGACGGACCGGGGGTGTCGGTGTGCGTCGCATGTGACCGGGCCGGCCGGGGCCAGGTCCGGCATGTGAGACGAAATCTCACGATATGGAATATCGCGCCGCGTGGTCGAGAACGGCCCCGCCGCGCCCCACAGTGGTCCGTGAGCACCGGCGCCCCGCGCCGGGCGACGACCGACAGGTGCGTGAGCAGGAAGGTGCGGCACATGACGACGGCGACGACGCGGCCCAGGACGCTGGCCGAGAAGGTCTGGGACGAACACGTGGTGGTGCGTGGCGAGGGCGAGGGCGCCTCCCGCACCCCCGACCTGCTCTACATCGACCTGCACCTCGTGCACGAGGTGACGAGCCCGCAGGCCTTCGAGGGGCTGCGTCTGGCCGGGCGTCCGGTGCGCCGGCCCGACCTGACCATCGCCACGGAGGACCACAACACCCCGACGCTGGACATCGACCAGCCGATCGCGGATGCCACCTCGCGCACGCAGATCGAGACCCTGCGGGCCAACTGCGCCGAGTTCGGCGTCCGCCTGCACCCGTTGGGCGACGCCGAGCAGGGCATCGTCCACGTCGTCGGCCCCCAGCTGGGTCTGACCCAGCCCGGCCTCACCGTGGTCTGCGGCGATTCCCACACCTCCACCCACGGCGCGTTCGGCGCCCTGGCGTTCGGCATCGGCACCTCCGAGGTCGAGCACGTCCTGGCCACCCAGACCCTGCCGCTGAAGCCCTTCAAGACCATGGCGGTCACCGTGGACGGCACGCTGCGCCCGGGTGTGACGGCCAAGGACATCATCCTCGCGGTCATCGCGAAGATCGGCACGGGCGGGGGCCAGGGCTTCGTGCTCGAGTACCGCGGTGAGGCCATCCGGAACCTCTCCATGGAGGGCCGGATGACCATCTGCAACATGTCCATCGAGGCCGGCGCCCGCGCCGGCATGGTCGCCCCGGACGAGACCACCTTCGCCTACCTGAAGGGCCGTCCCCATGCCCCCGAGGGCGACGACTGGGATGCCGCCGTCGAGCACTGGCGCACCCTCGCCACGGACGAGGGTGCCGAGTTCGACGCCGAGGTGGTCATCGACGCGGACACGCTGGAGCCGTTCGTCACGTGGGGCACCAACCCGGGGCAGGGCGTGAGCCTGAACGACACCGTCCCCGCGCCCGAGGACTTCGCCGACCCGGTGGCCCAGGAGGCGGCCCGCAAGGCACTGTCCTACATGGACCTGGCCCCCGGCACCCCGATGAAGCAGGTCGAGGTCGACACCGTGTTCATGGGCTCGTGCACCAACTCCCGCATCGAGGACCTGCGGGCGTTCGCCGAGGTCGTCCGGGGCCGACGCAAGGCCGAGGGGCTGCGCGTCATGGTCGTGCCGGGCTCGGCGCGCGTGCGTCTGCAGGCCATGGACGAGGGCCTGGACAGGGTGTTCGAGGACTTCGGGGCCGAGTGGCGGTTCGCCGGCTGCTCCATGTGCCTGGGCATGAACCCGGACCAGCTCTCCCCGGGGGAGCGCTGCGCGTCCACCTCCAACCGCAACTTCGAGGGCCGGCAGGGCAAGGGCGGGCGCACCCACCTGGTGTCCCCGGTGGTCGCCGCGGCCACCGCCGTGCTGGGCCGCCTCGCCAGCCCGTCCGACCTGCCCGCCCTCACCCCCCAGGAGGCCTGAGCCATGGAGAAGTTCACCACCCACACCGGCGTCGGCGTGCCGCTGCGCGCCTCGAACGTGGACACGGACCAGATCATCCCGGCCGTGTACCTCAAGCGGATCTCCCGCACGGGCTTCGAGGACGCCCTGTTCGCCGGCTGGCGCCAGGACCCCGACTTCATCCTGAACACCGAGCCGTTCAGCGGAGGCACCGTGCTCGTGGCGGGCTCGGACTTCGGCACCGGCTCCTCGCGCGAACACGCCGTGTGGGCGCTCAAGGACTACGGCTTCCGCGCCGTGATCTCCCCGCGCTTCGCGGACATCTTCCGCGGCAACTCCGCCAAACAGGGGCTCGTCGCGGCCCAGGTGGAGCAGGAGGACGTCGAGCGCATCTGGAAGGAGCTGGAGAACCGTCCCGGGACCCCGGTCACCGTGGACCTCGTCACACGCACCGTCGAGTGCGGGGATGTGACCGCCCCCTTCCAGATCGACGACGACACCCGTCACCGGCTGCTCGAGGGCCTGGACGACATCGCCGTCACCCTGGGGCACCAGGCCGAGATCGACGCCTACGAGGCGGACCGCCCCGCGTACAAGCCCACCACCCTGCCGGCCCGCACGGCCGGCTGACCGGCCGCCGCCGGGAGCGCACCATTGCCGCGCGTGCCCGGCGACGCCCTATGCTGGGAGGCGATTCCGGGACCGCCCGCCGCACACGGCGGGCGGTCCCGTTCAGAGACCTCCCCGCTCCGGCGGAGTGGCCGAGACCGTGGCCCTGCGGCCGCGCTGAGGAAGGACGCGCATGGCGAAGCTCTTGACCATCCATGGCGGCAAGCCGCTGACCGGTGAGGTGACCGTGCGCGGCGCCAAGAACCTGGTGCCCAAGGCCATGGTGGCCGCCCTGCTCGGCAACTCGCCGTCCGTGCTCCGGAACATCCCCGAGATCAAGGACGTGGACGTCGTCAGCTCCCTCCTCGAGATCCACGGCGTGTCCGTGGAGTGGGACAAGGAGACCGGGCGGATCACGATGGACCCGGCCGGGGTGAAGTCGGCCCTGACCGCCGAGATCGACGCCCACGCCGGCGACTCGCGCATCCCGATCCTCTTCTGCGGCCCGCTCATGCACGCGATCGGGGAGGCCTTCATCCCCGACCTCGGCGGCTGCAAGATCGGCGACCGCCCGATCGACTACCACCTGGCCGTGCTGCGCAACTTCGGCGCCGTCGTGGACAAGCGCCCGGGCGGCATCTCCATCTCCGCCCCCAAGGGCCTGCACGGCGCCAAGCTCGAGCTGCCGTACCCCTCCGTCGGAGCCACCGAGCAGGTGCTGCTGACCGCTGTGAAGGCCGAGGGCATCACCGAGCTCAAGGGCGCCGCCGTCGAGCCGGAGATCCACGACCTCATCGCCGTCCTGCAGAAGATGGGCGCGATCATCACCGTGCAGACGGACCGCACCATCCGCATCGAGGGCGTGAGCGAGATGCGCGGCTACAACCACATCGCGCTGCCCGACCGCAACGAGTCCGCCTCGTGGGCCTCCGCCGCCCTGGCCACCCGGGGGGACATCTACGTCCGCGGCGCCGAGCAGCGCGACCTGACGGCGTTCCTGAACACCTACCGCAAGATCGGCGGCGAGTTCGACGTCGTCGACGACGGCATCCGGTTCTGGCACGCCGGCGGCGATCTCAACCCGCTCGTGCTCGAGACGGACGTGCACCCCGGCTTCATGACCGACTGGCAGCAGCCCCTCGTGGTGGCGCTGACCCAGGCCAAGGGGGTCTCCATCGTGCACGAGACCGTGTACGAGAACCGCTTCGGCTTCACCGACGCCCTCGTGCGGATGGGCGCCTCCATCCAGCTGCACCGCGAGTGCCTCGGCTCCGTGCCGTGCCGCTTCGGTCAGCGCAACTTCCTGCACTCGGCCGTGATCTCCGGCCCGACGCCGCTGCACGGCGTCGAGTTCGACATCCCGGACCTGCGCGGCGGCTTCTCCCACCTGATCGCCGCCCTCACCGCCGAGGGCACCTCCACGGCGACGGGCCTGGAGATCATCAACCGCGGCTACGAGCACTTCATGGCGAAGCTCGAGGGCCTCGGCGCCGACGTCGAGCTGACCGAACGCGACCGGTGAGCGGCGTGGACGCGCAGAGCCCTGCCGCCGCGGGGGGTCGTCCGACGCGTGCCGCGCGGGCCCCCTACGTGATCCCGGGGGCGATCGTGCGACCGGCGATGCGGGCCCTCGTCCGCCAGGTGTGGGAGGGGACCGAGCACCTGCCCGAGACCGGCGCGATCCTCGCCGTCAACCACATCTCGGAGGTGGACCCGCTCTCCGTGGCCCACATGGCCTACAACCAGGGCCTGCTGCCGACCTTCCTCGCCAAGGCCGAGCTCTGGAAGGTGCCCGTGCTCAAGCAGGTCCTCGAGGCCACCCGCATGATCCCGGTCGAGCGCACCCGCGACGGCGGCCGCTCGCTCGCCGCCGCCCGCGAGGCCGTCGCCACTGGCCGGGCGATCATCGTCTACCCGGAGGGCACCGTCACCCGCGATCCCGACGGCTGGCCGATGGCCGGGCGCAACGGGGCCGTGCGCCTCGCCCTGCAGACCGGCGCCCCGCTCATCCCCGTCGGTCAGTGGGGCATCCAGGAGCTGCTGCCGTACGGCGGCCGCTCCCTCCGCGTCCTCCCGCGCAAGACCGCCCGGATCCGGGTCGGCGCGCCCGTCGACCTCGCGGACCTGCGGGACCGCCCCGTGACGGCGGCGACCCTGCTCGAGGGCACCGGCCGCATGATGGCCGCGATCACCGACCTGGTCGCCGAGCTGCGCGGAGAACCGGCCCCGGAGGGCCGCTGGGATCCCACGGCCGGAGCGCGGGTGACCGGGGCATGAGCGATCCGCACACCGTCGCCGTCCTCGGGGCCGGCAGCTGGGGGTCGGCCTTCGCCCGCGTCCTGGGACTGAGCACCAGCCCCGAGTCCGCCCGCGCGTCCGAGATCGTGATGTGGTCCCGGCGGGCCGAGGTCGCCGAGGCCATCACCGAGCGACACGAGAACCCCGAGTACCTGCCCGGCATCACCCTGCCCACCTGCGTGCGTGCCGTCACCGACGCCGCCGAGGCGGTCCGGGGCGCCGGCGTCGTAGTGGTGGCCGTGCCCGCGCAGCACGTGCGCGAGACGCTGCGCACCGTGTGCGCCGACCTGGCCCCGGACGCCGTCGTGGTCTCCCTCGTCAAGGGCCTCGAGCGCGGCACCGACGCGCGGATGTCGCAGGTCTGCGCGGAGGAGCTGGGCCTCAGCCCGGACCGGTTCGCGGTGGTCTCCGGACCCAACCTCGCCCTCGAGATCGCGCGCGGCGAGCCCACCGCCACGGTGGTCGCCTCGGCCTCGCGCGCGACGGCGGAGCGCATCGCCGCCCTCACAGCCGGCCGGACCTTCCGGCCCTACACGAACACGGACGTCGTGGGCGTGGAGATCGGCGGCGTGGTGAAGAACGTCATCGCGCTCGCCGTGGGCATCTGCGACGGGCAGGGGCTGGGGGACAACTCCAAGGCCTCCGTCATCACCCGGGGCCTGGCCGAGACCACCCGGCTGGCCGTCGCGCTCGGCGGCGACCCGGCCACCATGGCCGGGCTCGCCGGCCTGGGCGACCTCGTGGCCACGTGCGCCTCGCCCCTCTCCCGCAACCGCACGGCCGGCCGCCACATCGGCACCGGCCTCAGCGCGGAGGAGGCGGTGGCCGCCATGAGCCAGACGGCCGAGGGCATCAAGTCCGTCTCCGCCATCGTGCACGCCGCCCGCGCCCACGGTGTGGAGATGCCCATCAGCGAGCTGATGGACCGGGTGGTCGCCGGGGACGTGGCCGTGGACCGCCTCGCCGAGCTGCTGCTCGCCCGTGACCTGAAGTCGGAAGGACGCACCGCATGACCGCCACCCCCGCCCCGGAGGCCGCCGCCGACGCGCGTCCCCGCGTGCTCCTGCTCTTCGGCGGCCGCTCGAGCGAGCACCCCATCAGCTGCGTGACCGCGGCGGGCGTGCTGCACGCGGCCGACCGTCAGCGCTGGGACGTCGTGCCGGTGGGTGTGGCCCGCTCCGGCCTGTGGTCGCACGACGAGATGGACGTGGCCTCGTTCCGCCTGGACGGCGACGCCCTGCCGGAGGTGCCGGAGCCCGAGGCCCCGGTGAGCCTGCGCGCCCTGCCGGACGGCACCGTCGAGCTGACCGCGGCCGACGGCTCCTCGCTGGGCCCGGTGGACGTCGTGTTCCCGCTGCTGCACGGCCCCTGGGGCGAGGACGGCACCCTTCAGGGCATGTTCGAGTCGCTGGGTCTGCCCTACGTGGGCTGCGGCGTGCTCGCCTCCGCGGTCGGCATGGACAAGCACTTCATGAAGGTCGCCTTCCAGGCCGCCGGCCTCGAGGTCGGCCCGTGGGAGACCATCACCGCCCGCGACTGGGCGCGCGATCCGGAGGCGGCCCTCGCCCGCGCCGGGGCGCTCGCCTACCCGCTGTTCGTCAAGCCCGCCCGCGCCGGCTCGTCCTTCGGCATCACCCGCGTCACCGAGCCCGCGGGTCTGCGCGCCGCCGTCGAGGAGGCCCGTCGCTTCGACCCCAAGGTCGTGGTGGAGGCGGGCATCGTCGGCCGCGAGATCGAGTGCGCCGTCCTCGACGGGCACGGCGCCGCCGCCCCGCGCGCCTCGCTGCCGGGGGAGATCGTCGTGGCCCACGACGAGGGCGAGACGCAGTTCTACGACTTCGAGTCGAAGTACCAGGACACCGGCACCACCCAGCTGTCCTGCCCGGCCGAGCTGCCGGAGGAGGAGATCGAGCGGCTGCGCGCCCTGGCGATCCGCGCCTTCGAGGCCGTGGACGGATCCGGCCTGGGCCGCTGCGACTTCTTCTTCACCCCGGACGGGCGGTGGGTGGTCAACGAGATCAACACCATGCCGGGCTTCACGCCCATCAGCATGTACCCGGCCATGTGGGAGCGGACGGGCCTGTCCTACGACGATCTGATCTCGGAGCTGCTGGACCTCGCCCTCGAGCGAGGCGTCGGCCTGCACTGACGCGGCTCGCGCCGGTCTCAGCCGACGGGTGTGGCGTCCTGCACGCTGACGCAGCCGCCGCTGGGCTCGATCTGCGCGACCGCCGAGGACAGGCCCACCATCACGGTGTCCGAGCTGGCCTGGTCCTTGCCGAACAGCACCTCCACGGCCGGGTCACGGCCGTAGGTGGTGATCCGCCAGTTCTCGTCCTCGTCCCGGACGACCCAGTCGATCCCGTCCACGGAGATGCAGCGGTCCGTGGTGGGGCCGGGGACCTCGGCGCCGCAGCGCAGGACGACGGCGGCCGGGTCGCCCCACACGGCCGTCGCCTGGCTGTCGGTGGGGCGCAGGTCGAGGTCGCCCAGGGCGTCGGGCATGGCCACCATGGCCGGGGCACACGCCGGGTCAGCGGCGTGGGGCGCGGCCTCCACCGTGGCCACCCGTCCGGTGCAGGCCGTGGCGCCGAGGGCGATCGCGGTCAGGAGGGGCACGAGACGACGCAGACGGCGGGATTCCATCCGCCCAGGATACGCGCGGCGCCGGGACCCGCGGGGGCCCGTGCCCTAGCATGGGCGAGACCGTTCCCGTCCCCGCCTCAGGAGCCCACGTGAGCAGCACCGCGGACCCCCGCCCCCGCCCCCCGCAGGAGGACGTCGCCGTCGGGCGGCGCCGCCGTCGTCGCCGCCCGTGGCTGATCGCCCTGGCGGTCGTGCTCGTGGCACTGCTGGCCGTGGGCATCGCGGCGGCGGTGTACGTCGGCGGGATCGCCCGGACCATCGACCAGGACACCCAGCGCTTCGACGGCGGCGCGTTCCCCGCCGAGTCGGGCCGCCCGGGCGCCGCGGGGGCGTCCGCCCAGCAGCCCACCGCGCCGCCGCCCGGCATGGACGCGGAACAGGCCGCCGAGGGCGCCCAGGGCCCCGTCGCCCCGGGCGCGGACGAGAAGGCGGACGAGCAGGCCCTCGACGTGCTGCTCGTCGGCGAGGACGCGGGCGCGGAGGGCCGTGACTCCGCCGGCCGATCGGACACCCTCATGTGGGTCCACGTGCCCGGGGACCGCAGCGAGATCCAGGTCATGTCCATCATGCGTGACATGTGGGTGCCGATCCCGGGGCACGGGGACCACAAGGTCAACGCCGCCTACCAGTACGGCGGCATCCCGCTGACGGTGGCCACCGCGGAGAACATGTTCCAGGCACGCGTGGACCACGTGATCGCCGTGGACCTCGCCGGCTTCAAGGGCCTCGTGGACGCCCTGGGCGGCGTCAGCGTGGACAACCCTGCCGCCTTCGTCTCGACCGGCGGCATCGACTTCCCCGCGGGCACCGTGCAGATGGACGGGGACAAGGCCCTGGCCTACGCGCGGGAACGGTACAACCTGCCGCGCAGCGACTTCGACCGCGTGGAGAACCAGCAGCGCCTGGTCAAGGCCATCGTGGCCGCGTTCCTCTCGCGGGACACCCTCTCGGACCCGAGCCGCGTGCAGGCCGCCGTCGAGGAGTTCGCCCCCTTCCTGACCCTCGACGACGAGCTCGACTCCGGCACCCTCGCGAACCTGGCGTGGTCCCTGCGCGACGCGCGCGACGCCCCGATCGTGACCAGCACGGTGCCGTCCGTGGGCGTGGGCTATACGGACACCGGCGAGGACGTCGTGTGGCCGGACTGGGCGGCGATCGCCCGCCTGGGCGAGGGCATCCGCACCGGCACCCTGGGGGAGGCCGTCGCGCAGTGAGCACGCCGTCCCGGCCGTCACTGGTACGGCACTGGCTCGCGCTCGCGGAGGAGCTCGTGGGCCGGGCCGCGCCGCGACTCGACGCCCTGAACCTCTTCCCGGTCCCGGACGCGGACACGGGCACGAACATGCTCGCCACGCTGACGGCGGCCCGCACCGCGGCCGACGCCTGCCCCGCACAGGACGACGCCGGCGCCGTGCTCGCGCACGCGGGGGCGGCCGCGCTGGACTCGGCCCGGGGCAACTCGGGCATGCTGCTGGCGGTCAGCCTGGCGGGGATGGCCGAGCCCCTGCGCGGCCGGGAGCGTGTCGACGCGTTCGCCCTGGCGGCGGCATTCGGGGCCGCCGACCGGGCCGCCCGGCAGGCCCTGTCGGATCCGCGCGAGGGGACGATCCTCACGGTGCTCTCCGCGGCCGCCCGCAGCCTCGCGCGCTCGTCCACCCAGGCCCCCGACACCCCCGCGGTGGCCGGGGACGCGGACCCGGCCGTGCGGCTCGGCCCGGCCGTGACCGTCATGCTGGCCGACTGCGTGCAGGCCGTGGAGGAGACCGAGTCGTTGCTCGCCCCGCTGACCGGGGCGCAGGTCGTGGACGCCGGTGCCGTCGGGCTGCTCTGGGTGTTCGAGGCGCTGCGCGCCGTCGTGACGGGCACGCCCGTGGACGAGGAGCTGGCCACCGCCCTCCCCGGCTACGGCGAGGGCGTCCACGCCGCGGAGGGCGAGCCCGCCGCCGCGGCGGAGGCGCCGGCCGAGGGGGCCGTCGAGGTGATGGGCACCCTGACGCTCACCCCGCTCGCCGCGGCCGAGCTGCGCCGACGGCTGGCCGACGTGGGGGACGCCGTGATCCTGGCCCCCCTCGGGACCGCCCGTGACGGGCAGGGCCGGGTCCCGTGGCGGGTCCACGTGCACGTGCCCCGCGCCGAGGACGCGATCGGCCCCCTGCGGGCCGCCGGCGACGTCGAGGGCCTGACCGTCACCGACCTGGCCGGGCCGTCGCACGGCGACGACGCCGCACCGGACGGGTGCCATGGCCGCTGAGGCCCCCGTCACCGACCTGCCCCTGTCCGAGGTGCTGGGCGGGAAGCTGCCCGCCCGCCTCGAGAAGGAGCTCGGGCTGACCACGGTCGGGGACCTGCTGGACCACGTGCCGCGCCGCTGGATCGAGCGCGGCGAGCTCACCCCCATCGCCGCGCTGCCGCACGACGCCGAGGTGACCGTCGTCGCCGTCGTGGAGTCGGTGACCACGCGGCGCATGCACAGCCGGCCCGGGTTCATCGTGGACGTCACCGTCGCGGACCCGTCCGTGGCGGGCGTGCCGGGGGCGAGCCTGTCCATGGCCTTCTTCAACGGCCACGACGCCCGCCGCCGCCTCGCCCCCGGGATGACCGCCATGTTCCAGGGCCGCACGACCGAGTACCGCGGCCGGATCACGCTGAACAACCCGGACTTCGCCCTCCTGGACGACGACGTCGCCCCGGGGGAGGTGGACGTGCGACCGGTCCCGCTCTACCGGGCCACGGGGAAGCTGCCGTCGTGGACGGTCCGCTCCGCCGTCGCCCGGGTGCTCGAGACCGTCGACCTGGGCCGCATCCCGGAACTGCTCACCGAGCGGATCCGCGCGGAGGCCGCCGCGGCGCTCGACCTGGACGCGCCGCTGCCGGGCACCGCCCAGGCGTACCGGGACCTGCACGCCCCGCACGACGTCGCCGCCACCGGGCCGGCGCGGACCGCGCTCGCCCTGCGGGAGGCGCTGCTCGTCCAGGCCGCGCTCGCCTGGCGCCGGGACCGGGAGCGGGCGGTGCCCGCCGTGCCCCGCCCGCCGCGGCCCGGCGGCCTGCTCGAGGCCCTCGACGCCCGCCTGCCGTTCGCGCTGACGCCCGGCCAGGTGGCGGTGGGGGAGCAGCTGTCCGCCGAGCTGGCCCGGGACGCCCCGATGAGCCGGCTGCTGCAGGGGGACGTGGGCGCGGGCAAGACGCTCGTGGCCCTGCGGGCGATGCTGCAGGTCGTGGACGCCGGCGGCCAGGCCGCCCTGGTGGCGCCCACCGAGGTGCTCGCCGCGCAGCACCACCGTGCCCTGCTGCGCCTGATGGGCCCGCTCGCGGAGGCCGGCACCCTCGGGGCCGGCGACGGCCCGGCCACGAGGGTCGCGCTGGTCACCGGCTCGCTCAAGACCACCGCGCGCCGCGAGGCGCTGCTGGCCCTGGCCTCCGGTGAGGCCGGGATCGCCGTGGGGACGCACGCCCTGCTCTCCGAGAAGGTGGGCTTCGCCGAGCTGGCCCTGGCCGTCGTCGACGAGCAGCACCGCTTCGGCGTGGACCAGCGCGAGGCCCTGCGGCGGGCCAACCCCGGCACGCACCTGCTCGTCATGTCCGCCACGCCCATCCCGCGCTCCGTGGCGATGACGGTGTTCGGCGACCTGGACCTGTCGGTGCTCGAGGGGCTGCCCTCGGGGCGACAGCCGGTCACCACGCACGTGGCGCGGATGGCCCACGGCCCGCGCGTGATCGGCCGGGTGTGGGAGCTGATCGCCGAGCACGTGGCGGCCGGCCACCAGGCGTTCGTGGTGTGCCCGCGCATCGACCCCGACGACGCCGACCCGGGTCACGCCAACGTGGAGGAGATGACACCCCGGCTGCGGAGTCTCCCGGCGCTGGCGGGGCTGCGGATCGACGCCGTGCACGGGCGCATGGACCAGGCCGAGCAGGACGCGGCGATGCAGGCCTTCGCGCGCGGGGAGACGGACGTGCTCGTGGCGACCACCGTCGTGGAGGTGGGTGTGGACGTGCCCAACGCGACGGTCATGGCGATCCTCGACGCCGACGACTTCGGCCTGTCCACCCTGCACCAGCTGCGCGGCCGCGTGGGCCGCGGGCCCGGGGCGGCGGTCTGCCTGCTGGCCACGCGCCTGCCGGACGGGCACCCGTCGCTGCGCCGGCTCGAGGTCCTGGCCCAGGAGCAGGACGGCATGCGCATCGCGCAGGAGGACCTCGCGCAGCGCGGCGTCGGCGACGTGCTCGGCGCCGCCCAGTCCGGGCTGGCCTCGGGGCTGCGCCACGTGGACGTCATCGCCGACGCCCCGCTGATCGCCGTGGCCGCCGACGCCGTCACGCGCGTGATGGCGGCCGGCCCCGGGCTCTCCGCCCACCCGGCGCTCGCCGCCGAGGTGGCCCGCTGGGAGGCCGAGCACCTCACCGCCGCCGACTACCTCGAGAAGGGCTGAGCCATGTCCCGCATCATCGCCGGCGCGGCCGCCGGGCGGCCCCTGACCGCCGTCCCCGGCACCGGCACGCGCCCCACCACGGACCGCACCAAGGAGGCCCTGTTCTCGTGGCTCGAGGCCCGCGACTGGCTGGACGGGACGGCCGTGCTCGACCTCTACGCCGGCTCCGGCGCCCTGGGGTGCGAGGCCGCCAGCCGCGGAGCGGCATCGGTGCTGCTGGTCGAGCGGGACCGGAAGGCCGTGACCGCGTGCCGCGCGAACGCCGCGCTGGTCAACCGGGCGCGCGGGGCCGACGTCGTGCGCGTGCGCGCCGGGAGCGTGGAGCAGGCGCTCGCGGCGGAGGCCGCGCCCGTGGACCTGATCCTGGCCGACCCGCCGTACCCGGTGGCCGGCGCGCCGCTCGAGGCCGTGCTGGAGGCGGCGGCCGGGCGGCTTGCCCCGGGCGGGCTGTTCGTGCTGGAGCGGGCGGCCCGGGACGCGGCGCCGCGCCGGCCGCGCGGCCTCGAGGAGGTCGAGGTGCGCGTCTACGGCGAGACCGCCCTGTACCTCTGGCAGGACGAGCGCTGACCCCACCCACCCGTTTTCGTTCGGGAAACGGCGGCGTCTCGGCCCGTTTTCGTTCGGGAAACGGCGGCGTCTCGTCCCGTTCTCATTGGGGCGACGAGAGGGCGGAACGGACTGTGCTCAGCACCGAACCGCGAGCACGGCGGCCGCCGTTTCCCGAACGCAAGTGCTCCGGGGACCGCCGTTTCCCGAACGAAAATGCTCTGGGGGCCGCCGTTTCGTCAACGAAAGCGTCGGGGGTCAGGGCGCGCGCAGCCGCGGGGCCGCCTCGGCCAGGCGGCGCATCGCCTCGTCGATCGCATCCGGGGACTTGCAGAACGCCAGCCGCAGCCACGACCGCAGGTGGCCCCCGTCCGGGCGGCAGAGCGCGCCCACGGGGATGCCGGTGACGCCGGCCTCACGCGTCCACTGCACCGCGGCCTCGGCCGCGTCCGTCACACCCCACGGGGCCAGGTCCACGACGACGAAGTAGCCCGCCGCCGGGACGACCGGGTCCAGGCCCGCCTCGCGCAGGCCCGCCACGAGCCGATCCCGGGCGTCGCGGTACCGCTCGCGCTGGCCGGCGAGGTGCCGCTCGGCGTTGTCGGTGGGCAGGTAGGCACCCAGCGCGCGCTGGAAGGCGGGGCCGGAGGAGTAGGTGAGGAACTGCTTGACGGCGCGCGCGGCCCCGACGAGCTCGGCCGGGCCGGTCAGCCAGCCGACCTTCCACCCGGTGACCGCGAACGCCTTGCCCGCGCTGGAGACCGTCAGGGCGATGTCCTCGGCGCCCGCGACCGAGCGCAGGCTGACGTGCTCGCCCTCGTAGACGAGGTGGTCGTAGACCTCGTCCGAGAGGATCAGCACGCCCCGGGACCGGCACAGGGCCACGAGCTCCTCGAGCAGCTCCCGCGGATAGACCGCGCCCGTGGGGTTGTGCGGCGTGTTCACGATGAGCAGGCGCGTGCGGTCGGTGATCGCGTCCGCCACCCGCGCCGGATCCGGAAGGAAGTCCGGCGCCTCCACCGGCACGCTCACGTGCCGGCCGCCGGCCAGGGCGATCGTGGCGGCGTGCGAGTCGTAGAACGGCTCGACCGTGATGACCTCGTCGCCCGGGCGCACGAACGCCAGGACCGTCGAGGCGATGCCCTCGGTCGCGCCCGTGGTGATCATGACCTGCGTGGCGGGGTCCTCCGTCACGCCCCAGTGGCGCCGGCGGTGCTCCGCGACGGCCTGCCGCAGCACGGGGTCGCCCGTGCCGGGGGCGTACTGGTTGGGGCCCGCCAGCACGGCCTCGGCCGCCAGCCGCAGCAGCGCGTCGGGGCCGTCGGCGTCGGGGAAGCCCTGGCCGAGGTTCACGGCCCCGTGCTCGACGGCGAGGCCCGTCATCGTCTCGAACACGGTGGGCACGGGGCCGACGTCACCGAGCAGGCCCGCGGCCGCCGCCGTGCGACGCCACGGCGCGTCCACGTCGACGTCGTGCCGTGCCGATCCGGGGGTGGGCTGGGTTCCGTCCATGGCCGCACTGTACCCATCGCCGCGGACCGCACACGGCGGCGCATGCCGCGTCCGTCACGACCGCGACGCGCCGGAGCCGGACCGGACGGGCGTCCGTCGCCGCTCGGCGCGGCCCCCGCTAGGCTGGCACCCATGCGTCGTGCCGTCTGCCCTGGTTCGTTCGATCCCCTCCACAAGGGGCACGTCGAGGTGATCGCGCGAGCCGCGAACCTCTTCGAGGAGGTGGTGGTCGCCGTGTCCGCCAACCCGGCCAAGACGTACCGCTTCAGCGTGGACGAGCGCATCGCCATGATCGAGGCGACGGTGTCCTCCCTCGCCGGTGTCGTGGTCCGGCCCATGGGCCCGGGCCTGCTGGCCGAGTTCTGCCGGCAGATCGGCGCGGACGCGATCGTCAAGGGGCTGCGCGGCGGCGCCGACCTCGAGTTCGAGGCACCGATGGCCGCGATGAACCGCCACCTGACCGGGGTCGAGACGGTCTACCTCCCGGCCGACGCCCGGTACACCCACGTGTCCTCCTCGCTCATCAAGGAGGTCCATGGACTCGGCGGCGACGTCGCCGAGTTCGTCCCGGCCGCGGTCCTGCGCGGCCTCGACGGCGGGGCCTGACCCCGCCCGGCCCACCCGCGGGCCACCCCTCCGCTCGTCCCACCGCATCAACCGCAGGAGAACCGCCGATGACCGTCCCGCCCCCCTCCCGCCCTCGCACCCGCAAGGCCGTCATCCCGGCCGCCGGCCTGGGCACCCGCTTCCTGCCGGCCACCAAGGCCATGCCGAAGGAGATGCTGCCGGTGGTGGACCGGCCGGCCATCGAATATGTGGTGACGGAGGCCCGGCGTGCGGGCCTGGCGGACGTGCTGATGATCACGGGCCGGAACAAGCGGGCCCTCGAGGACCACTTCGACCGCCATCCCGCGCTGGAGGCCGCGCTGGAGCACAAGGGCGACGCCAAGCGGCTCGCGCAGATCCACGAGTCGGACCTGGTGGGGGACATCCACTACGTCCGTCAGGGCGAGGCCCTCGGGCTCGGCCACGCGGTGAACTGCGCACGCCGCCACGTCGGCGAGGAGCCGTTCGCGGTCCTGCTGGGCGATGACATCATCGGCGACGGCGAGGCGCTGCTCGAGCGCATGATCGACGTGCAGCAGCGCCTCGGCGGCTCCGTGATCGCCCTCATGGAGGTCCCGGAGGAGGCCGTCTCGGCCTACGGCGTGGCCGCGGTGCAGGCCGTGCCGGGCGAGGGCGACGACGTCGTCCGCGTCACCGACCTCGTGGAGAAGCCGGCCCGCGAGGACGCCCCCTCCACCCTCGCGATCATCGGCCGCTACGTGCTGGCCCCGCAGGTGTTCGACGTGCTGGACGAGACCCCGCCCGGCCGCGGCGGGGAGATCCAGCTCACCGATGCGCTGCAGAGGCTGGCCACGGAGGACGGCGAGGGCCGCGGCGTGCACGCCGTCGTCTTCGACGGCCGCCGCTACGACACGGGGGACAAGCTCGGCTACCTGCAGGCGGTCATCGAGTTCGGGGCGCGGCACGAGGACCTCGGGGCCGACCTGCGGGCCTGGCTCCGGGAGTTCACCGCCGGTCTCTGAGCCGGGCCGACGACGCGCGGACCGCGGACGGCTTTGGCCGAGGCGGACCCACCCGGTAGGATGGGCTGTCGGTCCGTCGTGGCTGGACCCGTGTCCAGGCCGCATCGCACCCCCGCAGAGGGCGTGCGGACGGGCCGTGTACCCCCGCCGTCCCACCCGCCGAGAGGAGCGACCATGGACAGCATCCAGCACCACGGCGCCGACTCGCCGTGGGTGATCCCCGTGCGCGATCTGACGCGCGGGGCCGGAGTCCAGCGCGAGCTGACGGCCGAGTGGCCCGCCCCCGCGGGCGTCTCCACGCCGCTGCTGGGGATCCCCGAGGGGGACCCCGTCGAACTGGACCTGCGTCTGGAGTCGGTGCACGAGGGCGTCCTCGTCACCGGCACCGCGGACGCGACCCTGAAGGGCGAGTGCGGCCGTTGCCTGCGCCCGCTGCACGAGGGGATCACCGTGGACCTGCAGGAGCTGTACCTCACCGGCACGTCCGAGGACGACGCCGGCGAGCAGCCGCTCGTGGTGCGCGAGACCGTGGACCTGGAACCCGTGTTCCGGGACGCCGTGGTCATCGCCCTTCCGTTCCAGCCGCTGTGCCGGCCGGACTGCGAGGGCCTGTGCGCCGACTGCGGCATCCGCCTCGAGGACGCGCCCGAGGGGCACGCCCACGAGCGCGTGGACCCGCGCTGGGCCGCCCTGGCCCACCTCGCGGGCACCTCAGAGACCTCCATCACCGAGACAGAAGAGAGATAGTCGTGGCAGTCCCGAAGCGGAAGATGTCCCGTGCCAACACCCGTGCCCGCCGGTCGCAGTGGAAGGCCACCGCGCCCGCCCTGGTGAAGTCCGTCGAGAACGGTCGCGTCTCGTACCGCCTGCCCCACCAGGCCGAGCTGAAGACCGACGCCGCCGGCACCCCCCTGTTCTTCGAGTACAAGGGCCGCAAGGTCGCCGACGCCTGAGATGGCGTCCCCGTCGGCTCGCCGCGGGCCTGAGCCCGCGCCCGAGCCAGAAGAGCTGTTCGAGCGTCTCGGCGTGCACATCACCGCCGGGACGCTCGAACGCGCTCTGACGCACCGCTCGTTCGCCTACGAGCAGGGCGGGCTGCCCACCAATGAGCGCCTCGAGTTCCTCGGGGACTCGGTGCTGGGCTACGTGGTCACCGACCACATCTTCACGGTGTACCCGGACCTGGCCGAGGGCGATCTCGCCCGCCGCCGGGCCGCCGTCGTGTCCACGCGTGCCCTGGCGAAGGTGGCGCGCCGGATCGGCATCGGCCCGTTCGTGCGCCTGGGCACGGGGGAGCGCCGCACCGGCGGGGCGGACAAGGACTCGATCCTCGCCGACACCCTCGAGGCGCTCATCGGCGCCGTCTACGTGGACCACGGGGCCGTGGCCGCGGCCGCACTCGTGCACCGCCACGTGGTGCCGCTGCTGGACGAGCCGGACCTGCTGCGCGAGAGCACCGACTGGAAGACGGTCGTGGCCGAGGCCGCCAGCCGCCACGGTCTCGGCGCCGTCCGCTACGCGATCGAGGGGCAGGGCCCCGCGCACGACCCCCGCTACCGGGCCACCCTCGTCGTCGGCGAGCGCGAGTACGGCTCCGCCGTCGCCAGCTCCAAGAAGCAGGCCGAGCGGGACGCCGCGGCCGCCTCCTGGCCCGCCCTCGAGGCGGATCTGCCGGCCGCGGGGCGCTGAGCCCGTGCCGGAGCTGCCCGAGGCCGAGGTCGTCCGGCGCGGCCTGGCCCGGTGGGCCACGGACGCCGTCGCCGCGGAGCTCGAGGTCCTCGACCCCCGCTCGCTGCGTCGCAGCCCCGGCGGTGCGGACGCCCTCCGGGAGCGGCTGCGCGGCGCCCGGCTGGCCGAGCCGGCTCGCCGCGGCAAGTTCCTCTGGCTGCCCCTGGCCGAGGGCGACGACGCCGTCGTCGTGCACCTGGGGATGAGCGGGCAGATCCTCGTGGACGAACCGGGGGCCGCCGACCAGCGACACCTGCGCCTGCGCCTGCCCGTCACCGCCGTGGACGGCTCCGCCCGCGAGCTGCGGTTCGTGGACCAGCGGATCTTCGGCGGCTGGTGGCTCGACGCGCTGCGGCCCGACGACGCCGCCGGCGGCGAGCGGATCCCCACCACGGCCGCCCACATCGCCCTGGACCCGCTGCACCCGCTGTTCGACCCCGCGGCCGTGCACGCGCGCCTGGCGCGCCGCCGCTCCACCCTCAAGCGCGCGCTGCTGGACCAGTCGCTGGTCTCCGGGATCGGCAACATCTACGCGGACGAGGCCCTCTGGGGCGCCCGCCTGCACCCCGAGCGCCCGACCGAGCGCATGCGCCGGGCGGACACGCTGCGCCTCCTGGCGGCCGTCCAGGACGTGATGCGCCGGGCCCTGGAGGTGGGGGGCACGAGCTTCGACGCGCTCTACGTCAACGTGGACGGGCGATCGGGCTACTTCGCCCGCTCCCTGGCGGCCTACGGGCGCACCGGGCAGCCGTGTCGCCGCTGCGCCGCCGAGGGGATCGACTCCCGCATCGTCCGCGAGCCGTTCATGAACCGGGCGAGCCACCTGTGCCCGCGCTGCCAGCCCAGGCCGCGCCGTCGCCGGGCCGCGGTGGCCGACGCCTGACGAGGCGTCCGTAGACTGGCCTGACCCCCGACCTCGAGCAGGAGACCCGAGTGAGCCATCCCCCGGCCGCGTCCTGGACGCCCGAGCCCCTGCCGCGTCCCGCGTCCCCCCGCGACGACGCCCCGCCGGTCTCGCGGCGCCGCCGGCGCTGGCCGTGGGTCGTCGGCGTGCTCGCCGTCCTGCTCGCGGCGCTGCTCGGTCTGGGCGCCTGGTACGCGGGCTCGCTCGGGCGCACCTTCGACGACCACCGACAGACGGTGGACGTGGGGGCGCTCGAGCAGGCGGCCGGGGACGGCCCGCTGAACGTGCTCGTCCTGGGCTCCGACTCCCGTGAGGGCGAGGGCGAGCAGGACATGGGCCAGCGCTCGGACACCATGATGCTCGTGCACATCCCCGCGGACCGACGCCAGGTCTACGTCATGTCCGTGCTGCGGGATTCGTGGGTCACCGTGCCCGGCCACGGCGAGGCGAAGATCAACTCGGCCTTCGACACGGGCGGCTACGCGCTCGCCGTGGACACGGTGGAGCTGCTGCTGGGAGTGCCGATCCACCACGTCCTGGAGGTCGACTTCCAGGGCTTCCGGGGCGTGACGAACGCGCTGGGCGGCGTCGAGGTCTGCAACCCGCAGGCCTTCTCCTCCGGTCAGGCCAACCCCTCGTACTACCCGCGCGGGCACATCCTGCTGCAGGACACCGCCGCCCTGCGCTACGTGCGCGAACGGCACGCCTTCGACGACGGCGACGTCACCCGCGTGGAGAACCAGCAGCGCTACCTGGCCGGGGCGATGGACCGCTTCCTCAGCCCGCAGATCCTGGGCAATCCCGCCCGCACCACCGAGGTCGTCGCCACGTTCTCCGACCACCTCGGTGTGGACGAGGGGCTCACGTCCGGCGTGATCGCCTCGCTCGCGTGGCAGCTGCGCGACGTCCGCGGCGACGACGTCGAGATGTTCACGGTGCCGCGCAAGGGCTTCGCGGAGGGGCCGAACGGCGACGCCATCGTCGAGCTCGACGAGGACAAGCTGGCGGACCTGCGGTCCGCCCTCGCCGACGACGACGTCCAGCGCTATGTCGACGAGCACGAGCCCACGAAGGAGAAGAAGGCCCAGGCCGCCGGCGGGCCCGCCCCCGTGCTGACCCTGCTGACCGGCACCACGCCCGCACCCGCCCTCGGGGAGGACCCCTGTGACGACTGAGCCGCGCCGCCCCCGCCTCCTGCTGGTCTCCCACTCCTACCGGCCCGAGCGCACTCCGCCCGCGCGTCGCTGGGGCGCGGTCGTGGCGGCGCTGCGGTCGGCGGGCTGGGACGTCGACGTCGTCGCGCCCGGGGGCGTGCGCCCCTTCGCCGGGCCCGACGGCGAACGCGTCCTGCCCACGCCTCGCCTGCCCCTGGGGGAGGCCGGCCGCAACGGCCGCTTCGCCGAGGCGGTGGTCCACGCCCTGCTCGCCGTCCCCCGCGGGATGGCCACCCGACGCCCGGACGTGGTGGTGGCCACCGTGCCCGCCCTGCCCGTGGTGGTGCCCGGCGTCGTGCTCTCCCGCCTCTGGCGCCGTCCCCTCGTGCTGGAGATGCGCGACGCCTGGCCGGATCTCGCCCACGAGGCCGGGGTCCACCAGGGCCTGCTGGGCGCCGCGATGGAGCGTGTCGTGACCGGCGGCCAGCGCGCGGCCCGACTCGTGGTGACCGTCACGGACGGCTTCGCGGAGACGCTGCGCGGGCGGGGCGTGCGGGTGGTCCGCACCCTGGGCAACGGCGTGGACCTGGCCCGCCTGGCGGTGGCGCCGCGGCGCGAGCGGGCCGCCGGTGAGCTCCACGTGCTGTATCTGGGCAACATGGGCGAGAGCCAGGGGCTCGAGCGGCTCGTCGACGCCGCGGCGACGCTGCGTCGCACCCGGCCGGGGGTGCGCGTCCGGCTGGTCGGGGAGGGGACCCGTCGTCCGGCGCTGGAGGCCCGCAACGCCGAGCTCGGCTCGCCGGCCGAGATCCTCGGACCCGTCCACGGCGCGGCCGTGGCCGAGCAGTACGCGTGGGCGGACACGCTGGTGGTGGCCCTGCGTCCCGACTGGCCGAGCTTCCGGCACACCGTGCCCTCCAAGACCTACGAGGTGCTCGCCGTCGGCCGGCACGTCACGGGCCTGGTGACGGGGGAGGCCGCCCGCACCCTCGAGGCGGCCGGCGGCGCCGAGGTCATCGGCCCGGACGTGGACGACCTGGTGCGGCACCTGACGGCGCTCGCGGACGACCCGCACCGCACCGACGTCGGCGCGGGCGGACGCGACTGGGTGCGCCGCCACGCCGACCTGCCGGCCGTGGCCCGCCGCTACGAGCGACTGCTGCGCCGCGTCGCCGGTCGCTGAGCCCGACGTCGGCCCCTTGCTAGGGTTGACGCCGCCGCACCCGGCCGGGTGCACTCCACCGGGACACCGAGGAACAGTTCTGATGCCAGCTGGGAAGTCCATCCGTCGGGTCGCGCGCGCGGGCGCTCGCCTGCTGCCGCCCGAACAGCGCCGTCGGGTGCGCCGCACCGGCGGCGCGCTGCTGCGCAGGCTGCCGCCGCAGGTGGCCGAGGAGGTCCGCGGCGTGTTCGGCATCCGCTGGGGCGACCGTCCGGCGCACGCCCGGCCGGCCGACGCCCTGGGCCTGGCGGGCGGTCCGGCCCGCACCCGCCCCGGCAGCGCCTCCCTCACCGGCCGCGGTGCGGCCGCCGTCGGCGCCGATCCGGAGGCCGCGGCCCGTCTCGAGCGGGTCCTGGGCCTGGCCGACACGTCCCGCACCGAGCGGGGCGGGCGGGCCGTCGGCGTCGTCGCCGCCCCGGACGTGCGCGCGGCCCTCGCGGCCGCCGGGCACCGCGTCGTGCCGCTCGTGCCGGGCACCGCGGCCGCGGTGGCCGAACGCGTGGAGGCCGTCGTCGTGGATGTGGACGGCGTGGACGGGCCGTGGGCCGGGGCCCTCGACGCCGCCGGCGCGGCCCTCTACCTCGAGCTGCGAGGTGCCGTGAGCGCGGCCGCCGCGCGCGGGGTCACCGTCTGGGTGCTCTCCCGGGGCCGTCACCAGCACCGGCTCGGGGCCCTCGCCCTGCTGCACGCCGAGGACGTCATCGTGGTCGAGGCCGGCGCGGACCGGACGCCCCTGCACTTCACCGAGGACCCGGGCGACGCGCCCCAGGGGATCGCCGACGTCCTCGCCGCCTGCCCGGAGGAGAGCGCATGAACACGCACCACCCCGACCGCCTGACCGACGCCGCCGGCGTGCGCGTCCTGCTCTACGGCGACGTCGACCTGAACGTCATCGACGGCTCCGCCACGTGGCTGCCCTCCCTGGCCGAGACCCTCGCCCGCACGGGTGCGAGCGTGGACGTCCAGCTCAAGGCCGTCGAACGCCGGGACCTGCTCACCGCTCCGCTGCGCGCCCTGACGGGGGTGCGCGTGCTCACCGCCGAGCCGGCGGCCGGGCAGGGGGGGATGACCCCCTCCCGCGCCGCGGACGTGCTGGCCCGCCGGGACGAGGAGTCCCGGTACGACGTGGTGCTCGTGCGCGGCATCCACGCCTGCCTCGAGCTCGCCGACCGCGGCGCCTTCCCGGGGCGGCTGTGGTCCTACGTGACCGAGTACGGCTACGTGGAGGACGGCTTCCCGGCCGGGCGCGTCGAGGAGCTCGGCCGCATCGCCGCGGCGAGCCGTCTGATGCTGGCCCAGACGCCCCAGGCCCGCGCCGTGCTCGAGGCGATGGTCCCGGCCGCCGCCGGGCGCACCGAGCTGCTCTCGCCGATGGTGCCGGACGGGCTCGTTCCGGCCGAACGCGCCGAGGCGCCCGCCGACGGCCCGGTGCGTCTCGTGTACACGGGCAAGTTCGCCCACGACTGGCGCACCGACCTCATGCCGGACGTGCTGACCGCCCTCCACGAGGCCGGCGTCCCGGCCACGCTCACGATGGTGGGGGACAAGGTCCACCCCGAGCGGGACCGGCCCGGCTGGGCCGCGGCGATGCGCTCCCGCCTCGAGGCCGAGCGGCCCGACTTCGAGTGGACCGGAGCGCTCTCCCGCGAGGAGTCCATGGCCCGCACCGCGGCCGCGGACGTCTCTCTGGGCTGGCGCGCCCCCGCCCTGGACCTCTCGCTCGAGATCTCCACGAAGGTGCTCGAGAGCTGCGCGGTCGGAGTGCCGCCGCTCCTGAACCGGACCGTGGCGCACGAGGAGCTGCTGGGGGCCGACTACCCCCTGTTCGTGGACGGGGTGAGGGACTCAGCCCGGGACGTGGCCGCCCGCATCGCGGCCGCCCGCCACGACCTGCCGGCCCTCTCGCGACGCGTCGTCGAGGCCGCCGCCCCCTACCGCATGGCCGCGCGCGCACGCGCCCTGACAGGCGTCATGGACCGGCTCGGTCTGCTCGACCGACGGCCCGCCCGCGGCGGGTCACGCACCCGCGTGGTCCTGGCCGGCCACGACCTGAAGTTCGCGGGCGAGCTCGTCGACCTGCTGCGGGACGACCCGGGCGTCGAGCTGCGCATCGACCACTGGCAGGGTCTGCACCGCCACGACGAGGCCGCCTCACGCCGCCTCGTCGAGTGGGCCGACGTCGTGGTGTGCGAGTGGGCGGGCCCCAACGCGGTCTGGTACGCCCGCCACAAGCGGCCCGGCCAGCGGCTCGTGGTCCGCCTGCACATGTTCGAGCTGCGCGGCGGCTGGCTCTCCGCGCTCGAGACCGAGGCCGTGGACCGCCTCGTGACCGTCTCCGATCTCTACCGGGACCTGGTGCGCGAGCATCTTCCCATCGAGCCCACGCGGGTCACGGTGATCCCCAACGCCGTGTCCGTGGCGGACCTGGACCGTCCCGGCCTGCCCGGTCGCCGGTTCCGGCTCGGCCTCGTCGGCGTGGTGCCGTTGCGCAAGCGCCTGGACCGGGCCGTGGACCTGTTGGAGATCCTGCGCGCCCATGACGAACGGTTCACCCTGCACGTGCGCGGCCGCATGCCGTGGGAGTACCCGCACGAGTGGCGCAAGCCCCTCCAGCGCGAGGGCTACCTCGACCTGTTCGCCCGCCTCGGCGCCGGTCCGCTGCGCGAGGCCGTCGCCTTCGAGCCCTTCGGGGCGGACATGGGCTCGTGGCTGACGAAGATCGGCTGGGTGCTCTCGCCGTCAACCACCGAGAGCTTCCACCTCGCGCCCGCCGAGGGCATGGTCTCGGGCGCGGTCCCGCTCGTCTGGGACCGGCCCGGCGCGAGGGGCGTGTTCGGCGACGAGTTCGTGCTCGACGACACCGACGCCGCGGCGCGGCGGGTGCTCGAGGCGGTCGCCGACGACGCGCGGTGGGACGCGCTCTCGGCCCTGGCCCGGGAACGGGTGCGCGCGTACGACGAGCGCGTCGTGGCCGGCCTGTGGCGCGAGGCGCTCGGACTGGCTGACACTGCAAGGCCACGAGCCAGGCGCCTGGCCGGGGTTGACGCGTCGGCCCAGGACCAAGCACGCGGCCTCCCACAATGGCTGAGGCGGCTGCCCCGCGGCTGGGTCCGATCCACCACAAAACGCCCTGGTACTCTCTGAGAGTTTCGCCTCCACGGGCTGTTCTTTGTTCATCACCATAGAAGGCAACACGCTGAAAATGCCGAATTCTGATTTCCAACGAGGGGTTCGCCGCGTGGCGGCATTCCTTCCACCGCAGGCCCGACGCACCGTGCGGCGCGGCGGTGGTGCGCTCCTACGAAGATTGCCGAAGCCCGTGGCGCAGGAGATCCGGGGAGTCTTCGGGGTGCGCTGGACCGTCAGCTCAAAACCGGACCAGCTGGCCGGCCGTGGCGCGCAGGACCGCGACTCAGGCCGTGTCGCACCGGGCCGAGCCGCCGCGACTCCGGCAGCGGACCCGGCGAGGAGTGCACGGCTGGAGCGGATGCTGGGGCGTCCTGACCTGGGACGCGACGTGGCCGGGAACCGGGCCGTCGTGGGTCTCCTGAGCGCCGACGCACGCCGCCTGCTGGAAGGGGCAGGGCATCGCGTCGTGCCGATGACGCCGGGGACCAGCGTGGCGGTGGCGGAGCGCACGGACGTGCTCGTGCTCGACCTGGAAGGGTTCACCGGCGTGTGGGATGGCGCGCTGAGCACTTCGGGCGTCGCGTTGCTGCTCGAGGTGCTCGCCGCTGTGCATGCAGCCCATCGCGCTGGGGCCACCTGCTGGCTTATCGACCGTGGCCCTCGCCGGTCAGAGATCGGGGCGCTCCTGCTACGTCGGCAGTCCACACTGATGCCCGTGCAGCCGGGCACTCCCCGGCCAGCCGGACATCACACCGAAGACGCGGGGGACGCCCCCACCGAGATCGCAGACCTACTGCGAGACATGGAGGAGACCAGCCGTGCATGACACGCCCACGAGCAACATCGCGGACGTCCGCATCCTCCTCTACGGCGACGTCAATCTCAATGTCATGGACGGGTCGGCGATCTGGTTACCGTCCCTCGCTGAGACCCTGTCCCTGACAGGCGCCCAAGTGCATGTGCAGCTCAAGGCCGTCGAGACCCGGGATCTCTTGAGCGGCCCCCTCCGCCGTCTGTCTGGCGTCACCGTCCACGACGCGCCGGTGGCTGAGGCAGAGGATGCCATGGAGAGAGGACAGGCGGCGGAAGCCTTGGAGGCGCTGGACGCGGCGTTGGACTTCGATGTTTTGCTTGTCCGTGGTAGTGAAATGTGCCTCGAAATCGTTGAGCGCGGCACCTTCGAAGGCCGGCTGTGGTCGTACGTCACCGAGTACGGGTATATCGGCGGAGGATTCCCTGATGATCTCATCCGTCGGCTCAATCGGGTGGCTGCGGGAAGTCGGCTCATGCTGGCCCAGACGGAGCACGCGCGGGCGGTCCTTGAGGCTCTCGTGCCCGCAGCTGCGGGTCGCACCGAGTTACTGTCCCCGATGATCCCCGACTCTGTCCGTCCCCACGGCAGTGACTCGCGGGAGCGCAGATCTTTGAGGCTTGTGTACACCGGGAAGTTTGCCCACGACTGGCGGACGGACCGCATGCCCGAAATCCTCACTGAGCTCCGCGACCGTGGAGTCGAGAGCTCGTTGACCATGGTGGGCGACAAAGTGCACCGGGAACCGCGCCACCCGGGGTGGGCATCGAGCATGCGTGCCGTGCTCGAGTCCGACGAGCCGGGATTCTCCTGGGTGGGAGCTCTGAGCCGCGAAGAGAGTATGGAGGTCATGGGGGACGCCGACGTATCCCTCGGGTGGCGCGCCTCCGATCTCGACCTGTCTCTCGAGATCTCGACGAAGGTGCTCGAGAGTTGTGCTCTCGGTGTGCCGCCCCTGGTTAACCGGACTACCATCCACGAAGACCTGCTTGGCGCGGACTATCCATTGTTCGTCGATGCGCTGGACGACACGCCGGCAGACATCGCGGATCGGCTTGTCGCCGCTGCACCGCGGCTCGACGCCCTGTCCGAGCACGTATTCCGGGCCGCCGCGCCGTATCGCATGTCCGCGCGCGCCGACGCATTGCGGGCCGTGATTGAACGCGTGGGCGCGTTGGAACGCCCTCGCGCTCTCGCCGCCCCTCGTGACCAGCGACGGCGGATTGTGCTTGCCGGTCATGACCTGAAATTCGCGGGTGAACTCGTGGACATGCTCCGCGCGGATCCGGACGTGGAGTTGCGCATTGATCACTGGACGTCGTTGCACGCTCACGACGAGGACGCGTCCGAAGCCCATCTTGAGTGGGCCGACGTCGTCATCTGTGAATGGGCTGGCCCCAACGCTGTCTGGTATTCCCACCGCAAACGGCCTGGCCAGCGGCTCGTGGTGCGGCTGCACATGTTCGAGCTGCGCGGCGCGTGGCTTCCGGACATCGACACAGCCACGGTCGACACTCTCGTCGTGGTCTCAGAGTTGAACCGTGGGCACGTCCTGGACGCGATGGACATCCGCCCGGACGCGGTACGCGTTGTCCCGAACGCCGTGTCCATTGCAGACCTGGAGCGCCCTGGGCGGGCGAACCGCCAATTCCGACTGGGGCTGGTAGGGATCGTGCCCATGCTCAAAAGACCGGACCGCGCGATCGACCTGCTCCGGCGCCTGCGCGCCGAGGACGGCCGCTTCACGCTCCATATCCGTGGCCGCATGCCGTGGGAGTACCCGCACATCTGGCGCAAGATGTACGAGCGTGAGGGATACGCGGGCCTCCTGGCCCGACTCGGAGCCTCGGATCTGCGTGATGCTGTCGCATTCGAACCGTTCGGTGCGGACATGGGGACCTGGTACACCAAGGTCGGCTGGATGCTGTCGCCGAGTGCGACGGAGAGTTTCCACCTGGCCCCGGTGGAAGGGATGGCCTCCGGGGCAGTTCCGATCGTGTGGGACCGGCCCGGCGCAAGGGGCGTGTTCGGCGAGGAGTTCGTGCTCGACGACACCGACGCCGCGGCGCGGCGGGTGCTGGAGGCGACGGCCGTCGACGCGCGGTGGGACGCGCTCTCGGCCCTGGCGCGGGACCGGGTGCGCTCGTACGATGAGCGCGTCGTGGCCGGCCTGTGGCGCGAGGCGCTGGGGCTGGACTGAAGCAGGCCGGGCGTCGGCGGTAGGGTGGGACGCGTCCGCCCCCCGCCCGCCGGTGCCTGGGGCCGCCGTCGTGAACCATTCCCCATCGAGGAGACCCCGTGAAGAAGATCGAGACCGTTGCCGTCATCGGCCTGGGCTACATCGGACTGCCCACCGCCGCCATCCTCGCCGAGAACGGCGTGAAGGTGCTCGGCGTGGACGTCTCGGACCGCACGGTGGACGCCGTGAACGCGGGCACGGTGCCCTTCGTGGAGCCGGACCTGGCCGGGTTCGTCGCGCGCGGCGTCGAGAAGGGCCTGCTCAGCGCCTCGAAGACGACCCCGGCCGCGGACGCTTACATCGTCGCCGTGCCCACCCCGTTCAAGGACGGACACTCCCCGGACCTGGGCTACATCGAGGCCGCCGCCCGCGGCCTGGCCCCGCAGCTGACCGGCGACGAGCTCGTCATCCTCGAGTCCACCTCGCCCCCCGGCGCCACCGAGCACATGGCCGAGGTGATCTTCGCCGAGCGTCCTGAGCTGCGCGAGTCCGAGCTGGACTTCGCCCACTGCCCCGAGCGGGTGCTCCCGGGCCGCGTGATGGTCGAGCTCGTGACCAACGACCGGATCGTCGGCGGCTCGACCCGGCGCGCGGCCGAGCGGGCCCGCGACCTCTACCGCACGTTCTGCGAGGGCGAGATCCTGCTGACGGACACCCGCACCGCGGAGATGGCCAAGCTCGTGGAGAACTCCTTCCGCGACGTCAACATCGCCTTCGCCAACGAGCTGTCCGTGATCTGCGCCGAGCAGGGCATCGACGTGTGGGAGCTCATCGAGCTCGCCAACCACCACCCCCGCGTGAACATCCTGCAGCCGGGCCCCGGCGTGGGCGGCCACTGCATCGCCGTGGACCCGTGGTTCATCGTGGACGCCGCCCCGCAGACCGCCCGGCTGATCCGCGCGGCCCGGGAGATCAACGACGGCAAGCCCCAGTGGGTCCTCGACCAGGTCAAGGCCGCGGCCTTCGACGTCCAGCAGGAGACCGGCCGCGCTCCGGTCGTCGCCGCCCTCGGCCTGGCCTTCAAGCCGAACATCGACGACCTGCGTGAATCCCCGGCCCTGAACATCGCGGCCGAGCTGGCGGGCCAGTTCTCCGGGTCCGACGTGCTCGTGGTCGAGCCGCACGTCACGGAGCTGCCGGCCGCGCTGCAGGGCAAGGACAACGTCCGCCTGGTCGCGGCCGACGAGGCCCTGGACGCCGCCGACATCGTGGTGCTGCTGGTGGACCACTCCGCCTTCGCCGACCTCGGCGACCGCGTGGCCGACAAGCGCGTGATCGACACGCGCGGCCAGTGGCGCACCGGCCCGTCCCTCTGACCAGACTCGGCCCGCGCCCCGCCCGCCCCGCCGACAGGAGCCCGCACCGATGACCGCACGCGAGCGCCCCGCGTCGTCCCGCCGCCCGCTGCTGCGGTCCCTGGCCCTGACCGCCCAGACCGTCCGCGAGCACGTGACGGACGACCCGGTGCTGCTGGCCCTGCAGGTCTCCCGTCGGCTGCCGCCCGCGGTGGCGGGCGGGGCGGCCGGCGTCCTCACCCGCCTGGGCCGGAACGGCGTCGTGCCCGCGCTCGGCCACGAGATGCGGGGCGAGCGCGCGGCGGCCCTGGCCGCCCTCGGCGTGGACGAGGCCGGCCGGCCCGTCCGCGCGTCCCGTCCGGGGGCGGGCGGCGGCCGCGGGCTGGTCCACCGGGCCGACGCGGCCCTCGGCATGGGCCGGCCCGACATCGCTGAGACGCTGCTCGGCAGCGTGCCGGAGGAGCATCGCGGCGCGGCGTGGACGGCCGCCGCCGCACGCCTGGCGGCGCACCGCGGCGACCTGGGCGGCGCGGCCGCGCTCGCCGCGCGGCATCCCCGCAACCGTCATCTCGCCCGCCGCATGGCGGGGGAGCGGGACGCGTTCCGCGGCGTCGCCCCGACCGTGCCGACCGAGCCCGGCTACCGCCCGGTCCCGGGGCGGGTGCTGCACGTGCTGACCAACTCCCTGCCCCACACCGGGTCGGGATACGCCCAGCGCAGCCACGCGATCCTCACCTCCCTGCGGAACGAGGGCTTCGAGGTCGCCGCCGTCACGCGGCCGGGCTACCCCGTGCAGATCGGCGTGCCCTGGGCGGCACAGCGGGATGTCGTGGACGGGATCGGCTACGCCCGGCTGCTGCCGGCGCGGCTCGCCCAGGGCCAGGCCGCCCGCATCCAGCAGCACGCCGAGCTGCTGGCCGCGCACGTGCGACGACACCGTCCCGCCCTGCTGCACACGACCACGCACTTCGTCAACGCGCTCGCGGTCGAGGCCGTGGCGCGGGCCTTCGGGATCCCGTGGGTCTACGAGGTCCGCGGGCAGCTCGCGGACACGTGGGCGGCGGTGCGCGGGCCCCAGGCCCTGGCCTCGGAACGGTACCGGCTCTTCCAGGAGCGGGAGGCCGAGGCCGCCCGCCGCGCCGACGGGGTCGTGACGCTCGGGGCGGGCATGCGCGACCGCCTGGTCGCGGCCGGGGTGGCCGAGGAAGCCGTCGTGCTCTGCCCCAACGCCGTGGGCCCGGCCTTCGTTGCCGAGCCGGCGGACCGGGACGAGGCACGCGCCCGGCTGGGCTGGGACCTGCCGACCGACGCCTTCGTGGTGGGCACCGTCTCGAGCCTCGTGGACTACGAGGGCCTGGACACCCTGCTGCGCGCCGCCGCACGGCTGGCCCCGCACCGTCCCGGGCTGCGCGTGCACATCGCCGGCGACGGCGTCGCCCGGCCCGGGCTGCAGGCCCTGGCCACGGAGCTCGGCATCGCTGAGCTATGCGCCTTCCCCGGGCGGGTCGACCGCGAGGATGCGCGCCTGCACCACGCCGCCCTGGACGTGTTCACGGTCCCGCGCCGGGACCTGCCCGTCACCCGCGCGGTGACGCCGATGAAGACCGTCGAGGCCTCGGCCACCGGCCGGCCCGTCGTCGCCTCGGACCTGCCGGCCCTGGCCGAGCTCGTCGAGGACGGGCGGACCGGTCTGCTCGTCCCCGCGGAGGATCCCGCCGCGCTGGCCACCGCCCTCGACCGGCTCGCGGAGGACCCGGCCGAGCGGGCGCGCCTCGGCGCGGCCGGCCGGGACTGGGCCCTGCAGACGCGCACCTGGGAGGCCAACGCGCGCCGCTATCGGTCGCTCTACGACCGGCTGGGCATCACGCCCCACTAAAGAGGCAGCGTAGTCAAGGACAGATCACCGCGTCCGTCAAACGTCTCGTCACAGGGGCGGTGTCGTAGTGGTGACCCACGTGAACCCGGGCCTGGGCCACGGCGGACCGCCAGGCCCGCGCGTCGGCCGTCGCCCGGCGAAGGGCCTCGGCCATGGTGGCCACGTCCGGGCTCAGCCACGCGGCGGGGTAGAGCAGGTCGGCGCCCGCCCACGCGAGCGCGGCCGGCAGACAGCCGTGCGCGGCGCCGTCGGGCAGCGTGAAGTGGAACGACTCGAAGTCCGAGACGGAGAGCGCGACGCCCACCCGGGCGTACCACGCGGGCATGTCCGGCCCGTGGGGGTCCCAGGTCACGGCTCCGGCGAGCACCGGGTCGGTCTCGATGCGGCGCAGCTGCGCCCGGTAGTAGGCCGCCGCGGCGGGGCGCTGCGCCATCCAGCCGACCTCCTCCGGGTGGTGGCCACGGATCCGGAGCGTGTAGCGGGGCTCGACCCGGCGGAGCGCCGCCAGCAGGTCGAGGGCGCGGTGCAGCCCCTTCCGCTCGGGCAGCACGCCGACCAGCCCGAGCACGAAGCGCCGGTCGTCGTCGCCGTCCGGGAGCGTGGGCGGCACGGCCACCGCGTTCGGCACCACCGAGGTCCGCGACGCCGGGAAACGGGTGTCCCGCAGCACCTGGGCGCGCACGTGCTCGGCCACGAACACCCACTCGTCCAGGGCGTCCTGCCGCACCCGGGACGGGAACGCCGTGCCCGCCTCCTGCAGGTGGAGCCTGCTGGTCAACCGCGTGGTGCGGTGCGGGGAGTCCAGGTGCCGGGAGTACCAGGCGAGATTGCCGAGGCTCCATTCGCAGTGCACCACGTCCGCCCACGCGGCCAGGGCGCGGCTGCGCTCGACGTCGTGGCGGGCGTGGCCGCGCCAGGCGTCCACGCGCACCTCGTGCCCGTCGGCGCGCAGCCGGTCCATCAGCGCGCCCGCGAACTTCAGGTCGTGGCCCGCGACGACGACGCGCCGCGGCTCTGCGGTCACCCGCACCCGGGGGGCCGGTGCGGCGGGTGGGCCGGCGGCCTCGGCGGGCGTGAGCGCGTCCAGTCGCGCCGCCCGGCCAGCGGCGGCCAGGCGCTCCCACGTCTCAGCTGCCCGGTCCGGTCCGATCACGGCGCGGCCCGCGCGTGCGGCCGCGCGGGCGAGCGGGGGGTCCAGCCGGGTTCCCTCCGGGGCGAGGACCGCGTCGACGAGCCCCAGTGCGGCCAGGACCCGCGCCCGGCCGGCCGCCGTCGCCGGGTCCGGGCACGCGACGACGAGCACCCCGGGGAGGCGGCCGCCGGCGGTGCGCAGGGCGGCGGTCAGGGCCCGGCGGGAGGCCGGGTCAGACATCAGCACCGTGTGCAGGCCGGGCGCGCCGGCGGGCATCTCCAGGTCCGCGCAGCGCCGGGCGGCCAGCTCGGCGGCCGCCTCGACGGACCAGCCGCGCGCGGCCGGCTCGTCCACCGGCAGGAGCAGGACGGCCGGCGCGGCGGCCGGCCGGGGCCCGAGGGGGGAGAACGCGTCGAGGGAGGGGACGCGCGCACCCGTCAGGGCGCGGCGCAGCACCGCCGCCGCCGGGAGCGGGAGCGCGGCCGACGCGTCCGGCACGTGCACGTCCGCCGCACGCCAGGTGCGCTCCGGGAGGGTGGCCAGGCCCCGGGCGCCGCGCGCCGCGCGGAGGGCCGAGGCGCCGGCGTCGCCGGCCGTGGCGGCCGCGCGCTCGCCCACGATGCGGGCCCGGCCCGCCCAGCGACGCAGCCGCGCCCCGGCCACGTTCACAGCGCGGTGATCCCGGTGGGCCGCTCGCCGCCGCTCCACGCGATGCGCTCCCGCACGAGCTCTGACTGCTTGCGCTCGAGGATTTCCTGGGCCTCCTCGGTCCGCCCCTGGGCCATGGCCCGGGCGTAGAGGTTGTAGCCGCGCGTCACGGCGCGAGGGCTGCCGTCCATCGTCAGGACGCCCCGCTCGATCCAGATCACGCGCTGGCACATCTCCTGGATGGTGCTGAGGGAGTGGCTGACCAGGAACACGCAGCCGGCCTGCTCGCGCAGCTCATCGAGCCGCTGGCGCGTGCGCTCCCGGAACTGGGCGTCGCCCGTGTTGAGCGCCTCGTCGATCACGAGGATGTCCGGGTCCACCGAGGTGGCGATCGCGAACTGCAGGCGCGCGGCCATGCCCGAGGAGTACGCCTTGAGCGGCAGCTGGAGCGCGTGGTCGTCGAGGCCGGACAGGGCGACGACGGCGTCCCGCTTGGCCTCCGCCTCCGCGCGGGACATCCCCATCGCCAGGCAGCCCAGACGGATGTTGTCCTCACCGGAGACCTGGCGCACGAGCGCGGCGTTGACGCCCAGCATCACGGGCGTGGAGGTCGCGTAGATGTGGCCGGTGGTCGGGCGCATCTGGCCGGTGATGAGCTTCATCAGGGTGGACTTGCCGGACCCGTTCGTGCCGATCACGCCCACGGACTCGCCGCGCCCCACCACGAACGACAGCGGCTGCAGCGCCTGGACCTCCGTGGTGCGCACGCCGCGGGCGGCGCGGACTCGACCCCGCAGGCCCCGGTGGGGCTGGACCGCTTCGGCCGAGAGGACGCGGTAGGTCATGGACGCCTCGTCGACGACGACGGAGGGGGTCAGCGGCTCCGCGCTCATCGTTCCTCCCCGTAGGTCTCCTCGGCGCGCCAGAACACCACGGTCCCCACCACGAGCAGGGCCGCCGTCCACGCCGCGAGGACGATCCACCGCATCGGGTCCGCGTCGGAGGCGTACAGCAGGGACTGTCGCGCGATGTCCAGGACGCAGAACAGCGGGTTCAGATGCATGGCGGTCATCATCGGCGGGAAGTCCGCGAAGCGGTCGGCGCTGAAGAACACGGCGGACACGTAGAGCCAGATCCGGGTGCCGAACGCGATGAGGTTGGACAGGTCGGACCAGCGGGCCACGTAGCGGGCCAGCAGGAGGGAGGCGCCGACGTTGAACAGCGTCTGCAGCGCCAACAGCGGGATCAGCAGCAGCCAGCGCCACGTGATCTGCTCCATCGGCGGGATGGCCAGGACCAGCACCAGCATCACCACCAGTGTCGGGCCGAAGAGCATCAGCTCTCGGATGTTCGTCGCGATCGGCAGGGTGGCCCGCGGGAAGCGGAAGGCGCGGACGATGGAGAGGTTGGTCGAGATCGAACGCGACCCCGCCGTGATCGCGCTCGAGGTGTAGCGGAACAGGAACACGCCGATGATCAGGTAGCCGAGGAAGTTCGGCACGCCACGGCCGGTGCCCAGCAGCAGCCCGAACACGAGGAAGTACGCCGCGCCGTCGAGGATCGGGTTGAGGACCATCCAGACGCGGCCGAGCGCGTTGACGGAGTTCGCCCCGGCGATCCGGGAGCGGGAGTCGAACAGGATGAACGAGCGGTACTCCCAGAGGGAGGCCAGGTAGCGCGCCAGGCCCGGGCGGGCGCCCACTCGGCGCAGGGTGGCTCCGTCCACGGTGAGGACCGCGGTGCCGCTCGGGGCGCGGGGATCGCCGGTGTCTGCCATGCCGTCGCGGCCTCTCTTCATGCAGGCGGGAAGGCGGGCCGGGGCGGCCCGCCGCGAGTCGCCACTCTAGCAACCGGCGGTGCCGCGGCGCCGTCAGTAGACTGGCGACAGCTCGCGCCCGCGTCGAGCCTGATCGGGCCGCGGCCGCGGTCGGTCGTCCAGTCAAGAGGAGCAACTGTGCCCAAGGTCATGCCCATCTACGGAACCCGCCCGGAGGCGATCAAGGTGGCCCCCATCGTCAAGGCGCTGCAGGCCGACGAGCGGTTCGAGTGCGTGGTGACCGTCACGGGGCAGCACCGCGAGATGCTGGACCAGGTCAACGAGCTGTTCGGCATCGTCCCGGACCACGACCTGAACATCATCCAGCCCCGGCAGACCCTCAACGGCGTGTTCGCCCGCACCCTGGACGGGCTCGACGCCGTCCTGGAGCAGGAGCGGCCGGACGCCGTCGTCGTCCAGGGCGACACCACGACCTCGACGGCGGGCGCCGTCGCCGCCTTCAACCGCGGCATCCCCGTGGTCCACGCCGAGGCAGGCCTGCGCAGCTTCGACATCCTCTCCCCGTTCCCGGAGGAGGCCAACCGCAAGATCACCAGCCAGATCTCGGCGCTGCACCTGCCCCCGACCACCGTGAGCCGGGACAACCTGCTGCGTGAGGCCGTGGCCGCGGAGGACGTCTACGTCACGGGCAACACCGTGATCGACGCACTGCTGGAGGCCGTCAGCCACCAGGTGCCGTTCGAGGACGAGCGTCTGGCCGAGCTGGAGGCGTCCGGCCGTCGCGTCGTCCTCGTGACCACCCACCGGCGCGAGAACCAGGGCGATGCGATGCGCGGCGTGGGCCGCGCCCTGGCCCGCCTGGCCGCGGACCACCCCGAGGTCACCTTCGTGCTGCCGGCGCACCGCAACCCGGTGGTGCGCGAGGCGATCCTGCCGGAGATCGAGGGCCGCGAGAACGTGCTCGTGACCGAGCCCCTCGCCTACGGCGAGTTCACCCACCTGCTGTCTGTGGCCACCGTCGTGCTGACGGACTCCGGCGGCGTCCAGGAGGAGGCCCCGTCGCTGGGCAAGCCCGTCCTCGTGATGCGCGAGAACACCGAGCGTCCCGAGGCCGTGACCGCCGGCACCGTGCGTCTGATCGGCACGGACGAGGAGGTCGTGGTCACCGAGGTCACCCGCCTGCTGACGGACGAGGCCGCGTACAGCGCGATGTCCCAGGCCGTGAACCCCTACGGCGACGGCCGCGCGGCCGAGCGCACGGTCTCAGCGATCGCCGAGCTGCTCGGCGTGGGCGAGCGGCTGCCGGCCTTCGACGGCGCCTGAGCCGCACCACACCCCCGGACGGGGACACCCACCCCGTCGACGTCACGAGGCCGCCGTCCCCGCGGGGACGGCGGCCTCGTGCCTGCCCCGACGTCACCCGTCCTCGCGCGGGGTCACCCGGGCGTCCTCCGGGCGGACCAGCGGCAGGGACCCGGTGCGGGGCCCACCGGGCACGATCGGCAGATTGGTCTCCGGAGCACGCCACCACGCGAGCGCGCCGAGCAGGATGACGCCGCCGGTGAGCGCGAACGCCCATCCGTAGCCGGCGGTGTCCACCACGAGCCCGGCCAGCAGCGGACCGGAGATGGCGCCCAGGTCGGCGGACATCTGGGCGGTGGACATCACAGCGCCGGCGCGCCGCCCCTGGCCGACGACGTCGCCGATGGCCGCCTGCTGCGGGGCGTTCAGGGTGCCCGTGCCCGCGCCGGCCAGCAGGCACGCGAGCAGGAAGAGCGCGGGCGAGCTCATCCAGCCGATCACCCCGGTGGTGACGGCCATGACGAGCAGGCCCGTCAGGATCAGCGGCCGGCGCCCGTGCACGTCGGACAGCCGCGAGCTGAACGTCACGGCCGTGACGTTGCCGAGCGCGAACACGGACAGGGCCAGGCCCGCCATGAGCGCGCCGTCCACCTCCCAGCCCAGCAGCGCCGTGCCGGCGAACGCGCTCGCCGCGAACAGGGGCATCACCGAGTTCCGCACCCCGAACGTCGCCCAGCCGTTGGCGAAGAAGGAGACCAGCGCGGCCCGGTAGGACGGGTTGGCCAGGGCCTCCCGGATCGGCATGGCGGGGCGGACGTCGCGGACGGCGCGGTCCGCGAGCCGGGTGTCCTTGAGCAGGAAGAACACGAGGGCCGCCGCCACCACCAGGGAGCTGCCGTAGATCAGGAACGGGGCCCGGTACCCGAACACGGCCAGGGCGGAGCCCACGATCGGCCCCACGATGTTGCCGATCAGAAAGGCGGACGCGTAGGCGCCCGAGATCCTGCCGCGCATCGTGGGCGGGGACTTCCGGGCCAGGAACGCCATCGCGGACACGGTGAACAGGGTGGAGCCGATGCCGCCGATCGCGCGGAAGAGGATCAGCTGCGGGAAGGTCTGCGCGAAGGCGATCAGGAACATGGACGCGGCCACGATCAGCACGCCCGTCATGTACACGGGCGTCTCGCCGAGCCGGTTCGTCAGCTTGCCGGAGACCGGGGCGAACAGGAGGCGGGTCAGCCCGAACGCGGACACGACGGCGGCCACCCCGACGGCGGACGCGTCGAACGTCGCCGCGTACTGCGGCAGCAGCGGGGCGATGATGCCGAAGCCGATCGCGATGATGAACGCGGCGGCGACGAGGACCTTGATCTCACGGGGCAGGGGGACCCGCGAGGAGCGGGCGGACGACAACGGCATGACCGCCATCTTCGCACGGCGCCGGGTGTGCGACCCGGGGCGACGTCCGCCACGCCTCGTGGGACACTGGTGAGATGGACCACCGGTCTTCCTCCGGCCGTCGCCGGATGTTCCGCGTCTGCGCCGGCCTGCTGGCCGCTGCCGTCGGGTTGGCGGGCTGTGCACCTCACCCTGCCGCGGCGCCCGGCGACGAGTCCGGGGATCCTCCCCAGACAGCTGGCCACCCCATGACCGCCGTCGAACGCGCAAGCCTCTCTCCGTGTCGAGGCTATGGGCAGCTCCAGAGATTCAACACCGTGGAGACCAACGCGCGGGACGTCTACGGGTGGCGCCAGTTCGATCCCGTCGCGGTGGGTGACGGATCGGGTGACATCGACTGGGATGTAGATCCTTACCAGGACGAAGGCTGGCGTCTGTGGCTGTCTTCCCTCAGGTGGATCGGGCCCAGCATCGAAGCCGGCCGGGAAGGCGACGAGGAGGCCCTCGGTGTCGCTGAGCGGGTCATACGCGATTGGCGGGCTGACCACGAGGGCGGATGGGGCGGCGACCATGATGATGCGGAGGCCAACCATCATCGCATGGGGGTCCTCCTCTGCTTCCGTGAAGTGGTCGCCGACCGCGCAGCACGTTCTGCTGAACTTGCCAAGGACGGCAGTCTGCCGGAGGAGTATGCCTGGCTGGATGATCTGATCGGCCAGCACGCAGCGCAGAACATGGCGCGCTACTCGAAGCGGCACAATCACGGGTCGATGGAGAATCTGGCTCTTCTGGGCGCCGGGTGCGTTCTGGGCCGACCGGACTGGATGGAGCACGCCATGGAGCGCGCCGAAGGAGATATCCCCTTCCAGGTGGACGACCAGGGCCTCAGCAACGAAGCGGCACCGCATTACGCGCAATTCAACTATGTGCTCTTCCAAGCCATCGATGAGACGGCAGCCCGATGCGGGGTCGAATCCGGCGCCTTCGAGGATGGGGTGGAAAAAATGGGTCAAGCCCTTCCTCATATGGTTGATTCGACGGGCTCATATTGGCAATACGGGGACAGTGCAGAGTTCCCTGTCAAGCCATTCGACGGCATGAGCGATGAGCTGCGCTACGCGGCCACCGACGGGGCGGAGGGCGTCGCGTCCGCCGACCGTGTCCGTGCTTTTGACTCCGGCCCCGTATTCGGCCGGTCATCCTGGGGAACTCCCGACGACGGCTTCGCGGACGCCGCCGCGTGGATGCTGCGCACGGGCACGGGGCGGGAGACGAAGTCCCACCGCGGTGATCTGATGCAGTTCCTGTACACGGCGCGCGGTCGCCAGATCGTCGAAGACGGGGGACATCCCGGCATCGTCGAGGACAGTTGGCGACCGTGGGGTCTGGGGCCGACTGCGCACAACGTGATCCACATTCCGACGCTCGACGAGTACCCGGGCGCGGGTCCCGCCGAGCGGGGTGATGTGTGGGTGTCGTCGGATGGCTCTGCCGACGGTGCGACGGCGCGCCAGAACCTGGACGTCGGCGGGGAGCGGGCCCGTTCTGTTCTCGTGCTCACCGACCCGGACGTCGCCGTCATCGTGGATCGCACTCGCATCCTCGACGGCCGGACGGACCATGTGGTCGAGACGCTCTGGAATCTTCCGGCGGAGTTCTCGGCAGAGAGGGTCTCCGAGGACACCGTCCGGGCGGTGGACGCAGGCTCCGGCGAATCGACGACCCTGGTGCAGGTGCGCCTGGACGGTGAGCCGGTGCCGCGTGGCGGTGTGCACCTGCGACGGGGCGAGACCGACGTCGAGGGCGGCCACGCCCACCACGGATGGCACTACCCCGCAGAGCAGGAACGGGAGGAGGCGACTCAGGTCGCGTTCCGTTCGACCGGAGCCGAGTCCGCGATCGTGAGTGTGCTCGTCCCGGCCGCCGCGGGCGACGCCGTGAAGGTGGACAGTGAGAGCGCCCCCGACGGCTCCGTCATCCTCACGGTCCGGAGCGAGGATGGGCACGCCCGAGTCGCGGTGCAGCAGGACGGCACCCTCTCCCGCCTGACGTGAACCGTGCGGCCCGGGGCGGGCGACGGCCCGTGTGACAGACTGGGCCCGTGGAAATCGTGCTCATAGTCTCAGTCGTGGCCGCCCTGCTGCTGGGCGGCGTGCTCGTCGGCCTGCTGGACCGGCGCCCCGCCCCGCCGAAGGGGTCGTACCAGGAAGTGCGGGACGCGGACGACCCGCGCCCGAGCCCGCGGCACGCGGCCCCGTCGGGCTCCACCGCCGTCCTGGAACGCCCCGAGGTCGACGAGGCGCCGCCCGTCGTCGCCGAGCCGGAGCCCACCGTCGTCGAGGAGGCGGAGACCGCCCCGGCGAAGCCCGAGTACGAGCGGCCCGAGGCCGCCGGCTCGCGCCTGGCCCGCCTGCGGGCCCGCCTGCTCAAGTCCAACAACGTCTTCGGCAAGGGCCTGCTGGCGCTGCTGTCCCAGGACCGCATCGACGACGACGTGTGGGACGAGATCGAGGAGACGCTGCTGATGGCGGACCTCGGCACCGAGCCCACCCTGGAGCTCGTCGACCGCCTCAAGGCCCGCGTCACGGTCGAGGGCACGCGTGACCCCGAGCAGGTGCGCACCCTGCTGCGCGAGGAGCTCGTGGCGATGGTGGACCCCTCGATGGACCGCCGTCTCGCCGCGACCCGCAAGGGCGACCGCCCCGCCGTGACCATGGTCGTGGGCGTCAACGGCGTCGGCAAGACCACCACCGTGGGCAAGCTCGCCCGCGTGCTCGTGGCGGAGGACCGCACCGTCGTGCTCGGCGCCGCGGACACCTTCCGCGCCGCCGCCGCCGAGCAGCTCGCCACGTGGGGTGCCCGCGTGGGCGTCGAGACCGTCCGCTCCGAGAAGGAGGGCGCCGACCCGGCGTCCGTCGCCTTCGAGGCCGTGGAGCGCGGCATCGCCGAGGGCGTCGACGTCGTGCTCGTGGACACCGCGGGCCGCCTGCAGAACAAGGCCAACCTCATGGACGAGCTCGGCAAGATCAAGCGCGTCATCGAGAAGCAGGCCGAGGTGGACGAGGTCCTGCTCGTCCTCGACGCCACCACCGGCCAGAACGGCCTGACCCAGGCGAAGGTGTTCGCCGAGGTCGTGGACGTCACCGGCATCGTGCTGACCAAGCTGGACGGCACCGCCAAGGGCGGCATCGTGATCGCCATCCAGCGCCAGCTCGGCGTGCCCGTCAAGCTGATCGGCCTCGGCGAGGGCCCCGATGACCTCGCGCCGTTCACCGCCGAGGGCTTCGTGGACGCGCTGCTGGCCGACTGACCCGCCGCGCCGCGCACCGGGCCCCTTCCGACGTCGTCGGGAGGGGCCCGCTGCGTCCCCGGTCACCCCCGGCGGCGCGGCGCGTCACATTGCGTCCGATTCCGTGCGCGCCACCGTGCCGCGCCTCACGCTCCGCTACGCTCCTTGAGCAACGGTCCGATCCTGGACCGGGCGACGACGCCGGACGAACGGCGTCGACGCGGCGGGCGTCCGGCTCAGACCGAGGAGACGCCCATGAACGAGATGACCCTGGACGCCGGAACCGTGTGGATGGTGGTGAGCGCAGGCCTCGTCCTCTTGATGACACCGGGGCTCGCCTTGTTCTACGGCGGGATGACCCGCTCGAAGTCCGCGCTGAACATGATGATGATGTCCTTCGTCTCGATGGGCCTGGTCGGCGTCGTGTGGATCCTCTGGGTCTCCGGCATGACCGGCGGCGAGGGCTGGCTCGGCCTCGTCGGCAGCCCGCTGGCCGACCCCGGCCTCACCACCGCGATGGAGGAGGGCGGTCTGATCGCCGCCGGCTTCGGCGCCACCTTCGCCATCATCACGGTGGCCCTCATCTCGGGCGCGGTCGCGGACCGCGCCCGCTTCCTCACCTGGTGCGTGTTCGTGCCGGTGTGGGTGACCCTGGTCTACGCGCCGCTGGCCTACATGGTGTGGGGCGGCGGCCTGCTCGCCGAGGAGGGCGCCATCGGCTCGCGCCTCGGCGAGGCCCTGGACTTCGCCGGCGGCCTCGTGGTGCACATCAGCGCCGGCGTGGCGGCGCTCGTCCTGGCCCTGATGATGGGCAAGCGCAAGGGCTTCGGCGTGGACCCCGGCCACAAGCCGCACAACGTGCCCTTCACCATGCTGGGCGCCGCCCTGCTGTGGTTCGGCTGGTTCGGCTTCAACGGCGGCGCCGCCGGCGACACGGGCCAGCTCGGCCTGATCTGGATCAACACCCTGGCCGCCGCCGCGGCCGGCATGCTCGGCTGGGTCGTGGTGGAGTGGGTGCGCCGCGGCCGCCCGACCTCGATCGGCACCGCCTCCGGCATCGTGGCCGGCCTCGTCGGCATCACTCCGGCGTGCGCCTTCGTCAGCCCGCTCGGCGCCCTGGTGATCGGCGTGGCCTCCGGCGCGGCCAGCGCCCTGGCCGTGAACCTCAAGTACCGCCTCGGCTTCGACGACTCCCTCGACGTGGTGGGCGTGCACCTGACCGCCGGCATCCTGGGCACCGTGCTCATCGGCTTCTTCGCCCTGCCCTCCGAGGGCCCCGCGGGCCTGTTCTACGGCGGGGACGGCCGTCTGCTGCTGGCCCAGACGGTGGCCGTCGTCGTGGCCGTGGTGTTCACCGCGGTGCTCACCTTCCTCATCGCGCTCGTGCTCAAGGCCACCCTGGGCCTGCGCGTGAGCGAGGAGGACGAGGAGCGCGGCGTGGACCTCACCCTGCACGACGAGTCGGCCTACCACTACGACGTCGGCTTCGGCGGGGTGCCCGTCCCCGCCGAGGCGCGGTGAGCCGCCGCGGACGGGTGAGGCCGGTCGGTTGCTAGGCTTGGCGGGCGCCGCGGTGGATGCCGCGGCGCCCGCGACCGACCGCGTCCGGCTCAGTCGACCCCGCTTCGAAGGATCACACCCGCCGTGTTCAACTCCCTGTCCGACCGCCTCACAGCCACCTTCCGCAGCCTCAAGGGCAAGGGGCGGCTGAGCGAGGCGGACATCGACGCCACCGCACGCGAGATCCGCCGCGCCCTCCTGGACGCCGACGTCGCCGTGCCCGTGGTCCGCCAGTTCATCGCGCAGATCAAGGAGCGCGCCCTCAGCGCCGAGGTGGCCCAGGCCCTGAACCCGGGCCAGCAGGTCGTGAAGATCGTCAACGAGGAGCTCGTGGGCATCCTCGGCGGTGAGACCCGGCGCATCCAGCACGCCAAGACGGGCACCACCGTCATCATGCTCGTGGGCCTGCAGGGCGCCGGCAAGACGACCCTCGCCGGCAAGCTCGCCCACCTGCTCAAGTCCCAGGGCCACACCCCGCTGCTCGTGGCCTGCGACCTCCAGCGCCCGAACGCCGTGAAGCAGCTGCAGGTCGGCGGCGAGCGCGCCGGCGTCCCGGTCTACGCGCCGCACCCCGGCGTCTCCTCCGAGTTCGAGGCCGCCTCCGGCGACCCGGTGCAGGTGGCCCGCGACGGCGTCGCCGAGGCCAACACGAAGTACCACGACGTGGTCATCATCGACACCGCGGGCCGCCTCGGCGTGGACGCCGAGCTCATGCAGCAGGCCGCAGACATCCGCGCCGCCGTGGACCCGGACGAGGTGCTCTTCGTCATCGACGCGATGATCGGCCAGGACGCCGTGGCCACGGCCCAGGCGTTCAACGAGGGCGTCGGCTTCACCGGCGTCGTGCTCACCAAGCTCGACGGCGACGCGCGCGGCGGCGCCGCGCTGTCCGTCCGCCACGTGACCGGCAAGCCGATCATGTTCGCCTCCACGGGCGAGGGCCTGAAGGACTTCGAGGTCTTCCACCCGGACCGCATGGCCTCGCGCATCCTCGACATGGGCGACGTGCTCTCCCTGATCGAGCAGGCCGAGCAGAACTGGGACCGCACCGAGGCCGAGAAGATGGCCCGCAAGTTCGCGGACCAGGAGGACTTCACCCTCGACGACTTCCTCGCCCAGATGCAGCAGCTCAAGAAGATGGGCTCGCTGAAGAAGATGCTCATGATGATGCCGGGCGCCCAGGGCATGCGGCAGCAGCTTGAGCAGTTCGACGAGTCGTCGATCGGCCGCGTCGAGGCGATCATCCACTCGATGACCCCGCACGAGCGCGTGGCCCCCAAGATCATCAACGGCTCGCGCCGTGCCCGCATCGCCCGCGGCTCGGGCGTGAGCGTGTCCGAGGTCAACGGCCTGCTCGAGCGCTTCGCCGAGGCGCAGAAGATGATGAAGCGCATGGCCGCCGGCGGTGGCATCCCGGGCATGCCCGGGATGCCGGGCGGCGCCTCCCGCAAGACGAAGGGCAAGGGCAAGAACGCGAAGCGCGATCGCGTGAAGTCCGGCAACCCGGCCAAGGCCGCGGCCGAGCGCAAGGCGATCGAGGAGCGGCGCGCCCGCGCCGCCCAGGCGCAGGCCGGGGCGGTGTTCGGCCGCGACGGCGCGGGCATGGAGGGCTTCGACCCGTCCACCCTCAACCTGCCGGCGGGCTTCGAGAAGTACCTCAAGGACCGCTGAGCCGCCCGCTGCTCGGTCGCGGCGCGCCGGGTGTGCACCGGCCCGCCCGATCTGGCAGAATGGCACGGTACTGAGCGTGAGCCCGGACGACCCTCTATCCTCCGCTGCGCTCCGTTCCGTGTGCCAGGTCGTCGACGCCCGCTGCCCCCACGCGGCGTCGTGCCCCGGCCCCCCAGATCCACTGAAGGAGAACCACACTCGTGGCTGTCAAGATTCGTCTGAAGCGGTTCGGCAAGATCCGCGCCCCGTTCTACCGCGTCGTCGTCATGGACTCGCGCACCCGCCGCGATGGCCGTGCCATCGAGGAGATCGGCAAGTACCACCCCACCGAGGAGCCCTCGTTCATCGAGATCGACTCGGAGCGCGCCCAGTACTGGCTCTCCGTCGGCGCCCAGCCGACCGAGCAGGTCGCCGCGCTGCTGAAGGTCACCGGTGACTGGCAGAAGTTCAAGGGCGAGTCGGGCGCCGAGGGCACCCTGAAGTCCAAGTCCGAGAAGGAGGCCTTCGTGGCCCCCGAGAAGGGCTCGGTCATCCTGCCGGAGGAGCCGAAGCAGGAGGAGGCCCCGGCCGAGTCCGAGCAGGCCGCCGAGGCTCCGGCCGAGGAGGCCGCTGAGGCGCCGGCCGAGGACGCCGAGAAGTCCGAGTGACCATGCTGACCGAGGCCCTCGAGCACCTGGTGCGCGGCATCGTGGACACGCCCGAGGCGGTCCGCGTGGACGCCCGCTCCCAGCGGCGCGGCGACATGCTGGAGGTCCGCGTGGCCCCCGAGGACCTGGGTCGCGTGATCGGCCGCCAGGGTCGCACCGCCACCGCGCTGCGCACCGTGCTGGACGGCCTGGCCGGCCACCCCGTCCGCGTGGACGTGGTGGAGACCGACCGCCGCTCCTGACGGCCCGTGACGCACGGCCCGCCCGCCCCTCACCGGGCCGGCGGGCCGTCGTCGTCTTCCGGCCCCGCCCCCTCCCGCCACCGACCGTCCCACCCAGGAGAGCCCATGAGTCCCGCAGCCCAGGACGACCTCGTCCGCGTCGCCCGCATCGGCAAGCCGCACGGCATCCGCGGCGAGGTGACCGTGCAGGTCTTCACCGACGACCCGGATGCCCGCTTCGCCCCCGGCGAGCGCCTCGTGGTGCGCGACGGCGCCCCGGGCCTGCCGGCGGAGCTCACCGTCACCCGCGCCCGGTGGAACAAGCAGATCCTTGTGGTCGGCTTCGCGGAGTCGCCGGACCGCAACGTCGCCGAGACCCTGCGCGGCGCCCAGCTGTTCGCCGTTCCCGCCGCGCCCGAGGAGTCCGACGAGTGGTACGAGGAGGACCTCGTGGACCTCGAGGTGCGGGTCGACGGCGAGCGCGTCGGCGTCGTCACGGCCCTGACCACCGGGGCGGTCCAGGATCTGCTGCACGTCGCGTTGGACGGCGTCGAGGAGGAGGCCCTGGTGCCCTTCGTCGAGGAGATCGTCCCGGAGATCGACCCCGAGGCCGGCGTGCTCGTGCTGACCCCGCCGCCGGGGCTGCTCGAGCTCGCCACCGGCGAGGACGAGGGCGCCGCAGACGGGCCCACCGATGCGGATGCGGAGGACTGAGCGGTGCGCTTCGACGTCGTCACGATCTTCCCCGAGTACCTCGCGGTGCTCGACGTCTCGCTGCTGGGCCGTGCCCGCCGCGAGGGCCTCGTGGACGTGCACGTCCACGACCTGCGCGACTTCACCTTCGACCGGCACCGCACCGTGGACGACACGCCCTACGGCGGCGGCGCCGGCATGGTGATGAAACCGGAGCCGTGGGCGCTCGCGCTCGAGCACGTGGCGGCCCAAGGGCCCGTGTCACCGGCCCCCGCCGAGTCGTCGTCGGCGGAGCCGGGGGACCGCCCCGTGCTGCTCGTGCCGACGCCCTCGGGGGAGCGCTTCACCCAGCGGTTCGCCCGGGAACTGGCGGGCCGGGAGCACGTGGCGATCGCGTGCGGCCGCTACGAGGGGATCGACGAGCGCGTCTTCGGCTGGGCCGAGGAGCTCTTCGAGGTGCGGCTGGTCTCGCTGGGCGACTACGTGCTCAACGGCGGCGAGGTCGCGGCGCTGGCGATGATCGAGGCCGTCGGCCGCCTCGTGCCGGGCGTCGTGGGCAACCCGGCCTCGCTCGTCGAGGAGTCCCACGAGGACGGCCTGCTGGAGTACCCGGTCTACACCAAGCCCGCGGACTGGCGGGGCCGTGCGGTGCCGCCCGTGCTGCTCTCGGGCGACCACGGCAAGGTCGCGGCCTGGCGTCGGGCCCAGCAGGAGGAGCGCACGCGCGAGCGGCGACCGGACCTGTGGGCGGCGTACGACTCCGAGGACTGACCCGCCGCGCCCGACGCGCCGGCCGGGCGGTGCGCCCTCGTCGGCTGTGGCATAATGGATCCTCGTGTCCGCCGGACGCCCGACCTGCCACAGGGGGCGCGCGTCAACGGATCGGACCCCGGGACCGCACCCCTCGTGCGGGGCCCGGCCCTCGGCTCGGGACCCGGCCCCCTCGTCATGCGGACGTGGACGGACCGTGCGCCCGCCTACCACGCGGTTGACCTGTGGCATCCGCCAGGAGAGACGACATGCACATTCTCGACTCGTTCGACAAGAAGACGCTGCGCGACGACATCCCGGAGTTCGCCCCCGGCGACACCGTCAAGGTGCACGTGAACATCATCGAGGGCAAGACCGCCCGCGTCCAGGTGTTCCAGGGCTACGTCATGGGCCGTCAGGGCTACGGCGTGCGCGAGACCTTCCGCGTCCGCAAGGTGTCCTTCGGCATCGGCGTGGAGCGCGTGTTCCCGGTGCACTCCCCGGTCATCGACAAGATCGAGGTCGTCACCAAGGGCGACGTGCGCCGCGCGAAGCTGTACTACATGCGCGACCGCCACGGCAAGGCCGCCCGCATCCGCGAGAAGCGCGCCGACGCCAAGTGATCATCCCGGTCGGCCCCGCCGACCGGTGATCGACCCATGCGCACCTCGGAGCCCCGTGACCCCCGCCGGTCACGGGGCTCCGTCGCGTCCGGGGCCGGCTCCTCCTCGGGCCCGACGGCGGCCCCCGCCTCCGGCACGAGCCGCTGGTGGGCGTGGCTCGGCCTGACCGTGGTGGCCGCCGTCGTGGTGGCCGCCGTGCTGCGGGCCCTCACCGGCCCCGTCTACCTCATCCCCTCCGGGTCGATGGAGCCGACCCTGCAGCCCGGCGACCGCGTGCGGGTGGACGCCGCCGCGGCGGGCGGGCAGGGCCTGCACCACGGCGACGTGGTGGTGTTCGACGGCGCCGGCAGCCTGGCGCCGTACCGTTCGGCCGGATCGCTCGAGCGCGGCCTCGAGGACGTCGCCCGGTGGTGGGGTGTCGGCGCGGCCGAGGACGTGTTCGTCAAGCGTGTGCTGGCCCTGCCGGGGGACCGCCTCGAGTGCTGTGCCCCGGACGGCCGGCTGCTGCGCAACGGCGAGCCGCTGGACGAGCCGTATCTCGGCAGGCCCGTGACCGCGGACGAGCCGGCCGCGGCGGGGACCTGGTCCTTCGAGGTGCCCGACGGGCGCATGGTGGTCCTGGGCGACCACCGCGCCGCCTCCCGGGACTCCCGCGCACTGCTGGGCGCCCCCGGCGGCGGGCTGATCCCGCTCGAGCGGGTCGAGGGCCGGGCTGCGGAGATCGTGTGGCCCCTGGCCCGCCGCGGGACCGTGGACGCCCCCTCCGGGGACACGCCGTGACGGGGCGCCGCACCGCGCTGATCGCGGCCGCCGTGACCGTACTCGCCTGCGTGCTGGCGTGGGCCTTCCTGGCGCGCATGTACGCCATCCCGTCCTCGTCCATGGAGCCCGGGCTGCGGGCCGGCGACCGCGTGGTCGCCACGCTGCTCACCCCGGATCCGTTCCCGGTGCGCCGCGGTGACGTGGTGGTGTTCGAAGACACGAAGGGCTGGCTGCCCGGGGGCGGCCACGTGATCAAGCGGGCCGTCGGGCTGCCGGGGGACATCGTCTCCTGGACGCCCGGCGAGGAGACGCTGCGCGTGAACGGGGTGCCCGTGGAGGAGCCGTACCTCGCGCCGGGGGAGACGCCCGCGCAGGAAGCGTTCGAGGTGACCGTCCCCGCGGGGCGGCTGTGGGTGCTCGGCGACCATCGCTCGGCGTCGGCGGACTCCCGCGCGCACCGCGCCGGGCCCGGGGGCGGGTTCGTGGCCCTCGACGACGTGGTGGGCCGCGCCCGGTTCGTGGTCTGGCCGCTGGACCGGATCGGCGGCGCCGGTGCCGACCCCGACGCGTTCGCCGCCGTGCCGGACGCGCCCGCGCTGGAGGAGCGCACGTGACCCCCCGCGGGAGCGGTGGCCGGCCGACGGTGCGCGCGGGCCTGGACGTCGAGGCGGGGCTGGCCGGGCCGGTCCTCGCCGCGCGGGGAGTGGACCGGGTGCTCGTGGCGGGCATGGACGAGGTGGGCCGGGGCGCACTGGCCGGGCCCGTCGTCGTCGGGGTGTGCGCCGCGTGGCTGCCCGCCGCGGGGCAGATCCCTCCGGTGCGCGACTCGAAGGCGCTCACGGACCGACGCCGGCGCGCCCTGGTCCCGCAGATCGAGGACTGGGCGGCCGGGGTGGCGCTGGGGGAGGCCAGCCCCGCGGAGATCGACGCGCTCGGGATCTCGGCGGCCCTCGGCCTCGCCGGGCGCCGGGCCTGGGCGGCACTGTGCGCCGCGGTGGGGCAGGAGCCGGTCGCCCTCGTGCTCGACGGCCGGGACGACTGGCTGAGTCGCTCCGATCCCGACGCCGGCCCCGCGCCCGCGCCGCGCCCGCTGCCGCCCGTGCCCACGATGCTGGTGCGGGCCGAGGATCGGTGCGCGACGGTGGCGGCCGCGTCGATCGCCGCGAAGGTGGCCCGCGACGACGTCATGATCGCCCTCGACGCGGAGCACCCCGGGTACGGGTGGGCCGGGAACAAGGGGTACGGCTCGGCCGCGCACCGGGCCGCCCTGGCCGAGCGCGGGGCGAGCCGGCAACACCGGCGCAGCTGGAACCTCGGGCTGCCGGGCGCGCCCGCGCAGGCGCCGCCCACCCTGTTCGACTGAGCCCCTGGGGTCGGGCGCGGCCGCCCGTTCGACGTGCGACCCCCGGACGGGGGAGGATGGAGACCGTGCGTGCCCGGACTGTCGCGGGTGCGCGGCGAACACTGAGGAGGCATGTCATGAGCGCAGACGACGTCGAGGACTTCGAGGCCGAGGCCGAGCTGCTGCTCTACCGCGAGTACCGGGACGTGGTGGGCCTGTTCCGCTACGTCGTGGAGACCGAGCGGCGCTTCTACCTCGCCAACGACGTGCGGCTGACGCCCCGCCAGGCGGACGGGGACGTGTTCTTCGAGATCCTGCTCGAGGACGCCTGGGTGTGGGACGTGTACCGCACGCAGCGGTTCATCAAGCGCGTGAAGGTGCTGACCTTCAAGGACGTGAACATCGAGGAGCTGCCCACCGAGGACCTGACGGTCCCGCCGGACGGCCAGCTGCCGAGCTGACCCACCCCTGAGCGGTCCAGAGGACGGGACGCCGACGTCCACTCCTGCACAGGCGTCCGGCCCCGCACAATCCCCGCCGCCGCCCACCCCGCGGCCTCGCCCGGGACCACCCTGGTGCCCAGGAGGTGGTCGGGATGACGGGGACCGCGGAACAGATCGGGGCGCAGCCGCCCGGAGAGAGGCGCGCCAGCCGCGCGCACACGGCGCTGGGCCGGTTCGGTGAGGACGCCGCCGCGCGCTGGCTCGCCGAGCGCGGCTACGTGATCGCCGACCGCAACTGGCGGGGCGAGGCCGGAGAGCTGGACATCGTGGCCCACCACGCCGGCTGGTGGGTGGGCGTCGAGGTGAAGACCCGCTCGGGCCTGGCCTTCGGCGACCCGTTCGAGTCGATCGACCGGCGCAAGCTCACCCGGCTGCACCGCCTCACCGCGGCGTGGGTGCGGGCCCACGCCGCGGACCGCCGGGGGACGCCCTGGCGCGTCGACGCCGTCGCCGTGCTGGTGCCGCGCACGGGCGGGATCCGCTTCGACCTGCTGCAGGACGTGCGGCCGTGAGCGGCATCGGACGCACCCGCTCCATCACGCTGGCGGGTCTGCGCGGGGAGGTCGTGCACGTCGAGGCGGACATCGCCCAGTCCCTGCCCGGGTTCACCCTCCTCGGCCTGCCGGACCAGGCGCTGCAGGAGAGCCGGGACCGCATCCGCTCCGCCGCGCGCAACGCCGGACTGCCCCTGACCCGGCGGCACCTGACCGTGAACCTGCTGCCAGCGGGGGTGCACAAGCGGGGCGCCTGCCACGACCTGGCGATCGTCCTGGCCGCCTACGCCGCGGACGGGCGGGTGCGGAACGTCGAGGGGCCCGTGTTCCTGGCCGAGCTCGGTCTCGACGGCGCCCTGCACCGCTCGCCGGAGACCGTGGCGATGGTGATGGCCGCCGTCGACGCGGGGTGCTCCGAGGTGGTCGTCGCCGAGGACGCGGAGGCCGAGGCCCGCCTGGTCCCCGGTGCCGAAGTCCGCGGCTTCGCCCATCTGCACGACGTCATCCGCGCCTTCGGCGGGGAACCGGACGGAGAGGCGCCCCGCCGCCCGGCCCGGCGGCAGGTGACAGCCCCGGAACCGGAGCCGGCCCGTGCGGTGCCCGACCTGGCCGAGGTCGCCGGACAGGCCGAGGCCCGGTTCGCGCTCGAGGTCGCCGCGGCCGGCGCCCACCACCTGCTGCTCATGGGCGCCCCGGGGGCGGGCAAGACCATGCTCGCCGAGCGCCTGCCCGGGATCCTGCCGCCCCTGGACCGGCGCACCGCGCTCGAGTGCGCCGCCCTGCGCTCCCTTCGCGGCGGCGACGCCCGTGTCCGGCGCAGGGGCGGGACGTCCCAGGGGTTCGACGGCGAGATCGACCGGACCCCGCCGTTCGAGGCACCCCATCACTCGGCGTCCCGCTCGGCCCTCGTGGGCGGCGGCAGCGGCCTCGCCCGGCCGGGAGCGGCCTCCCTCGCCCACGGCGGCGTGCTGTTCCTGGACGAGGCCCCCGAGTTCGAACGGCGCACCCTCGAGGCGCTGCGCCAGCCCCTCGAGTCCGGGGAGGTGCTGCTGCACCGGGCCCTCGGCGCCGTCGTCTACCCGGCCCGGTTCCAGCTCGTGCTGGCCGCCAACCCCTGCCCGTGCGGCAAGGGCGGTGGCACGGGCGTCGAGTGCCGGTGCAGCGTGCCCGAACGCCGCCGCTACGCCCAGCGGCTCTCCGGGCCGCTGCTGGACCGCGTCGACCTGCAGGTCACCGTGCGGCCCGTCGAAGCGCGGCAGCTCACGGGGGCGCCCGCGTCCGAGACCACGTCGCAGGTGGCCGCCCGGGTCGCCGCGGCCGCCGACCGCCAGGCCCGGCGCTGGGCCACCGCCGCCGAGCGCGGGCTCGCCCCGTCCGGGCTGCGCCGCAACGCGCACGTCCCCGCCGGGGTGCTGCGGCACGGCCCGTACGCCGTGCCCCGGGCGGCCCGCCGGCCCGCGGACGACGCCGTCGACCAGGGCCTGCTGAGCGCGCGCGGCCACGCCCGCGTCCTGCGCCTCGCCTGGACCCTGGCAGACCTGCGCGGCGCCGAACGGCCCGCACCCGAGGACACCGACGTGGCACTCACGCTGCGCCACCAGAACGAGGAGGACGCATGACCACCCACGTCACCCCGGCGGCAGACCACGTCGCCGGGCCGCGCCGGCCGGACGCCGCCCGGCTCGCCCGCGCCGCCCTGACCCGGCTGGTCGAGCCCGGGGACGCGCTCGCGGTGCAGACCGTCACGGCGCTGGGGCCGGAGCGGGCGCTCGCCCTGCTCACGGGCCGGGAGACGATCCAGCCCGCCGAGCGCGATCTGCTCGCCGATCTCGCCGGCGCGCCCGACACGCTGCCCCGGCGCTGGGCCGCGGGGCTGGCCCGCTGGGCGCCCCGGGCCGCCCGGCTGGAGCCGGAGCGTGACCTCGTGACTCTCCACCGGCTCGGGGGAGGCCTGCTGATCCCCGAGGACGACGCCTGGCCCGCCGCCCTGGCGGACCTGGGCGAGGAGGCGCCCCTGGGCCTGTGGTTCCGCGGCTCCGGAACGCTGCCTCCCGCGGACCGGATGCTCGCCGTCGTCGGCAGCCGGGAGGCGACCGCGTACGGACGGACCGTGACCGCCCGCTGCGCCGCCCACGCCGTCCAGCAGGGCGCGTGCGTGATCTCCGGCGGCGCGTACGGCATCGACGGCGCCGCCCACCGGGCCGCGCTGCAGGCGCCCGCCGCACCGGAAGACGTGGCGGATCGCGACGGCGTCCCGCCCACGGTGGCGGTGCTGGCCGGCGGCCTCGACCGGTTCTACCCGGCCGGCCACGAGGACCTGCTTCGCGCGGTGATGGCCGCCGGGCTGCTCGTGTCCGAGATGCCGCCCGGTGCGAGTCCCACGCGGTACCGGTTCCTGCAGCGCAACCGGGTCATCGCCGCGCTCGCGGGGGCCGTGCTGGTGGTCGAGGCGCGCTGGCGGTCGGGAGCGCAGAACACGGCGGGCCACGCGTTCGGCCTCGGCCGCGAGGTGGGCGTGGTCCCCGGCCCCGTGACCTCGCCCAGCTCCGCCGGCTGCCACCGTCTGCTGCAGGAGAGCCCCGCCCGTCTCGTGACCACCGAGCAGGAGGCCCTCGCCCTGCTCGGTCAGGGGCCCGCCCGGAGCGGCGGCGCGGGCGGGAGGACCTCTACCCGGGCAGCTCCCGAGCCCGCCGCGCGGCCCACCGACGGGCTCACGATGGAGGAGGCCCTCGTCCACGAGGCGCTGCCCCTGCGCCAGGCGGTGCCCGTCGACCGGATCACCGTCAGCGCCGGGCTCGCGCTGCCCACCGTCCTGGCGTGCCTGTCCCGGCTGCAGCGGGCGGGCCTGGCCGAACGGGTCGAGGACCGGTGGCGGCGGGGATGACCTCCGGCCGCGTGCTCCCGGGCGGCGCCGCCCTGGGGCGGATGGCAGAGTGGGGGGATGACCCCGTCGTCCTCCGTCCGTCCCGTCCCGGTCCCGCGCGCCCCCTCGCCCCGGGACACGGCCTGGCTCGAGGCGTTCGAGGAGCACCTGCGCCACGAGCGGAACCGCAGCCCCCAGACCGTGCGCGCGTACCTCGCCGATCTGCGCGCCCTCATCGACCACGTCGCCGGCACCGCGGCGGCGCCCGCCGTGGACGACGACGCCCCTGCCCGCCACGCGTCCAGCGCACCGGACGTCCTCGCCGAGCTGGACATCGAGGACCTGCGCGGCTGGCTGGCGGCCATGAGCGGGGCCGGCCTCGCCCGCGCGACCCTGGCCCGCCGGGTGGCCGCCGTCCGCACCTTCACGGCCTGGCTGCGCCGCGAGGGCCTGCGCTCGGACGACCCCGCCCTGCGGCTGCGCTCGCCCCGACCCGAGGGGACGCTGCCCCACGTGCTCCAGGAGCAGCAGGCGACCCGGCTCCTCGCGGCTTCCCAGGAGCGTGTGGACGCCGCCGCCGCGGGCGACGACCCCGCCGCCCACGCGCTGGCCCTGCGGGACGCCGCCCTGCTCGAGCTGCTCTACGCCACGGGCGCCCGGGTGGCCGAACTCTCCGCCCTGGACGTGGACGACCTCGAGGCCGGCCGCGGCGTCGTCCGGCTGACCGGCAAGGGAGACCGGCAGCGCACCGTCCCCTACGGCGCACCCGCGGGCCGCGCCCTCCAGGCGTGGCAGCGGCTCGGTCGCCCCCGCCTGGCCCGGCCGGACTCCGGCCCCGCCCTCTTCCTCGGCGCACGCGGCGGCCGGCTGGGGGTGCGCCAGGCGCGCACCGTCGTCGACCGGGCGCTCGAGGGCCTGGGGGACACCGCGGCCCGCGGGCCCCACGCGCTGCGCCACACGGCCGCGACCCACCTCCTCGACGGCGGCGCCGACCTGCGCAGCGTGCAGGAGCTGCTGGGCCATGCGTCCCTGCGCACCACGCAGGTCTACACACACGTCTCGATCGATCGCCTCCGCGAGGGCTACCGGCAGGCCCACCCACGCGCCTGACGCCTCCCCGGAGCGCCCCCGGCCCCTCCACTGCGCCACCGCGACACGCAGGGCGCCGCGCCGCCTCGTTGCCGGCCCAGCATCCCTGGTGCACAATGGCCCCAGGATCCACCGGAGCCGCGACGTGGTCGTAGGGGAAGACGCACCGCATCGCACCCTCGGAGGCATCCATGACCAGCACCCATACCCGCGGCGTGGTCCACATCCTCTCCGCCCCCACCGCCCTCTGCCCCCACGTGGAGTGGGCGCTGAGCTCCGTGCTCGGCCCCGCGACCTCGGTGGAGTGGGAGGGTCAGCCGGTCGCGCCCGGCCAGCACCGCGCCGAGGTGCACTGGACGGCGCCCGCCGGCACCGGCGCGCGTCTGGCCTCCGCTCTGCGTGGCTGGCCGCACCTGCGCTTCGAGATCACGGAGGAGCCGTCCGCCGGGGTCGACGGCTCGCGCTGGTCCCACACCCCGGACCTCGGCATCTTCCACGCCACCACGGACGTCTCCGGCAACATCATGGTCTCCGAGGACCGCATCCGGTACGCCTACGAGGCCGGCGCGGGCGACCCCAGCGTGCTGATGCACGAACTCTCCCTCGCGCTCGGCGAGGCCTGGGACGATGAGCTCGAGCCGTTCCGGCTGGCCGCCGCCCACGCCAACGTGCGCTGGCTGCACCGCGCCGTCTGAGCCTTCGCCCGGCTGGCGCGGGCGGCGCTCCGGCTCAGACGCTGCGGAACACGGCCACCGCGTTGTGGCCGCCGAACCCGAACGAGTTCTTCACGGCCACGCGCGGCCCCTCGGGCAGGCGAGCGGGGGAGCCGGTGACCACGTTCAGCGGGATCTCCGGGTCCTGGTGGTCCAGGTTGATGGTCACGGGCGCCTGGCCGTGGTGCACGGCGAGCACGGACAGGATCGACTCGATCGCCCCCGAGGCGCCCAGCAGGTGGCCGGTCTGGGACTTCGTGGCCGAGACCTGCACCTGGTCCAGGTGGTCGCCGAACACGGCCCGCATGGCCAGGTATTCCGGGGCGTCGCCCTTGGGCGTGGACGTCGCGTGGGCGTTCACGTGGCACACGTCCTCGGGGGTGATGTCGGCCGACCTCAGAGCGGCGCGCATCGCACGGGTCGCGCCCAGGCCCTCGGGCTCGGGCGCGGTGATGTGGTGGGAGTCGGAGCTGACGCCCGTGCCGGCCAGCTCGGCGTAGACGCGTGCGCCGCGGGCCTTCGCGTGCTCCTCCGACTCGATCACCATGACGCCGGCGCCCTCGCCGAGGACGAAGCCGTCGCGGTCCACGTCGTAGGGGCGGGACGCGGCCTGCGGGTCGTCGTTGCGCTTGGACAGCGCCTGCATCGCGGCGAACGCGGCCATCGGCAGCGGGTGCACGGCGGCCTCGGCGGCGCCGCAGATCACGACGTCGGCCTGGCCGGAGCGGATGAGCAGCAGCGCGGTCTCGAGCGCCTCGGTGCCGGCGGCGCACGCGGACACCACCGTGCGGGCGCCGGCGCGGGCGCCGAACTCGAGGGAGAGCGCGCCGGCGGCGCCGTTGGGCATGAGCATCGGGACGGTCATGGGCAGCACGCGGCGCGGGCCGCGCTCGCGCAGGGTGTCCCAGCCGTCCAGGAGGGTCCACACGCCGCCGATGCCGGTGCCGAAGGCCACGGCGAGCCGGTCGCCGTCGACCTCCGCGCCCTCGAGGCCGGCGTCCTTCCAGGCCTCGCGCGCGGCGACGGTCGCCATCTGGGTGGCCGGGTCCTGGCGCTTCTGCTCCACCTTGGAGAGGACCTCGGAGGTGGGCACGGTCAGCTCGGCCGCGAAGGTGACGGGCAGCTCGTACTTCTCCACCCAGTCGTGCTCCATGGTGCGCGCACCGGAGACGCCCTGCAGGGCGTGGGACCAGAAGGTGGGCACGTCGCCGCCGATGGGCGTGGTGGCGCCGAGGCCGGTGATCACTGCGGTGCGGGTCATGGGTCTGCTGCCTCTGGGTCTCGAGTGGGGATCGGGCGGAGGGGTGTCGTCGGCACGACGCGCGGCGCTCGCCGGGGTGCCGGAAGTCGAGGGTGTCGGGGGCCGGGGGCGCTCACGCGCCCCCGGCGCTCACCGAGGGGACGGGGCGGGCCGGGCCCGCCGCCGTCGTGGGCCGATCAGGCCTGGGCGCCGTCGATGAAGTCGACGGCGTCCTGGACGGTCTTGAGGTTCTTGACCTCCTCGTCCGGGATCTTCACGCCGAACTTGTCCTCGGCGTTGACCACGATGGTCATCATCGAGATCGAGTCGATGTCCAGATCGTCCGTGAAGGACTTCTCCGGCTGCACCTCGGCGGTGTCGAGGCCGGTCTCCTCGTTCACGATCTCGGCGAGGCCGGCGAGGATCTCTTCCTTGGAAGCCATGGGGCGTCTCCTTCGGTAGGGGTGTGGGGTGTACGTGATCAGTGAATCAGACGGCGCCGCCTCAGGGGAGGCGGACCACCTGGGCGCCGTAGACCAGCCCGGCGCCGAAGCCGATCTGCAGGGCCAGGCCGCCGGTGAGCTCGGGGTTCTCCTCCAGCAGACGGTGCATGGCCAGCGGGATGGACGCGGCCGACGTGTTGCCGGCGTCCGCGATGTCCCGGGCCACGACGACGGACTCCGGCAGCTTCAGCTGCTTGGCGAACTCGTCGATGATCCGCATGTTGGCCTGGTGCGGGATGAACGCGGCGAGGTCTTCGGGCTCCACGCCCGCGGCGTCGAGGGCCTCGCGGGCCACCTTCGCCATCGACCACACGGCCCAGCGGAAGACGGAGGGCCCGTCCTGGCGCAGCGTGGGCCAGAGCATCCCCTCCGCGCCGGTGATCGCCGAGGCGTCGCCCGTGGTGCGGGCGTGCTCCACGGCATCGCGGAGCTCCAGCTGCGAGTGCGTCATGGAGATCGTGGACCAGCGCTCCCCGTCCGAGCCCCACACCGAGGGGGAGATGCCCGGCTCGTCCGAGGCCGACACGATCACGGCGCCCGCGCCGTCGCCCAGGAGGAAGGAGATGGAGCGGTCCGTGGGATCCACGACGTCGGAGAGGCGCTCGACGCCGACCACGAGCACGTGCCGCGCGGTGCCGGAACGCACGAGCGCGTCGGCCTGGGCCACGCCGTAGCAGTAGCCGGCGCACGCGGCGGAGACGTCGTAGGCGGGCGCCGGGGTAGCCCCGATCTCGTGCGCCACGAGGGCCGCGGCCGAGGGGGTGGCGTGCGGGAAGGTGACGGTCGAGACGATCACGGCGTCCAGGTCCGAGCCCTGCAGGCCGGCCCGCTCGAGGGCCTCCCGGGCGGCGCCCACGGCCATGACGGGCACGGTCTCCTCCGCCGTGGCGCGCTGGCGCGTGACGATGCCGGTGCGCTGGCGGATCCACTCGTCCGACGAGTCGATGGGGCCGATGAGGTCCTCGTTGGGGACCAGGTTCGCCGAGCGGTAGGCGCCCACGGCCACGATGCGGCTGGCCGCGGGGCGCTCGTGCTGCTTCAGGGTGACGGTCATGGTGCCTCTCTCTGCCGGGCGGTGCGCGGGGTTCAGGCCGAGTGCTCGGCCAGGAAAGCCCGCGCGGCGTCCAGGTCCTCGGGGGTCTTCACGGCGAGCTGCGCGGTGCCCTTGAGACCGCGCTTGGCCAGTCCGGTCAGTGTGCCACCGGGCAGCAGCTCCAGGACGCCCGTGACCTGCCGCGTGGCCATGGTCGCCATGCACAGGTCCCAGCGGACCGGGCGGGTGACCTGGTCCACGATCCGGGCGAGCACGTCCGTGCCGGACTCGACGGCCTCGCCGTCCCGGTTGGACAGCAGGGGCAGGCGCGGGTCCGAGGGGGAGAGGTCGGCGACGTGGGCCGCGAGGTCGTCCACGGCGGGGCGCATGTGCTCCGTGTGGAACGCGCCGGCCACCTTGAGCGGGATCACGCGGGCGCGGGCGGGGGCGGACTCGGCGAGCGCGCCGAGGGCCTCCGCGGTGCCGGCGGCGACGATCTGGCCGGCGCCGTTGACATTGGCGGGCGTCAGGCCCGCCGCGTCGATGGCCGCGAGGACCTCGTCCTGGTCCCCACCCACGACGGCGGCCATGCCCGTGGGCGTGGCCGCGGCGGCCCGGGCCATGCCGGTGGCGCGCACGCGCACCAGCGAGAGGGCCTCAGCGGGCGACAGCACGCCGGTGACGGCGGCCGCGGTGATCTCGCCCACGGAGTGGCCCGTCACGACGGTCGACTCCGGTGCGGCGGCGTCCGCTTCGAGGGCCGCGGCGGCCACCAGGCCGGCCGCCACGATCAGCGGCTGGGCGACGGCGGTGTCCTTGATGGTCTCCTCGTCCGACTCGGTGCCGTGGCGGATCAGGTCCACGCCCGCGGCGTCGGAGAGGGACGCGAGCAGGTCGCGGGTCCCGTCCAGCTCGAGCCAGGGGGCGAGGAAGCCGGGCGTCTGGGACCCCTGTCCGGGGCACACGATGGCAAGCATTCCTCCATCGTGTCAGGATCGGCCGCCGATCCGGGCAGATCGCGCCACGAAGCACGGCGAGTCGGTTTGGAGGGTTTCTACAAGCGGGGGTGTGCGCCGCCCCGGCTCAGTCCGACCCGTCCCCGGTCGTCTGCCGCGCCCCCGCGAGCCGGCCCAGGGTGATCGCGGTCTGCAGGACGTACGCGTCGCGGGGGACCAGCGGGTCCCAGCCGGTCACCTCGGCCACCCGCTTGAGGCGGTACCGCACGGTGTTCGCGTGGACGAACAGCTCGCGGGCCGTGCCCTCGAGCGAGTGGCCCAGCGCGCCGTATGCGTCCACGGTCTCCAGCAGGGAGGTGCCGGCGTCGGCCAGGGGCGTGAACACCCCGTCCACGAGGGCCTCCCGGGCCGTGGGGTCGCCCAGCAGCGCCCGCTCGGGCAGCAGGTCCTCCGCCGGGGTGGGCCGGCTCGCCCGGGGGTGGGCGGCCGCGGCGCTGAGCCCGGCGAGGGTGTGCCGCGCCGAGACGTGCGCCGAGACCAGCGAGTCCACGACGGGTCCCACGATCACCGGTCCCGGCGCGAACCAGGGCGCGAGCGCCTCGCCCACCGCCCGCGCATCCCGCACCGAGCCGACCACGAGGACGAGCCGTTCGGACTGCACGCCCACGAGCAGGTCGCAGTCGAGCCTCGCCGCGGCCCGCCGCAGGTCCGGGATGAACGCGGGCTTGTCCTGCCCCGGGGCGAGACCGGCCATGACCATCACGTCGTGGTCCCCACGCCAGCCCAATGCGGTGGCCCGGTGCCGGATCTCGTCCGGGTCCTGCCCGCGCAGCACCGCGTCCAGCAGGACCGACTCGAGCCGCGAGTCCATCGCGCCGCGCATCTCCGCGGCCCGGGCGTACACGTCTGCGAGCGCGAACGCGACCTCGCGCGAGTAGTGGAGGATGTGCTCGCGGACGGGCGCCTGGTCGCGCTCGGCCAGCAGCTCCGGCACCCGCGTCTCGACGACGTCCACCATCGTCCGGATGAGCTGGAGGGCCCGATGCAGCGAGATCGCCCGGGTGAGATCGGTGGGCGCGGGCCCGAAGACGTCCTGCAGGACGTGGCCCGTGGAGGTGGGCCGCTCGAACCACGTGAGGAAGCCCTGCAGGGCGCGCTGGGCCACGAGCCCGAGGGCGCTGCGCTCGTCCGGGGTGAGTCGGCGGTACCAGGGCAGGGTGGCGTCCAGCCGCTGCAGCACCGCCGTGTTCAGTGCCCCCAGGTGGCTCCGGAGGCGGGCCAGCCCGTCGGTGCTCACGGGGCGAGGGGCGGCGGGGCGGGGCTCGGGCATGCGCTCCATCCTAGGCGCGTGTTGTGGGGTTCCTACAGCGACGACGCCGGCCGCCCGCCTCCGTGGCGGAGGCGGGCGGCCGGCGTCGGGTCGGGAGGGCGTCGGCCTCCCCGCGTCGTGCGGGTCAGGCGTCGCCGCCCGCGATGCCGGTGGTGCCGGCGTTGACGTCGTCCAGGCGGTACTTCTCGTGCGCCTTCGCGGCCGTGCCCCGCTCGACCTCGCCCTCCTCCTCGAGGAGCTGCAGCGCGCGGACCACCATCGAGTGGGTGTCGATGAGGAAGTACCGACGGGCGGCGGCGCGGGTGTCCGCGAAGCCGAACTCGTCGGCGCCGAGCGCCGAGAAGCGGTTCGGCACGAACGGGCGGATCTGGTTCGTCCACGAGGTGGAGTAGTCCGAGGTGGCCACGATCGGGCCCTCGGCCCCCTGCAGCGCCTGCGTCACGTAGGGCACGCGCGGGGTGGCGGACGGGTCCTTCAGGGCGTCCTTCTCCGCCGCGACGGCGTCGCGGTACAGCTCGTTGTAGGAGGTCACCGACCACACGGAGGCGTTCACGCCCCACTCCTCGGAGAGGATCCGCTGGGCGTCGAGCGCCCACGGCACGGAGACGCCGGAGCCCAGGAGCTGGACCTTCGGGCCGTCGCCCTGGCCCTCGGAGAGACGGTAGATGCCCTTGAGCAGGCCCTCCACGTCGAGGCCCTCGGGCTCCTCGATGTGGGTGATCGGCTCGTTGTACACCGTGAGGTAGTAGATGACGTTGCGGACGTCGTCCCCACGGTCGTGGTCGCCGTACATGTCCTCCAGGCCCTGGCGCACGATGTGGGCGATCTCGTACGAGTACGCCGGGTCGTAGTGCTTCACGGCCGGGTTCGTGGACGCCAGGACGGGGGAGTGACCGTCCATGTGCTGCGTGCCCTCGCCGGCGAGGGTGGTGCGCCCGGCGGTGGCGCCGATCATGAAGCCGCGCGCGAGCTGGTCGCCTGCGGCCCAGATGTTGTCCGCGGTCCGCTGGAAGCCGAACATCGAGTAGAAGATGTACACCGGGATCATCGGCTCGCCGTGCGTGGAGTACGCCGTGCCGATCGCGTTGAACGCCGCGGTGGCGCCGTCCTCGTTGATGCCGACGTGGTAGATCTTCCCCTGCGGGGACTCCTTGTAGGACAGGAACAGGTCCCGGTCCACGGACAGGTAGTTCTGCCCCTTGGGGTTGTAGATCTTCGCGGTCGGGAAGAACGAGTCCATGCCGAAGGTGCGGGCCTCGTCCGGGATGATCGGCACGAAGCGCGGTCCCATGTTCTTGTCCCGCATCAGGTCCTTGAGCAGGCGCACGAACGCCATGGTCGTGGCGGCCTGCTGCTTGCCCGATCCCTTGCGGGCCTGCTTGTACGCGGACTCCGGGGGCAGCGGGATCGCGTGGTAGTCGCTGCGCCGCTCCGGCACGAAGCCGCCCAGCTCCTTGCGCCGCTCCATCATGTACCTGATCTCCGGGGCGTCGGCACCCGGGTGGTAGTACGGGATGTTGTACGGGTCCTTCTCGATCTGCTCGTCCGAGATCGGGATGCGGTGGCGGTCCCGGAACACCTTGAGGTCGTCCACCGTCAGCTTCTTCATCTGGTGCGTGGCGTTGCGGCCCTCGAAGGACTTGCCCAGGCCGTAGCCCTTGATGGTGTGGGCCAGGATGACGGTGGGCTGGCCCTTGTGCTCCATGGCGGCCTTGTAGGCGGCGTAGACCTTCTTGTAGTCGTGGCCGCCGCGCTTGAGGCCCCAGATCTCGTCGTCGGTCATGTCCGCCACCATCTCCTTGGTGACGGAGGACCGGCCGAAGAAGTGGTCGCGCACGAAGCCGCCGGACTCGGCCTTGTAGGTCTGGTAGTCGCCGTCGAGCGTCTCGTTCATGATGCGCACGAGCTCGCCCTCGTCGTCGACCTCGAGCAGCGGATCCCACTCGCGGCCCCACAGGACCTTGATGACGTTCCAGCCGGCGCCCCGGAAGTAGGACTCCAGCTCCTGGACGATCTTGCCGTTGCCGCGCACCGGCCCGTCGAGACGCTGCAGGTTGCAGTTGATCACGAAGGTGAGGTTGTCGAGCTTGTCGTTGGCCGCGACGTGCAGCTGACCGCGCGACTCGGGCTCGTCCATCTCGCCGTCGCCGAGGAAGGCCCACACGTGCTGGTCGGAGGTGTCCTTGATGCCGTTGTTGTGCAGGTACCGGTTGGTCTGCGCCTGGAAGATGGCGTTCATCGGCCCCAGGCCCATGGACACGGTGGGGTACTGCCAGAAGTGCGGCATCATCCGCGGGTGCGGGTAGGAGGGCAGGGCGTGGCCCTGGCGGGACTTCTCCTGGCGGAAGCCGTCGAGGTCCTGCTCGGTCAGGCGGCCCTCGAGGAACGCGCGGGCGTAGTTGCCCGGCGAGGAGTGGCCCTGGAAGAAGATGTGGTCGCCGCCGCCCGGGTGGTCCTGGCCGCGGAAGAAGTGGTTCAGGCCCACCTCGTAGAGGGTCGCCTGGCCCGCGTAGGAGGAGATGTGGCCGCCGACGCCGACGGCGTCGCGCTGGGCGCGCTGCACGAGGGCCATGGCGTTCCACCGCAGGTAGTTGCGGTAGCGGCGCTCGAGCTCCTCGTCACCCGGGTACTCCGGCTCCTGGTCCGCCGGGATCGTGTTCACGTAGTCCGTGGTGGTCACGTAGGGCAGGGCGACGGACTGGGCGCTCGCGCGCTGCATGAGGGAGCGCATGATGTACTGCGCCCGCTCCGTGCCGCGCTCCTCGATGAGTCCGTCGAGGGACTCGATCCACTCCGACGTCTCCTGGGGATCCTTGTCCGGGAGCTGGTCGGTCAGACCGCTGCGGATCTGCGAGCTCTCTTCGGCTGCGCTCACGGTGCCTCCTGGTTCTCGTGCGGAGGGGTGCTCCGCGGTGGGCTGCGGGCAGACGATCCGGTCCGGGCCCGCGACGCCGAGCCGGGCGCGTCGCCCGGAGAGTGCGTCTGTTCCTCCCCAGAGTAGACCGGAGCCGCCGCGTCCGCCCGGCCGGAGGCCCCGGAACGGCGGCGTCCACGGCGTATGGTGGTCATCATCACCCGCTCGACGGCGCGGGCCGCAGTGCCCGCCACCATCAAGGAGGACCGGACACTATGCAGGCTGGGTCGACGCCGACCTCGACGGACAGCGCCCTGCTGGCGGAGCTCGCCCTCTCGAGGGGCGACCTGGTGCAGGAGTGGGGGTACGACGACGACGTCGACGTCACCTTCCGTGACGCGCTCGAGGACGCGCTCGGCGAGGAGCTGCTGACCGAGGAGGATCAGGAGCCGGCGGACGCGGTCCTCTTCTGGTGGCGCGCGGACGACGGCGACGTCACCGATCTCGCGGACGCCCTCGTGGACGCCCAGCGCTCCCTCGATGCCGGCCCCGTCTGGATCATGACCCCCCGCAAGGGGCGCCCCGGCCACGTCAGCCCGGCGGACGTCGCCGAGGCCGCCTCCACCGCGGGCCTGCACGCCACCACCGGGGCCGGTGCCTCCGAGGACTGGGCCGCTCAGAAGCTCGTCCAGAAGCGCGGTGGCTGAGCCCCCGTCCGGCGGGACGCGGGGCGCCGACGTCGTCCCCGCGCTGCGCGACGACCACGGCCAGAGGTGGCCGTGGCCGCCGACGCGCGGGCCCCAGGACGCGGCCGCGCCGCGGGGCACGTGGCTCGTCTTCCTGCCCGGGGCGTTCACGCCGGTGTGCACGGACGAGCTCGGCTGGCTCGGGGCGCTCGCCGGGGACGTGGCGGTCGACGATGTGGCTGTCCGCGTGGTCTCGTGTGACGCCGCCCCCGTGCTGCGCCGCGTCCGCGAGGAGCTGGCACTGCCGGAGCCGCTCACCCTGCTCTCCGATTTCTGGCCCCACGGCGCGGCCTGCCGTGCCCTCGACGTCTTCGACGCGGAGACCGGGCGGCCCCGCCGCGTCTCCATGCTGCTCGACGCGGACGGGGTCGAGGTCGCGCGCGTGGTCGCCGCCCCGGGGCAGGCACGCACCCGGGGCGAGCACGAGGCGGCGACGCGCGACCTGCTCGCTCACCGGTAGCCTGGACGGACACCGGCACCTGTAGCTCAGTCGGTCAGAGCATCTCGTTTACACCGAGAGGGTCGGGGGTTCGAGTCCCTCCGGGTGCACCGATCGCGGGGCCATGACACGGCGTGACGCCGCGGCTCCGTCATGCCGACCGCCCGTCAGGCGCCTATGAGAGCATGCTCACCATCATGGGCTCCTCGTCAGCGTCCTCGCGCGCCTTCGCTCCGCCCTCGCGGTGGGCCGAGGTGCGCTCCGGCGTCGCCGTGACGCTGGGCGCCGGCCTCGGCCTGTTCCCCCTGGGCGTGGCCTTCGGGATGCTCGTGGTCCAGGCCGGGCTGCCCGCGTGGGTCGCACCCCTGTTCTCCGTGGTCGTGTTCGCCGGGTCCGTCGAGCTGCTGCTCGTCTCGCTGGTGGTGGCGGGCACGCCGCTGCTCACGATCGCCGTGACGGTGTTCCTTGTGAACTTCCGCCACGTGTTCTATGCGTTCAGCTTCCCGCTGCGCGTGGTCCGGGGGCGCCTCGCGCGGATCTACTCGATGGGCGCCCTGATCGACGAGGCCTACGCCATCGCCGCCGCCCAGCCCCGCGGTTGGACGGCGCCCCGGCTGCTGGCCATGCAGATCGCGCTGCATGCGTATTGGGTGCTCGGGGGCCTCGCCGGGGTGGCCGTCGCGTGGCTGCTGCCCGTGCCGGTCGAGGGCCTCGAGTTCGCGCTCGTCGCCCTCTTCATCGTGCTCGCCATGGACGCCGCCCGCACGCGGGCCCAGCTGCCCCTCGTGCTGGCGGCCGCGGTCGCCGTCGGGGTGGCTCTGCTGCTCGCGCCCGCGCAGGTGCTCGTCGTCGCCTTCGCCCTCTACGCCGCGGTGCTGATCGCGTTCCACGTGCTCGCCGCGCGCGGGACCGCCCTGCCGCTGCCTGAGCCCGTGCCCGTCACCGGGCCGGTGCCCGTCGTCGCCGCGGCGGGGGAGCGGGCCGTCACGGATGCCGAGCCCGGCGTCGAGGAGGACCCCCGATGACCGGCGCCGCGTACCTGGTGGCCGCGGCCGTCGTCGCGGGCCTCGTGACCTTCTGCCTGCGCGCGGTGCCGTTCGCACTGCTGCAGCCGCTGCGGGAGTCCGTGCTCGCCGCGCGGCTGGCGGTGTGGATGCCTGCCGGCGTGCTGACCATCCTGGCCCTCGTGATGCTGCTCGACGCCGCGGCGCTGGCCCCTGGAGAGCCCGTGGACGGGACGCGGGTGGCCCACGCGCTGATCGCGGCGGCGGTGACAGTCGTCGTGCATCTGCTGGCCGGGCGGCGGACCCTGGTCTCGATCGCCGCCGGCACGCTGGCGTACGTGCTGTTGGTCAACCTGGCCTGACCGGCGGCGGGGCGGATTCGCCCAGGCGTTCGGCCCATGCGCGGGTCGCCGCGGCGAGGCGCCGGCCGTAGGCGGTGACCCCGTCTGACAGCGTCCCGGCGTTGTAGAGCGTCCCCGCCCGGGCGATCCCCTCCGCGGAGAGGTCGCCGCGCAGGTGACCGCGCAGGATCTCCAGCCCCAAGGCCAGGTTGTCCTCCGGCTCCCACAGGTGGAGGCCGTGCTCCGCCGCCTGCGCGAAGTACGGCGGCCACGTGATCTGCGCGGGCCCCACGCCGTTGGACTTCTCACCCTGCGCCACCCGGGCCACGAGCTCCTCGTAGCGTTCCCGGGTCACGAGGACGTCCGTCCCGCGCGGGGCGCTGTGCACACCGCCGGCGTCGTGCCCGAAGACGTTCCGGCCGCCGGACTCGAGCTCGGCCAGGGCCGCCGCCACCGCGAGGGGAACGTCCGCCCGGCGTGCGGCGGCCACGATCGCCGCGGCGTTGTCGAGGTGTCGGCCGAGCGTCGCCGTCGGGTCGGAGGAGCGGTCGCGGGCGGAGCGGCGGGTGAGGAGGTCGCGGAGCAGGCCCATCGGCCCACCCTCCCGCATCCCGGGTTGAGTTGTCGCGGGTGACGGGCCCGCGCACCCGCGACAACTCAACCCGGGATGCGGGGCAGGGGCCGGGCAGCGGCGCGTCGTCGGCGTCCGGGGCGCACTAGGGTGGAGCGCATGTCCGCGACCCCCCTCGGCTTCTGGAAGCTGCCCGCACGTCCCGACGGCGCCGCCCGTCACCTCGCCGTCATCACCGGGGGCGAGGCGCAGCAGACCATGCTCTTCCTCCAGGACGGGCAATGGTCCATCCTCGCCCTCTTCCAGGACGAGCTGGCCGGCAAGGCCGCCGCCCGCACCCTGGACGCGCTCCTGCAGTCCGTCACCTGTCTCCGCATGGGCGGCCGTGACGTCCTCGACGGTGCCGACACCCCGCGGCCCGGTATCGAGTGGGCCGGCTACGACCGCGAGTTCGAGGAGGCCGACGTGGCCGAGCAGCGCGACGTCGAGCCGCGCGGCCGGATCTGGATCCTCCCCGCCACGGACGGCGCCTCCGTCGGCCTCAAGCTTCCCGGGCACCGCCGGTACGACGACGCCGTCGCCCAGTTCGCCGACGTCGACGCGGCGCGTGCCGCCGTCGCGGCGATCGACGAGCTCCTGGGCGTCGGCCCGCGCGGCTGAGCCGGCCGGCGTTCGTCGGCCCGGGGTCGTGACCGTTCGCCTCCCAGGGTTCACCTGCTGTTCACCCGGCTGCGCTGCCGGGCCCGGCTTCCTCGTCCGCCGCCCGCCCATAATGGTGGACAGAGCACAGGCCGCGGCCCGCCGCCGTCGTACCGAGGAGGGGGACGGACGGGCACGGTGACGCACCCAGTGAAGGAGACGGTCCATGGAGCTGCTGCAGCCCGACGCCCCCCGCGAGAACCTCCGCGAGTTCATCGACAAGCTGCGCGACGGCGGCTACACCGTCTCGGACGGCCACACCAACGATCCCGACCTGATCGATCCGCAGGGCCGTGCCGTGGAGACGTGGAGGGAGGACTACCCGTACGAGACGCGCATGACGCGCGAGGAGTACGAGCTGGAGAAGTACCGCCTGCAGATCGAACTGCTCAAGCTGCAGTACTGGGGCGAGGACACCGGCCAGCGCCACATCATCGTCTTCGAGGGCCGCGACGCCGCCGGCAAGGGCGGCACCATCAAGCGCTTCACCGAGCACCTGAACCCCCGCACCGCCCGCGTCGTGGCCCTCAACAAGCCCTCGGACCGCGAGCTCGGCCAGTGGTACTTCCAGCGCTACATCCAGCACTTCCCCACGGCGGGCGAGATCGTGCTGTTCGACCGATCGTGGTACAATCGCGCCGGCGTCGAGCGCGTGATGGGCTTCGCCACGGACGAGCAGTACCGCCGCTTCATGAACCAGGTGCCGCTGTTCGAGAAGATGCTCGTGGACGACGGCATCCACCTCACCAAGTTCTGGTTCTCCGTGACACAGACCGAGCAGCGCACGCGCTTCGCGATCCGCCAGATCGACCCGGTCCGCCAGTGGAAGCTCTCGCCCATGGACCTCGAGTCCCTGGACCGTTGGGAGGCGTACACGGAGGCCAAGGAGGCCATGTTCCTCCACACGGACACGGACCACGCCCCGTGGATCTCCATCCGCTCCAACGACAAGAAGCGGGCCCGCCTCAACGCGATGCGCTACTTCCTGTCCCAGTTCGAGTACGAGGGCAAGGACCACGAGGTCGTCGGCACCCCGGACCCGCTGATCGTGCGCCGCGGCCGCGACGCCGTGGGGGACTGACCGCGGTCGACGTAGGCTGGGGGGCGGGTCCGTGTCCGGCACGGCCCGTCCCACCGTCCGAGCCACAGGAGGCCACCCGCGATGACCGAGCAGACCACCACCGTCCCCGTCGGCGCCGCCGACATCGGCGTCACGGGCCTGGCGGTGATGGGCGCGAACCTCGCCCGCAACTTCGCCCGCCACGGCTACACGGTGGCCCTGCACAACCGCAGCCGGGCCCGCACGGACCAGCTCGTGGCCGAGCACGGTGACGAGGGTGCGTTCGTGGCGACGGAGACGCTCGCCGAGCTCGTGCAGTCCCTCGCCGTGCCGCGCCGGGTGCTCATCATGGTCAAGGCGGGCGCCCCCGTGGACGCCGTCATCGACCAGCTCGTCCCCCTGCTGGACGAGGGCGACATCGTCATCGACGCCGGCAACTCCCATTACGAGGACACCCGCCGCCGCGAGGCGGCCCTCGCCGAGAAGGGCCTGCACTTCGTGGGCGTCGGTGTCTCCGGCGGCGAGGAGGGTGCCCTGCACGGTCCGGCGATCATGCCCGGCGGTCCGGAGAAGTCCTACGAGGCCCTCGGCCCGATGCTCGAGAAGATCTCCGCGCAGTTCGAGGGGGAGCCGTGCTGCGCCTGGGTCGGCACGGACGGCGCCGGCCACTACGTGAAGATGGTCCACAACGGCATCGAGTACGCGGACATGCAGGTCATCGGCGAGGCCTACGACCTGCTGCGCCGCGTGGGCGGCCTCGAGCCCGCCGAGCAGGCCGAGGTGTTCACGGCGTGGAACCAGACCGACCTGGCCTCCTACCTCATCGAGATCACGGCCGAGGTGCTCGCCCAGGTGGACGCGGCCACGGGCCGCCCGCTCGTGGACGTGATCGTGGACGAGGCCGGGCAGAAGGGCACCGGCCGCTGGACCGCGATCTCGGGTCTCGACGTCGGCTCCCCGGTGGCCGCGATCGCCGAGTCCGTCTTCGCCCGCTCGCTGTCCTCTCAGCGCGCGGTGCGCCAGGTCGCCCGTGAGACCCTCGCGGCCGGCGTCGACGAGGAGGCGCAGCGCGCCCCGCAGGACACGGACACGTTCGTGGAGGACGTGCGCCAGGCGCTGTTCGCCTCCAAGCTCGTGGCCTACGCGCAGGGCATGGACATGCTCGCCGCCGCCGCCGAGGAGTACGGCTGGTCGCTGGACCTGGGCACCATCGCCTCGCTGTGGCGGGACGGCTGCATCATCCGCGCCGACCTGCTCGACGTGATCATGCAGGCCTTCGGCGGCCGCGACACCTCCCGCCACCCGGCGCCGGGCACCCGCGCCCCCGGCCAGCCGCTCAACCTGCTCTTCGCCCCCGAGTTCGCCCAGGCGATCGCCGAGGCCCTGCCGGCCTGGCGCCGCGTCGTCGGCACCGCCGTCGCCGCGGGCGTGCCGGTGCCGGTGTTCTCCTCGGCCCTGGCGTACTACGACGGCCTGCGGGCCGACCGCCTGCCGGCCGCCCTCGTGCAGGGCCAGCGCGACTACTTCGGCGCCCACACCTACCTGCGCGTCGATCGCGAAGGTTCCTTCCACACGCTGTGGTCCGGCGACCGCACCGAGGTGGACGGCGAGGGCGTGCCCGTCGTCATGCCGCAGCCGACCGAGGGCGACCCCACGCAGGACTGACCCGGCGTGGACCCGGCCCTCAGATCCAGAGGGCCGGGTCCACGTACTCCGCGGGGTCCACGAGCGGCTTGCCCTCGGACGGGCCCTTGCGCGGTCGGACGGTGGCCGGCACGCCGGTGGCGATCGCGTCGGCGGGGGTGTCTTTCACGACGACGGCGTTGGCGCCCACCGCCGTTCCCTCCCCGATCTCGACGGGTCCGAGGATCTTGGCGCCGGCCCCCACCACGACGCCGTCGCGCAGCGTGGGGTGCCGCTTCACCTTGGCCAGGGAGCGGCCGCCGAGGGTGACCCCGTGGTACAGCATCACGTCGTCGCCGATCTCCGCGGTCTCGCCGATCACGACGCCCATGCCGTGGTCGATGAAGAACCGACGACCGATCGACGCGCCGGGGTGGATCTCGATGCCCGTGGCCGCCCGCGTGACCTGCGAGAGCACGCGGGCGGGCATCTTCAGCCGGTCATGCCGCCACATCCGGTGCGCGACGCGGTGCGCCCACACTGCGTGCAGACCCGAGTAGACGAGGGCCACCTCGAGGTCACCGCGCGCCGCTGGGTCATGGCTGCGGACGGTCGCGATGTCTTCCTTGATGCGGGAGAACAGTCCCACGGGCGGCCCCTTCGGGTCGGTGCGGTCGGTGAGCGGGCGGCGGTCAGCCGCGGATGTCCTCGAAGAGGGCGGTGGAGATGTAGCGCTCGCCGAAGTCACACACGATGGCGACGATCAGCTTGCCCTCGGACTCGGGCTTGGCGGCCTCCTTGAGGGCGGCCGAGATGATCGCGCCGGTGGAGATGCCGCCCAGGATGCCCTCCTCGGTCCCGAGCCGACGGGCGGTCTCGATGGACTCCTCGAAGGTGGCCGGGTAGACCTCGTCGTAGAGGTCGGTGTCCAGGATCTCCGGCACGAAGTTCGCGCCGATGCCCTGGATCTTGTGCGGGCCGGCCTGGCCGCCGGAGAGGATGGGGGAGTCGGCCGGCTCGACGGCGATGAGCTTCACGTCCGGCTTCTGCTCGCGCAGGTACCGGCCCGCGCCCGTGATGGTGCCGCCGGTGCCGACGCCGGCGATGAACACGTCCACGGCACCCTCGGACGCGTCCCAGATCTCCGGGCCGGTGCCCGTGTAGTGGGCCTGGATGTTGGCCTGGTTCGCGAACTGCTGGGCCCAGATGGAGTTCGGGGTGCTGCGGACGATCTCCTGGGCGCGCTCGAGGGCCCCGCGCATGCCGTCTGCACCGGGGGTCAGCACGATCTCGGCGCCGAACGCCTTGAGCATCACGCGGCGTTCGGTGGACATGGTCTCGGGCATGGTCAGGATCACGCGGTAGCCGCGCGCCGCGCCGACCATGGCCAGGGCGATGCCGGTGTTGCCCGAGGTGCCCTCCACGATGGTGCCGCCGGGGGTCAGCTCGCCGGCCGCCTCCGCGGCGTCGACGATGGCGGTGCCGATGCGGTCCTTCACCGAGTTGGCCGGGTTGTAGAACTCGACCTTCACGGCGACGTCGCCGGGCAGGTCCTTCGCGAGGCGGTTCAGCCGGACCAGGGGCGTGCCGCCGACCGCCTGGGTGATGTCGTCAAGGATGCGGGCCATGGTGGTACCTCCGGGGGGTGGTGGTGCGCCTCGGGGCGCGGGCGATCTAGTGGGTGTTCCTGCGTCAGGCTATCGAGCCGCGGCGCCGCTCAGGCGTCCACGAGCCACGCGGAGTAGTTCCGGCGCACCTTCGCGAGCTTCGGATCGATGACCACACGGCAGTATCCGTTGGAACGGCGCCGCGCATAGAAGTCCTGGTGAATGTCCTCGGCCGGGTGCCACGCGGACGCCGGCTCGACGCGTGTGACGATGGGGCTGTCATAGTTCGCCTGCGCCCGGGCGATCTCGTCCGCGAAGAACCGGGTCTCGGCCTCGTCATGGGCGAAGACGGCCGATCGGTACTGGGTGCCGACGTCGGCCCCCTGGCGGTTCAACGACGTGGGGTCGTGGCTGGTGAAGAACAGGTCCATGATCACCTCGGGCGGCACGACGGCGGCGTCGAAGCGCACGCGGACCGCTTCGGCGTGGCCGGTGGTCCCGGTGCACACGGACTCGTAGCTCGGGGCGGGGTCGTCGCCTCCGGTGTAGCCGGACTCGACGGCGAGCACGCCCCGCACGCGACGGTAGACGGCGTCGAGGCACCAGAAGCAGCCGCCGGCGAGCGTCAGCTCGCGGACGTCGGCGGGCGCGTCGGAGGCGCCGAGGGGCTCGGTACGGGGGGAGTCGGTCATGGCAGGCACAGCAACGCGGCCCGCGCTTTTCATTCCCGACGTCGCCGCGCCGTGCCCTCACCCAGGGCAGCCGGGTCGTGCGTGCCCGGGCCGGGTGGGCCATCATGGCCGGTATGACCGTGTCCCGTCCCACCGTCCCCGCCTCGCCGGAGCACGCCCTGGCCCCGCCGACGCTCGGGCAGGTCCTCGAGGTCGTCCAGGGGCTGTGGCCGCGGGAGCTGGCGGAGCCGTGGGACGCCGTCGGGCCGGTGGCCGGGCGCCCGGAGGCCCCGGTGCGGACCGTCCTGTGGGCGCTGGACCCGGTGCAGGCCGTGGCCGACGAGGCCGTCGCCCGCGGGGCCGACCTCGTGGTCACCCACCACCCGCTCCTGCTGCGCGGGACCTCGTCCGTGGCCGCCGTCGGGCATGCCGCCGCCGCGAAGGGCCGCCTGCTGCACACCCTGATCGAGCACCGCGTCGCCCTGCTGGCCGCGCACACCAACGCCGACGCCGTCGTGGGCGGCGTCTCGGACGTGCTGGCCCGTGCCGTCGGCGTCATCGGAGCGCTCTCGCCCCTGACGACCTCCGCCGCCGGCACCGGGGCCGAAGGCATCGGCCGGGTGGGCGACCTGCCTGAGGAGACCGACCTGGCCGCCTTCGCCCGGGCCGTGCACGCGGCGCTGCCCGCCACGGCCGGTGGCGTGCGCGTGGCGGGCGACCCCGCCCAGCGCATCCGCCGCGTCGCCGTGTGCGGCGGTGCCGGAGACAGCCTCTTCGACGCGGTCCGCGCGTCCGGCGCGGACGTCTACGTGACCGCCGATCTGCGCCACCACCCGGCCTCGGAGGCCCGGGAGACGGCCGCGCCGGGGGAGGGACGTCCCGCGCTCGTGGACGTCTCGCACTGGGCGAGCGAGTCCCTATGGCTCGAGCACGGCGCCCGCGCCCTGGAGGCCGCCCTGGCGGAGCGGGGACTGGGCGTCACCACCCTGTTCTCAGATCACCGCAGCGACCCCTGGGACTTCCTGGTCGGGGGAGAGCGGGCCGACGAGGGGAGTCACGCATGAGTGAGGTCACCGCACCGCCGGCCGTCCAGGCCCGGCTGCTGGAGCTGCAGGAGCTCGACACGGCCCTGGACCAGGCCCGCGCCGCCGTCCGTCGGCTCAAGGCGGACCCGGAGCACGCCCGGCTGCGCGCCCGCGCGCTGGAACTCGAGGAGGCGTTGCCCGGCCTCGAGGATGCCGCCCGCACCGCCGACCGGGCGGGAGCCGAGGCCACCGAGAAGGCCGCCGCCACCCGCGCCCGTCGGGACCGGACCCGGGAGCGGCTCGAAGCGGGCCAGGGCGGGTCCAAGGAGCTGCAGGCCATGCAGCACGAGGACGACACGCTCACCGCACTGCTCGATGACCACGAGGCCGCGGCGCTCGAGGCCATGGAGACCGCCGACGCCGCCGAGTCCCGGCTCGCGAAGGGCCACGCCGCTCTGGAGCAGGCACGGGCCGAGGTCGAGGCCCGCGCGGCGGAGGTGCGCCGCGAGGGGCAGGCCGTGACCCAGCGTGGCCGGGACCTCATCCAGCGCCGGGCGGCGTTGGCCGCGGAGTTTCCCGCGTCGTTGCTGGCCCTGTACGAGCAGGCGCGGGAGCGCAACGGCGGCATCGGCGCGGCCCGGCTCGTCGGGAACCGGTCCGCGGCCGCGGGCACGGAGCTGTCGCCCGCGGAGGTCGCGCGCATCCGGGCCCTCCCGCCGGCCGCCGTCGCCCGCTGCCCCGAGTCCGGCGCCATCCTCATCCGGGACTGACCCCGGGCCCCGCCCCCGGCGCGATCAGTAGAGTGGGGGGCCGCGTCGGACGGCGCGACCACGGACACGAGGAGGCGCACGGTGAGCGGACGAGTCCTGCAGGTGGAGGCCGACGGCGGGTCGCGGGGCAACCCCGGCGTCGCCGGCTATGGTGCCCTGGTGCGCGACCCGGCCACGGGCGAGATCCTCCGGACCGACGCCGCCCCGCTGGGGAAGGCGTCGAACAACGTGGCCGAGTACTCCGGGCTCGTGGCCGGGCTGCGGATGGCCCGGGACCTCGACCCCGAGGCGCGGGTGCACGTGCTGATGGACTCCAAGCTCGTGGTGGAGCAGATGTCCGGGCGGTGGAAGATCAAGCACGAGGACATGCGGCGCCTCGCGGCCGAGGCCCGGTCCGTGCTGCCCCCCGAGCGCGTCACCTACGAATGGATCCCGCGCAACCGGAACAAGGACGCCGACCGCCTCTCCAACGAGGCCATGGACGCCGGCGCGCGGGGCGGCCAATGGGACGCGGGCGCGTCCGAGGTGCCGGTCGCGGCCCCCGCGGCCGCGGGGTCGACCGCCGCGGAGGCGTCCACGACCCCCGCATCGGCGGTGGCCGGGTCCGGCCTCGACGCGGACGCGGACGTCCGGGCCGTGGAGGCGGACGGGCCCGACGCCGTCGCCTCGCCGGAGGGTGCGACCCCGGCGCCCGCGCCCACGGGCCGGCTGCACCACGTGGAGATCTGGGTCGCCGACCTCGCGGCGGCCGAGGCGAGCCTCGGCTGGCTGTTCGGCGAGCTCGGCTACGTGCCGGGCGAGGGGTGGGCCGAGGGCCGGACGTACCAGGGCGCGGGGGAATACCTCGTGCTCGAGGCCGGGCCCGACGTCGCCGCGGGCGCCCACGAGCGCACCCGCCCGGGCCTGAACCACCTGGCCTTCCGGGCCGGGTCGCGCTCCCGCGTGGACGAGCTCACCGCCGCCGCGCGCGGCCGGGGGTTTCGCCTGCTCTTCGAGGACCGCCACCCGCACGCCGGGGGAGCGGACCACTACGCCGCCTACCTCGAGACCGCGGACGGCTTCGAGGTGGAGCTGGTGGCCGTCGAGGACTGAGGCTGCGTCCGGGCAGGGCGCGCCTCGTCCGGGATCATCCCTCGGGCAGGATCACCCGCAGCGCGCCGGGCTTGCCGCCGGACGGCCGGGCCAGCTCGACCTCCCAGCCGGGGCCGTCCCCGGCCCGTGCGACCACGTCCGCGACGCGGTCCAGCGTCGAGGTCTCCCGCGCCCCCGCCTCCAGGAGCGCGCGGGCCACGAGGCCGCGGGTGTGCTTGGCGAAGTGCGAGACGACGGTCCGCTCGCCGTCGCGCAGCTGGAACACGTCGACCGCGAGGGTCCGCTCCGCCGGTGCCCGCCACTGGGCCGCGTAGCCACCGGAGCGGCAGTCGACGACGGGCCCGCTGTCCCGTGCGGCGAGCGCGTCGAGGGCGGGGGTCAGGACGGGGCGCCAGTGCGCGGCCAGCCCGGGCAGCCCCGGCAGCTTCGCGCCGACGGACAGCCGGAAGGCGGGGATCCGGTCCGCCAGCGCGGTGGCGCCGAACAGCGCGGAGAAGACCAGCACGGACAAGCGGGCGCGGCGCTTCGCCGCCGCCGACAGCGAGGCGTGGTCGAGCGCGTCGAAGAGCACGCCCGTGAACACCCGGTGACCGGGCGCGGCGGGGGCGACGGCCAGGCGCGTGTTCGCCTCGACCTCGCCGGCGAGCGACGCCCCGACGCCGAGGGTCGTCAGGGCATCCGGGGCGGCCGAGACCGCGGCGAGCCGCGTGAGCAGGTCCGCGCGGGCGCCCGTCACCGCGGCGTCGTCGGCCAGGGCGAGGGCGTCGAGGTCGAGCGGGGCCCCGGAGCGGGGTGCGGTCTTGCCCTCGGAGGGCGGCAGCAGGATCAGCACCGGGCCAGCCTAGCCAGGCGCCCCGGGCCGACGTCGTCGTCCGGACCTGGCACAGTGGTGGGGTCCGCACAGCCGCCCCGCATACCAGGAGTCGCCCGATGACCGCCATGAACGTGTTCGGCGTGGTGTACCCGTTCGTCCTGCTCGTGATCGCGGCCGCCGTGTGGCTCGGGGTCCGCTCCAGCGGGCGGGAGCGCACGCATGCCTCGGCCGTGGAGCAGCGCCTGCGGGAGCGCACCTTCACGGGGCAGGACCGGGTGACGCTCGAATGGCCGCGGGATCGGCGACGCCCGAGCCTGGCGAAGGTCGTCTCGATCGGCGAGTCGTACGGGTACCGCCTGCTGGACAAGAGGGAGCGCGAGCACGTGGTGGAGCTCGAGTTCGAGCGGATCCTCGACGACGAGGGGTTCTGACCCCCGCCGGGGGCCGTGAGGCGGGACGGACCGGCTGTAAGCCGGGTTCTGTGCCTCGCGCGCGTTGCCCCGCGCGAGGTGACGGCCATCCATCTGGGCCCGCCATCGCTGACGGGCTCGAGCGGCCAACCCGGACGCTGGGGCGAGCAGCCCTCGTGACGCGTCCTGTTCGGCCTTGCACCGGATGGGGTTTACCGAGCCGGCCCCGTCACCGGGGCCGCTGGTGGTCTCTTACACCACCCTTTCACCCTTACCGCCGCGCACACGGCGCGGAGGCGGTCTTCTCTCTGTGGCACTGGCCCGCGGGTCGCCCCGGGTGGATGTTGTCCACCATCCTGCTCTGCGGTGCCCGGACTTTCCTCGCACCCCCGCAGGGGCACGCGGCCGTCCGCCGATCCGTCCCGACCGACCAGTCTACGCCCCGCCGAGGCCGCGGGGGCGCTCCGGACGTGTCCTCACTTAGAATGGAGGCGTCCGCCGACAACGAGGTCGGGGGATGGGGCCTGCCCAGGACGGCCCCGCCAGGTTTCAAGGAAGGACTCCCGTGGCAGACACCGCCTCGACCCAGACCCCCGAGTGGAACACGCAGCAGAAGCTCGCGGAGAAGATGGTCCCCCTGCTGGGCACCCTGTACCGCGAGCACAACGTGGTCACCTCGATCTACGGGCGCTCCCTCGTGAACCGCGGCGTGATCGACATCATCAAGGCCCACCGCTATGCCCGCCGCGTGCAGCAGGCTCCGCTGAGCGTCGAGTCCACCTACCCCCTGGTCGAGGCCATGGCTGCGATGGACCTGGGCGCCGCCACCATCGACCTGGCCGAGCTGGCCGCCAAGCAGAAGGCCTCGGGGCAGGACGTCCAGGCCTTCCTGGACGCCGAGCTCGCCGAGGTCAAGGGCAAGGCCGGCGAGGGCCTGGGCGAGACCCAGGACGTCGTGCTCTACGGCTTCGGTCGCATCGGCCGCCTGCTGGCCCGCATCCTCCTCGACCACGCCGGCGGTGGCTCCAAGCTGCGCCTGCGTGCCGTCGTCGTGCGCAAGAACTCGGAGGACGACCTGATCAAACGCGCCTCCCTGCTGCGCCGCGACTCGATCCACGGCCCGTTCGACGGGACGATCGTGGTGGACGAGGACCGCGACGTGATCACCGCCAACGGCACTGAGATCCAGGTCATCTATTCGAACGACCCGACCACGGTGGACTACACCTGCTACGGCATCAAGGACGCGCTGGTCGTCGACAACACCGGACGCTGGCGCGACGACGAGGGCCTGTCCCAGCACCTGCAGGCCCAGGGCGCCGCGAAGGTCCTGCTGACCGCCCCGGGCAAGGGCGAGATGAAGAACATCGTGTACGGCGTGAACTCGGACGACATCACGCCCGAGGACACCATCATCTCGGCGGCCTCCTGCACCACCAACGGGATCACCCCGGTGCTCAAGGTCATCCAGGACGACTACGGCATCGACCACGGCCACGTGGAGACCGTGCACGCCTACACCAACGACCAGAACCTCGTGGACAACTTCCACAAGGGCGCCCGTCGTGGCCGTGCCGCCGGCATGAACATGGTGCTCACCGAGACCGGCGCCGCCAAGGCCGTGGCCAAGGCCCTGCCCGAGCTCAAGGGCAAGCTCTCCGGCAACGCCATCCGCGTCCCCACCCCGGACGTGTCCATGGCCATCCTGAACCTGGAGCTGACCAAGCCCACCTCGGTGGAGGAGCTCAACGCCCGCCTGAAGCAGGAGTCCCTCACCGGCCCCCTGCGCGGCCAGGTCGGCTACGTGGACTCCCCGGAGGTCGTGTCCACCGACTTCGTCGGCTCGGACCGCGCCGGCGTCGTGGACGGCCTGGCGACCCTCGTGAACAACGACGGCAAGAACGCCATCCTCTACGTCTGGTACGACAACGAGTACGGCTACTCGCACCAGGTGATCCGCGTGGTGGAGAAGATGGCGGGCCAGCAGGTCCCCGCCTTCCCGCAGGCCTGACCCGCCGACGACCGACGGCCCGTCCCCGCGGAGGGGACGGGCCGTCGTCGTGTGCCGACCGGGTCGGACGTCGAGCCGAGGCTCAGTCCTCCTTGGGCCCGTGGTCGCCGTCGGGGCCGTGCTCGTGGTCCGCGTGGTCGTCGGCGTCGTGGCCGAAGGGGTCCTCGTCGGTACCGGGCAGCCACGTCACACCGGGCACGTTCAGACGCTCGGCCCGCTGCGCGCGCTTCCAGCGCCGCTGCCACTTGCCCTCGAGCCGGTTCACGTAGAGGGTGCCGTTGAGGTGGTCGTACTCGTGCTGCATGATGCGCGCGAACCAGCCCTCGGCCTCGAACTCGAACATCTCACCGTCCACGCGCTGGCCGGACAGGCGCACGCGGGTCGGGCGCTGCAGGGGGAAGCCGAGCCCGGGCACCGAGAGGCAGCCCTCGGTGTGCTCGTCCGGGTGCGGGTCCTCCCGCGGGGCCTTGTCCAGGTGGGTCAGCACGGGGTTGATCACGTGGCCCACGTTCGGCGCATCGCCGGAGTCCGGGAACGTCCACGTGAAGATCCGCAGCCCGACCCCGACCTGCGGGGCGGCAAGGCCCACGCCGTGCGCGGCGTCCTGCGTGACGTACATGTCCTCGATCAGCTCGCGGATCTCGTCGTCGATCACCTCCACCTCGGCCGCGCGCCGGTGCAGCACGGGCTCGCCGTAGACGGTGATGGGACGGATGGAGGCCATGGCACTGCGCTTCCCGGCCCGGGCTGCGGGCCTGCGTGGGTAGGGGGACGGGGGAGTCCCCAGCCTACCGCCGGCGACACCACGACGACGGCGGTCATTCCGCGGCAAGGGCCTCCAGCGCCTCCGGGTCCAGCAGCGTCACCCGCGGGCCCTCGATGGCGATCAGGCCGTCGTCGGCGAGGCGGCGCAGCCCGCGGCTGAACGCCTCGGGGGTGGTGCCCAGCAGCGAGGCGACGTCCTTCTTCGGCGCGGCCAGCACCACGACGAGGTCGGCCTCGTCCCGGAGGGCCGGCAGGCCGAGCAGATGTCCGGCGATCCGTGCGGTGACAGGCTGATGCTCCCGGGCCAGCCGTTGTTCAGCCTCGGCCAGGCGGACGGCCAGCGTCCGCATCACGCGTCCCCCGATGCCCGGATGCTCGGCCAGGAGTCGGGCGACCTCGGCGTGGGAGAAGGTGCACAGGCGGGTCGCGGCCACGGCGCGCGCCCCATGCCGGGCCGGCTCGCCCGTGAGGAACTCGTGCTCGCCCACGGAGTCCCCCGGCTCGACCATCCGCACCACGCGTTCCCGGCCGGTCGCTGAGCCGAGCGTCAGCGCCAGGCGGCCGCTGTGCACGACGCACAGGCGGTCCGTGCGGTCACCGGCCAGGTGCAGGGCATCGCCGGCCTCGAGCACGAGCGGCCGCGCCAGGGCGGAGACCCGGCGCAGCTGCTCCAGATCCAGCCCGGTGAACAGCGGGACCCGGGCCGCGCACGGCTCTGGTTCATCCACGGGGATGAGGGGCAGGTCGATACGCACGCCATCAGCCTCCCACACGGCGGCTTGACCGCGGTCAAGGCGTACCCGCCGTCCCCTTCGTAGCGTCAGTGACATCCCCGGAGGACGGGGATCGGACCGGGCGCCCGCCCCGTCCGCTCAGCCTCACCGGCGGCCGCGCCGGTGACGACCGACTGGAGTGACCATGACCCCCACCACGCGCACCCTGCTCCGCGCCGAGGGCTTCAGCTGCCCCTCGTGCGTCCGGAAGATCGAGAAGGCCCTCGACGCCCTGCCCGGCGTGACCGGCGCGCAGGTCCACTTCGAGACCCAGCGCATCGAGGTCGACCACGACCCGCAGACCACCACTGCCCAGGACCTCGTCGAGGCCGTCGCCAAGGTCGGCTACACCGCCCGGCTGTCGGCCTTCTGACCCCGCCCGCCCCCGACGAACGGAGCCCGCCATGCCCACCCTCGCCGTCACACGTCCGGGCCGCACCCGTGCCCGGCTCACGTTGTCCCGCCGCTGGCGGCGTCCCGTGGCGGCCGGCCTGCTGATCGCCGTCTCACTCGTGCTGGCGCCCGAGCAGCTGGCCCACGGGACCGGACACCTCGTGGCGGCGGGCCTGATGCTCGCCGCCGCCGTCGTGGCCGGCCTGCCGATCGCGCGCGACGCGATCGCCGCCCTGCGGGTGAAGACCGTCGGCATCGACCTGCTCGTCGCCACCGCCGCGATCGGCGCGTCCCTGCTCGGCAATTTCTGGGAGGCCGCCGCCGTGACCTTCCTCTTCGCCCTCGGCCACGGCCTCGAGGACGCGACCCTGTCTCAGACTCGCTCGGCGCTCGCGGACCTCGTGTCCACGGCGCCCGAGACCGCCGTCGTCGTCGACGCAGACGGGACGCAGCGCACCGTGCCCGCCCACGAGGTGGCCCCCGGCGCGACCGTCCTCGTCAAGGCCGGCGCCCGGGTGCCGGTGGACGGCGTGGTGCTCACCGGGGTCGGCGCCGTGGACGAGGCATCCATCACGGGCGAGTCCATCCCGGCGGAGAAGACCGACGGCGACGCCGTGTACGCGGGCACCGTGGCCACGGCAGGCCTGCTGCAGGTGGAGGCGCGGGGCGTGGGCGCCGACACCACGCTGGCGCGCATCATCCACCGCGTCGAGGCGGCGCAGGAGGCCCGCGCTCGGACCCAGCGGTTCATGGACCGCTTCTCCCGCTGGTACACCCCGGCGATCATGGTGCTGGCCTTCGCGACCGGTCTGATCACGCGGGACGTCCCCCTGGCCCTGACCCTGCTGGTCATCGGCTGCCCGGGCGCCCTCGTGATCTCCATCCCGGTCGCGATCGTGGCGGGGATCGGCCGCGGCGCCAAGGACGGCGTGCTCATCAAGGGAGGGGAGTTCCTCGAGCGCTCCGCGAAGGTCGACGCCGTCGCCGTCGACAAGACCGGCACCCTCACCTCGGGCACCCCCGAGCTGACAGACGTCGTCGCGTTCGAACCCGGGGCCGAGGACGAGGTGCTGCGCTGGGCCGCACGGCTCGAGGCGGCCTCGGACCACCCGTTGGCCGCGCCGGTCGTCGCGGCGGGCCGGGACCGCGGCCTGCTGGACGGCCCGCTGGCCACCGATGTGGACGTCGTCCTCGGCCGCGGGCTCACCGGCGAGGTGGACGGCCGCGTCGTCGCCGTGGGCAACGTGGCGCTGCTGCGCGAGCGCGGCGTGGATCCGGCCGCGACCGACCGGGTCGAGACCGTCGCGGCCGAGCTCGCGGAGGCGGGCCGGACCCCGGTGGCGGTCGTCGTCGACGGCATCCCGCTCGGCGTCCTCGCCATCGCAGACACCCTCCGGTCCGAGGCCGCGGGCATGATCCGGGCGCTGCACGGGATCGGCGTCCGCGAGGTCGTGATGCTGACCGGCGACCAGCCCGGCGTCGCGCAGGCCGTGGCCCGGCAGGTGGGCGTCGACGACGTACGGGCGGGCCTGCTGCCTCAGGACAAGCTCGAGGCGATCGAGGCCCTGCAGGCCGAGGGCCGCGTCGTCGCGATGGTCGGTGACGGCGTCAACGACGCCCCGGCCCTGGCGACGGCGGACATCGGCGTGGCCATGGGCGCGGCCGGCTCCGGTGTGGCCATCGAGACCGCGGACATCGCCCTGATGGGCGACCGGCTCGAGCGGCTGCCGCAGGCGCTCGATCTGGCCCGGCGCACGGTGCGGGTGATGCGGCAGAACATCGCGATCTCCCTCGTGACCGTCGTGGCCCTGCTGGCCGGCGTCTTCGCCGGCGGCGTCACGATGGCCGTCGGCATGCTCGTGCACGAGGCGTCCGTGCTGCTGGTCATCGTGAACGCGATGCGCCTGCTGCGGCGCCCGGGTCAGCCCAGGTCCACGACCTCGAACTCGAGCAGGTCGGCGCCCGTGGCGACCGGCGCCGGGCGGCCGCCCTGCTCGGCGGCGTGAGCGGCGGGCATGCGCCCGTCCCGCCAGCGCTGGAAGTCCTCCTCCGACGCCCACGTCGTGACCACGAAGTAGCGGTCCTCGCCCGCGGTGGGCCGGAGCAGCTGGAAGCCCTCGAAGCCCGGCTCCTGGTCCACCGCGTGCTTGCGGGCGGCGAACCGCTTCTCGAGTTCCGGGCCGGCGCCCTCGGGGACGCTGATGGCGTTGATCTTCACGACGGACATGGGCTGGCCTCCTCGTCGGCGGGGGTGCGGCGTCGGGTCGACGCCCTCACCGGCCGACTCTACGCCCGGCAGCGGACCGGGGATCCGTCGAGCGGTTGATGCCCGGCGGCGTCGTCCCCGTCGCGCTCGCGGTCGCGGCGCTCGCCCTCGCGCTGTTCGAAGGGTTGGAGCGACACCGCGAGAAGGTGCGCCGCTCGGCCTGGACGTGATGGGGGCGGGCCTGGTCCTGGCCGCGATGGCCGCAGGCGCGTTCCTCTCGGACGCCGCGGCCCGTCACCTGGCGGCCCGGTTCGGCGCCCCGGGCACCGTGCTGATCGGGCTGGGCCTGGAGGTGGCCGGGGTCGTGGCGCTCGCCCTGCTCCTGGGCCCGGACACCTCGGGTTGGCTCGTCGCCGTGCCCCTCGTCGTGTACGGCCTCGGGCTCGGCCTGGCCTCGGCGCAGCTGACGGACATGGTGCTCCAGGACATCCCCGTGCAGATCTCGGGTCAGGGCGCCGCGACGCAGAGCACGGTCCGGCAGATCGGCTCAGCGCTGGGCACCGCGTTCGCCGGGGCCACCCTGTCCATCGCCCTCGCCGCCACGCTGCCCGCGGCCCTGGACGACGCCGGCCTCACCGGTCCGGCGGCCGACTCGCTCGCCGCGGCCACGCGGGACTCGGCTGGCACCACGATCCCGCAGCTGCGGGCGCAGGGGGAGCGCGGCCCGCTCGGGGAGCACACGAAGAAGCCCCCGGAACCAGTAAGGATTCCGGGGGCTTCGAGTGGGGTGAGCGACGGGGATTGAACCCGCGACCTTCTGGACCACAACCAGACGCTCTGCCGACTGAGCTACGCCCACCATGTCTGCTTCACACGGACGGATCCGCGCGGCGCAGCGGGGTCCACAGTACACGAGATCCCGCGCAGCGCCGAATCGGGGCAGTGGGGCCGGGAGTGCCTGCTCAGGCCTGCGCCCCGGACACCACCTCCGCGATGGCGCGGGCCTCCTCCGTGGTGGGGCCGGGGGCGGGGGCCATGACGGCGGCCCGGTAGTAGCGCAGCTCGGTGATGGAGTCCTTGATGTCCCCGAGGGCGCGGTGGCCGCCGGTCTTGGCGGGGGCCTGGTAGTAGGCGCGCGGGTACCAGCGCCGGGCCAGCTCCTTCACGGTGGACACGTCCACGATCCGGTAGTGCAGGTGGTCGACGACGGCGGGCATGTAGCGGGCGAGGAACAGCTTGTCCTGGCCCACCGTGTTGCCGGCCAGCAGGCCCTTGCCGGCGGGCACGCGGGCGGCGATGTACTCGAGGACGCGCGCGGCGGCGTCGTCGAGCTCGAGGCCCTCCGCGAGCTCCGGCAGGAGGCCCGAGGTGGTGTGCATGTCCCGGACGAACGGGTCCATCTGCTCGAGGGCGGCCGCGGAGGGACGGATCACCAGGTCGATGCCCTCGTCCAGGATGTTCAGCTCGGCGTCCGTGATGAGCACCGCCACCTCGACGAGCTCGTCGACCTGGGGGTGCAGGCCGGTCATCTCGCAGTCGATCCAGACCAGGGGGGCGCTCTCCGGCGCGGGGGTGCTCGTCTCGCTCATGCCCCCAGGCTACTCGCGTGTCACGATGGTAGATTCGAGCGAGCCGCGCCCTCGCGCGCCCACGCAGGACCGCACGGAAGGACCCGTCGCATGAGCGTGTCGACCCCGCGTCCGTCCGGGTCCACGGCCCACCGGCCGGAGTACGTCGGCGTCGGCGGCCTCCGCGCGGACCCCCAGGTCGCCGGCGCGGACTGGTGGCCCATCCTGGTGGGGACCCTCGGCTCCCTCCTCCTGGTGGTGGGCTCGTACTCCGTCGGCTGGCTGGCCTCGGCCTCCCCGATCAACCGCTGGCAGTGGCTGATCCCGTGGCGCACCCAGGAGACCGGCGTGCTGGCCGGCACGGTGCTCCTCACCCTCGGCTGCTGGGTGATGTTCTGGGCCTGGCTGCGGCTGGGCCAGACGATCCGCCCCTTCGGCCGCGGCGCTTTGCGCACGGTCAACCTCGCCACCGTCCTGTGGTGCCTGCCCCAGGTCGTGGCACTGCCGATCTTCAGCCGGGACATCTTCGCCTACGTGGGGCAGGGCCGTCTCATGGTGGCGGGGCAGGACCCCTACGTGGACACGATCTCCTCGCTGTCCAACTGGTTCCAGCTCGGAGCGGACGCGACCTGGGCGGACTCCGAGACCCCGTACGGTCCGATCTTCCTGTGGATCGAGCAGGCCGTCGTCGCGATCTCGGGGGACATGAACCCGGACCTGGCGATCTTCCTGTTCCGCCTGGTGGCGGTGGCCGGCGTCGCGCTGATCATGGTCTTCGTGCCGCTGCTCGCCCGCCGGCTGGGCGTCAACGGTGCGTGGGCGCAGTGGATCAGCGCCGCCAACCCGCTCTTCACCATCAGCTTCGTCGCGTCCGGGCACAACGACGCCCTCATGGTCGGCCTCGCCCTGGCCGGCACGTGGTGCGCGCTGCGCGCCGGACATCCGCTCCGCCCCCAGCGACCCGGGCAGTCCGTCGCGTGGGGGGTGGCCGGCGTCGTGCTGGTCACCCTGTCCCTGGGCATCAAGCCCATCACCCTCGTGCTGCTCCCGTTCATCGGCCTGCTGTGGGCCGGCCCGACGGCCCGATGGCCGCGCCGGTTCGCCTTCTGGGCCCTCACCGCCGGGATCTCCTTCGGCCTCATGGCCCTGGTGGGCGTGCTCAACGGCTTCGGCTTCGGCTGGGTGGCCGTGATGGTCGGCACGGGCACGGGCACCGTGCCGTGGGGGCCGATCGGCATGCTGTCCCTCATCACGGTGGGGGCGAGCGAGCTCCTCGGGCAGGGGGCGGACGTGCAGGCCGTCGAGGGGGTGTACAAGACCGCCGGACGCGTGCTCTCGGTGCTCATCGTGCTGGCCCTGATGTTCCTCGGCCGCCAGGACCGCGTGATGACGCGCATGACCTGGGCGTTCACCGCGCTGGTGATCCTCTCGCCCATCATCCAGCCCTGGTACCTGTTGTGGCTGCTCCCGTTCTTCGCCGTGATCGGCATCCGGGACAACTGGCAGATCAAGTGGGTCGTGTTCACGGTCGGCTACTTCCTGGCGTTCGGCGCGTCGGACCAGCTCTTCACCTGGCAGTTCCTGGACATCGCGGACCAGGTCAAGGCCGTGTCCCTGATCGTCTCCGCCGTGTGTCTGCTGTGGATCCTCGTCGTGGACCGCCGCACCAGCCGGTTCGTGAAGGACCACTGGCACGTGCGCCCCGCCGTGCGCGCCGGCCTGGCCCGGCTCCGTGGCGCCCCTCGACCCGTGGAGCCGGGGGAGTGAGGCCCGCCGCCCCCGCGACGACCGGCGCCCGAGGGCCCCGTCCGAGCCGCGTGGCGGCGCAGCCCGAGCCGGAGGCGGCCGTCCGCCGGGGCACGTGGGCGTCCGTGCTCATCACGGTGGGCTCCTGGGGCGTGGGGTGGCTGCCGATGACGCCCGACTCGGTGTTCTCCGGCACCACCCTGCTCAACCCGCTGCGGGTCTACCTTCCCGGCGTGCTGCTCAGCACCGTGCTGCTGGCCGCCGGCTCGCTGCTCCTCGTCCGATCCTGGCTCGAGCTGGGCCGCGCGCTGCGGGGCCGCTGGGAGGAGCACGGCCGGCTGGTGGCCCACGCCGCCTGGTGGTGGTCCGCCCCGCTGATGCTCGCGCTGCCGATCTTCTCCCGCGATGTGTTCTCCTACCTCCAGCAGGGCCGGCTCCTCGCGTCGGGTCTCGACCCGTACTCCCAGGGCGTGTCCGCCCTGCCCGGCTGGTTCATGCAGGGGGCGGACTCCATCTGGGCCGAGTCCCCGTCCCCCTACGGGCCGCTGTTCCTGCTGTTCGCCGAGACGACGTGGCGGGCCACGGGCGGCAGCATCGAACTGTCCGTCACGGCGTTCCGCCTCCTCGCCCTGGCGGGCCTGGCACTGTGCCTGTGGGCGGTGCCGCGGCTGGCCGCCGTCGCGGGCCGGTGCGGGCCGTGGGCCACGTGGGTGGCCGTGGCGAACCCGTTGTTCCTGCTCTACATGATCGCCGGCGCGCACAATGACGCGCTGATGTCGGGGCTGATGCTCGCGGGCATCCTGCTCATGGTCCGCCCGCCCCGCCGCCGCGTGCATGCGCTGTGGGGGATCGTGCTGATCGCCCTGTCCGTCGCGATCAAGCCCCTGACAGCTTTGGTGCTGCCCTTCGTGGCCCTGCTCCTGCCCACCGGCTGGGCCCGGTTCCGCGCGGCCGATCCGCGCCTGCGCCGGCGGGACCGGCTCGGCCCGTGGTTCACGACGGCGGTGATCTCCCTGGCCGTCCTCACGATCCTCGGCGCCGGCTCCGGCCTCTGGTTCGGCTGGGTGCCGGCCATGCTCACGAGCGGGGACGCGGCGTTCCCGTACGCTCCCGTGGGCCTGCTCGGCCTGCTGCTCGGCGCGGTCGTCGACGCCGTGACGCCCCTGGGGGCGCGCGACGTGGCCGCGGCCTTCTACACCGTGATGACGGTGGCGGCCCTCGGCTTCACGGCGTGGCTGGCCCTGCGCCGCCGCCCCCTGGACCCGGTGTTCAGCGCGGCGGCCGTGCTCGTGGTGGCCGTCGCCACCGCCCCGATCATCCAGCCGTGGTACCTGCTCTGGGTCCTGCCGCTGCTGGCGTGCGCCCTCCGCCCGCTGCCGTGGGGCGCCGACCATCCCCGCTGGCTCGGGTGGGTCACCGCGCTCGCGGTGCTGCTGCTCACCGGCGTCGGCGTGGTGGACCAGCTCTCGGTGGCACAGTGGCTGCCGGTCCTGGCCGTCCGCGTGTTCACCCTCGTCCTGATGCTCGCGGGGATCGGATGGATCATCCACCGCGATCCCGTCACCGCGCCCCTGTTCCCCGGGCGGCGGCGTCCTCCCCTGGAGGTGGTCGAGCCGCGGGCCGAGGCGGCGTCGTCGACGCCTCCGGAGGCGGGCGTGCCGCCGGACGCACCGCCCGACGGGCCGCCGTCGACCGCCTCGCACTCCGCCTCCTCGTCCACCCGCATCCCCCAGGAGAGACCGTGACCTCCCACCCCCGCAGTCCCGCCCCGACCCGCCCGAGCGCCCGCTGGGTCGGCCTGCTCGTCGGCCTGACCGTGGTGGCTGCCGCCGTCGGCGTGCTGACCAAGCAGTGGTGCCGCGTGAACGGCTGGGCGGCCCCCGGCGTGCACGCGCACATGTGCTATTCGGACTTCGCCCAGCTGTTCCCCACGCGTGGCCTCTCCGACGGCCACTTCCCCTTCTACACGCCGCTGCCGCCCGAGCAGTGGATGGAGTACCCGGCGTTGCTGGCCGTGGTCGCGGGTGTGACCATGTGGTTCGTGCCCGCGTCCGGCGACCTGCACGAGCGCACCGTGACCTACTTCGACGTGAACGCGATCGGCGTGGTGCTGTGCTGGATCGTGCTGGTCGTCGCGACCGCGTACACCGCCCGCGGTCGCTCCCGGGACGCCCTCCTCGTGGCCCTGGCCCCGGGGATCATCCTCACCTCGATGCTCAACTGGGACCTGTGGGCCGTGATGCTGGCCGCCCTGGCCCTGTGGGCGTGGACGGCGGGCCGTCCGACCCTCGCCGGCATGCTCATCGGACTCGGCACCGCCACGAAGCTGTACCCACTGTTCTTCTTCGGCGCGATCTTCGTGCTGGCGCTGCGCACGGGCCGCTGGGCCGGGTTCGTGAAGGCGGCCGTGGCCGGGGCGGCGGCCTGGCTCGCCGTGAACCTCCCGTTCATGCTGACGGCGTTCGACCAGTGGTCCCGCTTCTACACGTTCTCGGGGGACCGCGCGGTCTCCTTCTCCTCGACCTGGCTGGCGCTGGCCTGGACAGGATGGTCCGGGGAGACGTTCACGACGCTCCAGAACGGCCTGTTCCTGGTGTGCTGCGCGGGGATCGCCTACCTCGCCCTCGCGGCGCGGCACCGTCCGCGCATGGCCCAGCTGTGCTTCCTGATCGTGGCGTCCTTCATCCTGTGGGGGAAGGTGTACTCGCCGCAGTTCGTGATGTGGCTGATCCCGCTCGTGGTCCTCGCGACGCCGCGGTGGCGCGCGTTCTGGATCTGGCAGGCCGTAGAGGTCTACCACTGGGGCGGGGTGTGGATGGAGTCGGCCCGCATCACCTCGGACGGGGCGTTCGCCGGCGGCGCCTGGTGGATCACCGCCTGGTACGCCTCGGGGATCGTGGCGCACATCGTCGCCCTCGTGTGGCTCATGACCACGGTGGTCAAGGACGTCCTGGACCCCGCCCGTGACCCGGTGCGCCGCACCGCCCTCGACCAGGGCGCCCCCGAGATCGCCCCGGGGGTGGCGGAGGACCCACACGCCGGCGTCTTCACCGGTGCACCTGACCGACTGCTCCTGCCCCCGGCCGGACGCGGCCTGCAGCCGCTCGGCGGGTCCGCGGACCGCTGACGGCGGGGCGGGTCCGCCGACGCCGTGGGGCGCGGCTCAGCGGTGTTCGAGGTACGTCGTGCAGGTGGGCGAGACCGCGCGGTCCGGGTGGTGCAGGACGACGACGTCGCCCGCGGACCAGACCCGCTCGAAGCCGAGCCGCTCGGCGCGGGCCAGTGCCTGCTCCGGGGTGAGGGGGTCCCAGCCGCCGAGCTCGGGCACCGAGGTGTCCACGATCATCCACGTGGCCAGTTCGTCTCCGATGTCCCCGTGCAGCCCGACGTGGGTGCGGGCCGTCAGGTGCGGCACGGCGTTGTCGGCGGCCTCGACGCACACCCCGTCCGGGATCAGCGCGACCGCGTGGTCGAGGTCGCGGGCGTGCTGCGTCATCGTCATGTCGCCGACGATCGTGCGGTGCAGCGGGTACACCTGCGGGAAGAACGCGGTGCCGATCAGACCGGCGGCCAGCGCCGTGGAGACGAGGACGGCGGGCAGCCGGCGCAGCGTGTCCCGGCGTCCGGCCAGCCGGTGGGCCGCCTCGAGCGCGGCCATGAGCAGCAGCGGGGCGAGGATCGCGTCGTACTGGTACACGGGGGCCCACACGTTGAGGCGGTCGTTGAACAGCCGCGAGAGCAGGATCGGCAGGGCCATCAGCGTGAGCGGGCTCAGGACCGGCAGGAACAGCAGCGGGACGAAGTGCAGGAGCCAGAGGGCCACCTTCAGCGGGTGGTCGAACAGCACCGCGACGGCGTTCCACGGTTGGGTCAGCAGGAACAGGACCGAACTGCGCATGTCCGGGCCCAGGGCGGTGAACTGCCAGTAGCCGAACGCCCCGGTGGGGGAGTAGTGGGGGATCACCACGGACGTGGCGAACCAGTAGCCGAGCACACCCAGCACGGCGGTGACCGCGGCCTGCGGCCAGAAGCGCCGGATCGCCATCACCAGGGCCACGGCCAGCAGGGTCACGCCCATGTCCTCTCGGACCGTGAGCAGCAGCGCCGCCAGGCCGGTGGCGAGCCACGCCCGCTGCCCGTCCAGGGCCCACACGAGCCAGGCGAGGATCGGCACGCCGAGGGTGACCTCGTGGAAGTCCCAGTTCACCATCGCCTGGAAGGGCCAGGAGAGCAGCAGGGCGGCGACGGCGGCCAGGGCCACCCCGTGTCCCGTGCGACGACGGGCGAACAGGTACACCGGCACGGCGGACGCGGCGAGGGCCAGCGCCATGACCACGCCGAGCATGCGGGGGTCCGGCCACACCCAGTAGAAGGGGGCCAGCAGCGCGAGGATCGGGTGGAAGTGATCGCCGAGGATGTGGAAGTCCACGCCCTTGACGGAGCTGAGGGGGGCGTTGAACAGCGCGTACTGCCGCACCACCTGGTCGAAGATGCCCAGGTCGTAGCCCTTGGCCTCGTAGGTGGCGTACCGCAGGAAGGAGTGCGTCACGTACAGGGCCGCGGCCGCGACGAGCAGGGCGGCCAGCTGGACGCCCTCGCGACGGGTCACACGGACCTCGGGGACGGCGGGTCGCGGGGCGCGGAGCCAGGAGCGCAGACGGTCCAGGACGGTCTCCTTCGGGCGGTCGTCGGGCGTGCTCGGACGGCTCCGCCCCTGGTCTGGGTGCCCCAGGAGGGATTCGAACCCCCGACCGGCGGATTAGAAGGCCGCTGCTCTGTCCAGCTGAGCTACTGGGGCTGGGCCGTGTCAGTCTAACGGCCGCCGGCCTCGGCGCCGTCGGCTCCTGCACAGTCGCCCGGGGACCTCCGCGCGTCCCCAGGCCGGCCCCCGATCCTGCCGGGGTGCCCCGCGGCGGGGTTGTCTGGCCATGGCGGATCAGCCGATGCGCCGACGACCCGCCCCGGCGCCCACCGGGGCCCAGCCCAGGAGGCACACCATGCAGGACCTCATCACCGTGCGCGGCTTCGTGGCCACGGACCCCGCCACCCGCCACACCGCATCCGGGGCCGCCGTGACCGGCTTCCGCCTGGCCACCACCGAGCGGCGCTTCGACCGCGAGGCCGCCGAGTGGGTGGACGCCCACACCAACTGGTACAGCATCTCGGCGTTCGGCCAGCTCGGCTCGAACACCGCCCAGTCCGTGAAGAAGGGCAACCCCGTGATCGTCACCGGTCGACTCCGGGTCCGCGACTGGTCCTCGGGCGAGCGCTCCGGCACGTCCGTGGACGTGGTGGCGGACGCCGTCGGGCTGGACCTGGGCTTCGGCTCGGCGGCATTCCAGCGCAGCCAGCGCGCGGCCGTGCCGCGCCCCGAGTCGGCCCCGCGCGACGACGCGTCGGGTGGGCGGGCCGGCGCGGTCGGCGACGGGTTCAACGTGGGGCTGCCGGACGGGTTCCAGGGTGGCGACGCCCCGGCCTCGCCCGGCCCGGGCGAGCCGGACGCGGAAGCCCCCGACCGCGAGCCGGCGGCGGCCGGCGTCGCCTGACCACGAAGCGGCACGGAGCACGGAGGGGGGAGCGGGCTCGGTGGTCGCGGGATCGGCACGATGAGTGGAATCCCGCGGCCACCGACTAGCCTGGGCCGCATGGCGGAATTCATCTACACGATGGTCAAGGCCCGCAAGAAGGTGGGCGACAAACTGATCCTGGACGACGTCACCATGTCGTTCTACCCCGGGGCGAAGATCGGCATGGTCGGCCCCAACGGCGCCGGCAAGTCGACGATCCTGAAGATCATGGCCGGGCTGGACGAGCCCTCGAACGGCGAGGCGCGGCTCTCTCCCGGCTACTCGGTGGGCATCCTGATGCAGGAGCCCAAGCTGGACGAGTCCAAGACCGTGCTCGAGAACGTCCAGGAGGGCGTCGGCGAGATCTACGGCAAGATCCAGCGCTACAACCAGATCTCCGAGGAGATGGCGAACCCGGACGCGGACTTCGACGCCCTCATGGAGGAGATGGGCGAGCTGCAGTCCGCCATCGACGCCGCGGACGCGTGGGACATCGACTCCCAGCTCGAGCAGGCGATGGACGCCCTGCGCACGCCCCCGGGGGACGAGCCGGTCACAAACCTCTCCGGTGGCGAGAAGCGCCGCGTCGCGCTGTGCAAGCTGCTGTTGGAGAAGCCGGACCTCCTCCTGCTCGACGAGCCCACCAACCACCTGGACGCCGAGTCCGTGCTGTGGCTCGAGCAGCACCTGGCCTCCTACCCGGGCGCCGTCATCGCCGTCACCCACGACCGGTACTTCCTCGACCACGTCGCGGAGTGGATCGCGGAGGTCGACCGCGGCCGCCTCTACCCGTACGAGGGCAACTACTCCACCTACCTAGAGACCAAGCGCGCCCGCCTCGAGGTGCAGGGCAAGAAGGACGCCAAGCTCGCCAAGCGCCTGGCCGATGAGCTCGACTGGGTCCGCTCCAACACGAAGGGCCGCCAGGCGAAGTCCAAGGCCCGCCTGGCCCGCTACGAGGAGATGGCGGCCGAGGCCGAGAAGACCCGCAAGCTGGACTTCGAGGAGATCCAGATCCCGCCGGGCCCGCGCCTGGGCACCGTCGTGATCGAGGCCAAGGACCTGAAGAAGGGCTTCGGGGACCGCGTCCTCATCGACGGCCTGTCCTTCTCCCTGCCCCGCAACGGCATCGTCGGCGTGATCGGCCCGAACGGCGTCGGCAAGACCACCCTGTTCAAGACCATCGTCGGTCTCGAGCCCCTGGACGGCGGCGAGCTGAAGATCGGCGAGACCGTGAAGATCTCGTACGTGGACCAGTCCCGCTCCAACATCGACCCCGAGAAGTCGCTGTGGGAGGTCGTCTCGGACGGCCTGGACTACATCAAGGTCGGCAACGTCGAGATGCCCTCGCGCGCCTACGTGTCCGCGTTCGGCTTCAAGGGCCCGGACCAGCAGAAGAAGGCCGGCGTGCTCTCCGGCGGTGAGCGCAACCGCCTGAACCTGGCCCTGACCCTCAAGGAGGGCGGCAACCTGCTGCTCCTCGATGAGCCCACCAACGACCTCGACGTGGAGACCCTGACCTCCCTCGAGAACGCGCTGCTCGAGTTCCCGGGCTGCGCGGTGGTCGTCTCCCACGACCGCTGGTTCCTGGACCGCGTCGCCACCCACATGCTGGCCTACGAGGGCACCGCGGAGGACCCGGCCAACTGGTACTGGTACGAGGGCAACTTCGAGTCCTACGAGGCCAACAAGGTCGATCGGCTCGGCCCCGAGGCCGCCCGCCCGCACCGCATGACGCACCGCAAGCTCACGCGCGACTGAGCCGACGCGCCCCCGGGCGCCGCGCCGACGACGGCCCGCCGCGATCACGTGATCGCGACGGGCCGTCGTCGTGCCGGGGCCGGGTCCACGTCGACCGCCACGAACGGTGCGCCCGCGGCGCGGACGGCGAGCCGCCTCACCCGTGGCAGGGCCCGATGGGCAGCCTCACCCCCTGCGGAACCGCCGGGTCAGCGCCGCCAGCTGCGGCGCAGCACCGTCCGCAGGGCCATGCGCTGGGCCGCGCCCCGGGCCCGCGCCCGCCGGGCGGCGGCCCCCTCGGGCAGGCGGATCATGCCCTCCTGGGCGACCGTGGCCACGAGCGTCCCGTCCTCGGTGAACACGGCGCCCGTGCCGAGGCCGCGCGCGCCCTGGGCGCTGGGGGAGTCCTGGACGTAGAGCAGCCACTGGTCGACGCGGGCGGGCCGGTGGAACCACATCGCGTGGTCCAGGGACGCCACGGACATGCCGGGCTGGATCCAGGCGACGCCGTGCTGCCGCAGGATCGGCTCGAGAAGCGTGTAGTCCGAGGCGTAGGTGAGCGCCGCCCGGTGCAGCGCGGGGTCGTCGGCCAGCGGCGTGAACGTCTTCATCCACACCATGTTGCGGTTCTCGGTCTCCGGGGCCGGGTCCACGTAGAGGGCCGGGGTGACGTGACGGATGTCGAACGGCCGGGCCCACGCCCACTCCTGGGCCACGGGGTGGTTGATGCCGCCCAGCACGTCCGCCGTCGTGGGCAGGTCCTCGGGCCGGGGCACGCCCTCGGGCATGGCCACCTGGTGGTCCAGCGCGCTGCCGGCGGGTTCCTGGAAGGAGCACGTCAGGGCGAGGATGGCCTTCTCGTTCTGAGAGGCCAGCACCCGGCGGACGGAGAAGGAGCGGCCGTCCCGCAGCGTCTCGACGGTGAACGTGATGGGCTGGAGCGCGTCCCCGGGGCGGATGAAGTAGCCGTGGAGCGAGTGGGCGGGGCGGGCGCCCGGCACCGTGCGGGAGGCGGCCGCCAGCGACTGGGCGAGCACCTGGCCGCCGAACACCCGGCCGCGCGTCTGCCGGGGAGTCGTGCCCGTGAAGCGGACCTGACCCGTCACCGGGTCCGGCGCGGCCGGCGTCAGCTCCAGGATCCCGCGCAGCACGTCGGTGGGGTCCTTCGGGGCCGAGGCCGGACGGCCCGGTGCGCGACTGGGGCGGGGACGGGGATGGCGTTGCGGCACGAACGGCTCCTTCGACGTGGATGGACCCCGCGACGGCGGGGCGGCCCGGGACGCGGCGGACCTGGGACAATGCTTGCATGACCGAGCACTCCGCCGCCCCCGTCCTCCGCTTCGTCGACGACCGCGCTGTGCGGGATCTCGAGCAGCTGGCCACCCGCGCGCGTCGCGTCGCCGATACGGGGATGCGCCTGCACGTCGTGCCCGAGGCGGGGCGCTCTCGCACCCCGATGCTCGCCCAGTGGGTCTCCGTGCTGCAGCCGGCCGGGCTGGGAGACGGGGTGCCTGTCGTCCTGGGGCTGCGCACCGTGCCCCTGGCGACCGCAGACGGCGTGGCGGACCTGGACGCCGTCGTCGCCCTGGGCTCCGTCACCGAGCGCACCGCCCGGATGCGTGGTCAGGACCCCGTCGACCTGGCGTTCGCCGTGCCGCCGGGCCGCGAGCACGTCACCTGGACCGCGCTGACCCCGCCCCGCGGCGGCTGGACGCCCGTGGCCGAGGTCGCCGACGAGGAGCTGGCCGAAGTGGCCACGCGCGGCGCCGACGCCGTGCGGGACGCCCTGCCCGAGAACCCGGGGGAGGCGCTGGTCCGCAAGATCCGGGCGCAGATGTGGGGACCCCTGCTCGGGGGCGACGCTCTGCAGTTCCCGGCCGGCATGGCCTTCGGCGCGCACGCGCTGGGCTTCCTGCGGCCCGGCGGCCGCGCCCGGCTCAGCACGGCGGGGCCGTGGACGCGCCTGGACACCCCCGGCGGCTTCGTACTGGGCCGCCCCGCCATGGCGGTGTGAGCCCGCGCCCCATGTCGGGGCGCGGACCGCGGGCCGGTCAGGCCGAGTTCTGCAGGGAGTGGGCGGCCCGCTCCAGGTAGTCCCAGAGTTCGGCCTCGTGCAGCGGTGACAGCTCCAGCGTGTCCACGGCGGCGCGCATGTGGCGCAGCCACGCGTCGCGCGCGGCCGGGTCGATCCGATACGAGGCGTGGCGCATGCGCAGGCGGGGGTGGCCGCGCTCCTCGGAGTACGTCCGCGGTCCGCCCCAGTACTGCTCCAGGAACATCAGCAGCCGGCGCTGGGCGCCCTCGAAGTCGTCCTGCGGATACATCGGGGCGAGGATCTCGTCTTCGCGCACGCGGGCGTAGAACTCGGCGGTCAGCCGGTCGAAGGTCGGGCGGCCGCCGACGGCGTCGTAGAAGCTGGTGGCCTGACCGGGCGCGGCCGGGGTCCCCGGGGTCGCACCGGCGGGGCCCGCCGCGGCGTCGCGGGCGCGCACCTGCTCCACCGGGGCGGGCGTGCCCTCCTGCATCACCGGCTCGACCTCGGTGGGCCGCTCCGCCAGGCCCGTCACACGGGACGGGCCCTTGGCGACGCGCGGCCGCAGCACCGCCAGGGGGGCGCCCAGGCGCGCGGAGTGGTCCGGCAGCGTCGGCGTGCCGGTGGGCAGGGCCTCGGGGCGGACCGGCTCGACGGTGACCGGGGCCGAGAGCGAGTTCGCGATGAAGCACAGCCGGTGCGCCTCGGCGTGGAGGGCCTCGGCCCGCTCCCGGTCGGCCTCGTCCTGCAGCGTGACCTCGGGCCGCAGCGTGATCGCGATGAACCGCCCGGCGCCGTCGCCGTCCACCTCGAGCTCGCCCTCGACCCCGCACGTCATCCCCGTGACCACGACCCCGGAGGTCGCCGCGACATGGAGGTACGAGAGCACGTGGCACTCGGCGAGCGCGCCGAGCAGGAGGGTCTCCGGGTTCCACTTCGAGTCGTCGCCGCGGAAGGGGCGGGCGGCCGAGGCCTGGATCTCGCCGACGGCGGCGTCCTGGATCACCACGGAGCGGTCGTAGTCGCGGACGCCGGAGGTGCCCGAGCCGCGGTCGCCCGTCCACTCGGTGCGCAGGGAGAAGGTGTGCTTCATGGGTTCCAGCCTAGCCAGCCCGCGCCTCGACGGCGGCGGGGGCGGTGCTGGAGGGCATCTTCCGTGGAATGCCCACCAGCCCCCGCCCGGTTCAGGCCCCGGCGTGGACCTGATGCACGTGCGCCGTCGCGTGCTCGCGCGCGGCCAGGGCGCGGATCGTCTCGTCCCGGCCCTCGGCGAGGACGCGGGACAGCCCCGCGCGGGTGTCGGCCAGCCGCTCGGACAGGGCGGTGGCGCGGTCGGCGATCTCCGGGGTGACCTGGGCGGTCGGGTAGCCCAGCGTCGCGGCGGTCTCGGCCATCTCGTGAGAACGGGAGTCCCACATCGCCTCGACGCCCTCGAAGTAGGCGTCCGCGAAGGGCGCGATCAGCGCGGCGTCATGGACCCGGGCGAACCCGATCAGGGCCTGGCGCTGCTCCGTGTTGGACAGTTCGCCGGCCATCACCCGGTCCCAGACCGCGCGCTTCGCCTCGGCCGTCGGCACGGCGGCCCGGGCCTGGATCGCGGCGAGCGCGCCCGTGGCGGTCGCGTCGGCGCGCTCGGCCTCGGCGATCTCGGCCTCCCCGGCGCGGCCGGCCGCCACCAGCGCGGTGAGCAGCTCCCAGCGCAGGTCCGTGGTGAGGTCCAGCCCGGGCACGGTGCGGGTGCCGTCGACGAGGGCGGACAGGCGGTCCAGCTGCGCCGTGGTGCGCGCGTGCAGGGCGAACGCCTTGACGAACTGCAGCTGGTTGTCCGAGCCGTCCTCGGCCTCCGCGACGAGGCCCCACAGACGGTCGGCCGCCGCGACCCGCACGGCCTCGGCCTGGTCCTCGGGCAGGTACAGGCCGATCGCCGTCGCGAGCTGGCGCAGCAGCGTCTGCACCACGGAGGAGTCCCGCTCGTGGCCGACGTTGGCGAGGACGAGGTCGACGAACCAGGCGGCGGAGGCCTCGCCGTCGCGCACGGTGTCCCAGGCCGCCCCCCACAGCAGCGTGCGCGCCAGGGAGCCGTCCACATCCTTCAGACGGGTGGACGCGGCCTCCCACGAGGCGTCGTCGAGGCGCAGCTTGGCGTAGGCCAGGTCGTCGTCGTTGGGCAGGATCACGGCGGGACGACGGCGGGCGGCGGCCTCGACGACCTCGGTCACCTCCCCGGCCACGTCGAGCTCGAAGCGCTCGGTGCGGATCAGGCGGCCGGTGGCCTCGTCCACGTCGTAGAAGCCCACGGCCAGACGGTGGGGGCGGAGCACGTCGTCGCCGGGCGCCGACGGTGAGCCGTCCGGGGCGCTCTGGCGCAGACGCAGCGCGGTGATGGTGCCGGCCTCATCCGTCTCCACCTCGGTGCGCAGCGTGTTCACGCCCGAGGTCTCGAGCCACACGCGGGTCCATTCGGACAGGTCGCGGCCGGACGCGGCCTCGAGCTCGGTCATGAGGTCCGGCAGCTCCGTGTTCTGCCACGCGTGCTTGGCGATGTACGCGCGGACGCCGACCATGAAGTTCTCCTGGCCCACCCAGGCCACGAGCTGGCGGAGCACCGAGGCGCCCTTGGCGTAGGTGATGCCGTCGAAGTTGACGAGCACGTCGTCGAGGTCGCGGATCCGGGCCTTGATGGGGTGCGTGGAGGAGAGCTGGTCCTGGCGGTAGGCCCAGTTCTTCTCCATGGAGGAGAAGGTGGTCCAGGCGCCGGTGTACTGCGTGTTCTCAGCGGCGGCGAGCGTGGACATGAACTCGGCGAACGACTCGTTGAGCCACAGGTCGTTCCACCAGCGCATGGTGACCAGGTCGCCGAACCACATGTGGGCGAGCTCGTGGAGGATCGTGATGGCGCGGCGCTCGATCAGCGCCTCCGGCACGGTCCCGCGGAAGACGTACGACTCGAGGAAGGTCACACAACCGGCGTTCTCCATCGCGCCGGCGTTGAACTCGGGCACGAACAGCTGGTCGTACTTCTCGAACGGGTAGGCGTGGCCGTACTGGGCCTCGAAGAACTCGAATCCCTGGCGGGTGAGCTCGAAGACGTTCTCCGCATCCAGGTGCTCCACCAGCGACGCGCGGCAGTAGACGCCGAGGGGGATCGTGCGGCCGTCGGCGCTGGTCAGCTCCGAGTGCACGGAGGCGTACGGGCCGGCGACGAGCGCGGTGATGTAGGAGGGGATGCGCGGGGTGGGCTTGAACTCCCAGACCGCGGCGTCCACCCCCTGCGGGTTCTCCTCGTTCGCCACGACGCCGAGGGTGCGGCGGGAGGCCTCCGGCTGGTTGGACACCACGGCCCAGTGCGCCGGCGCGGTCACCGTGAAGCGGAACGCGGCCTTGAGGTCGGGCTGCTCGAACACCGCGAACATGCGGCGGGAGTCCGGCACCTCGAACTGGGTGTAGAGGTAGACCTCCTGGTCCACGGGGTCCACGAACCGGTGCAGGCCCTCGCCGGTGTTGCTGTAGTCCCCGAGCCCGTCGACCACGAGGGTGTTCTGCGCCGCCAGCGGGCCGATCCGCAGTCGGGCGCCGTCGAAGTCCGCCACGTCCAGGGCCTCGCCGTTGAGGGTCACCGTGGGAGCCTGCTCCGCCACGAAGTCGATCCACGTGTGGGTGCCCACCGCGTCCTGCGTGGCCGCGAACGTCACGGTGGTGGCCGTGTGGAAGTGCTCCGCTCCGCGGGTGAGGTCCAGGCTCACCTCGTACGCGTCCACGGTGAGGGCGGCCGCGCGCGCGGCGGCCTCTTCGCGGGTGATGTTCATGGCGGCGGCGGTGGTCACGGTCGGACTCCTCCTGGGGTCGGGTGGATGCGGCACGGCCGGGCGCCTGTGATGGGGGCCATGGCACGGTGCTCCCCAGTGTGCCACCTGGCCCGGGCGTCGTGGACGGCCGCGGAAGGGCGGGCCGGCCGGCGTGCTCAGCCCCCGATCTCGGCCAGTCGGGTCGCCGCCGCACGCAGCACCTCAGCCACCTCGGGCACGCGTGCCGGTGGCATCCGCTGCTCGGCCGCCGAGGCGGTGAGGGACACCTGGGGGATGCCTCCCGTCCGCGCCGGGACGCCACAGGCGACTCCGGCCACCCCGGGCACGACCGGCACACCGCCGCACCACCCCTGCTCGTCCATCTGACGCAGCAGGGTGTCCAGCAGGTCGTGCAGGGCCCCGTCATCCGTCAGGTTCCAGCGGCGGGGAGGCCGGGCGACGACCGCGTCCACCTCCGCTCGCCGGCGCTCGGGCGGCAGGGCGGCCAGGAGCGCGATGCCGGCGTACCCGGCGGCAAGCCGCTTGACCTCGCCGACCTCCACGGTGAAGACGCGCACGGGGGAGTCGCCGTCGCATCGCAGGAGGTAGGCCACTCCGCCCGCAGCCCGTGCCGCCAGGTAGACCGTGTCCCCCAGCTCGTCCGCGGCGGCCTGGACCACGGCCCGGCTGGCCTCGCGTTCGATCAGGCACCGCGGCGTCACCGGTTCGAACCCGACCGGGCCCCACCGATCACCGAGCGCATAGGCGGCCCCGCGCCGGGTCACGGCACCCTGCTCCGCCAGGTCGGCCAGCAGTCGATGGGCGGTGGGCTGGGGCAGACCCGTCCGCTGGACGAGCTGGCTCAGCCGCAGGCCGGCGGGTCCGGCCTCGTGCAGCAGGCGCATCACGAGGGCGGCACGGGGCAGGACGCCGGTGGGTGGGGTCATAGGGGTCACCGGTCGATCGTGCCGCAGCTCCGGCGTCGGAGCCAGTTCCATCTGATGGACTAAATGATTGCCGCTCTACTTGCATTCCGAGAAATGAACGCGCCATGCTGGGAAATGTAGGGCGCGTCACATCGCGGGTGTCGTCCCCATAGTCCACATATCGGTTTCCAGGAGGAGCCTCATGCCACTGACCGCATCGACCGTCACGCGCACCGTCAGCGTGGACGGTGCCTCCGTCACCTGCCACGACTCGGTGACACCCGGGGAGCTCGACCGGCCTCTCGTGCTGGTCCACGGCACGGGCGGGACGACCGCCTCGCACTTCGGCCACCTGTTCCCGATGATGGCCACGCGGACGCGCGTCATCGCCGTGGACTGGGCGCCGACGGCCGACCCCGCCGCAGACCTGACCGTCGACCTGCTGGTCGGCCAGGTGCGGGCTGTCGTCGACGAGCTCCTCGGCCCCGACGCCGCGTTCGACCTGCTGGGCTACTCACTCGGCGCCGTCGTGGCCGGGCAGCTGGCCGCCGACCTCGGTCGCCGTGTGGAGAACCTCGTGCTCGTGGCCGGCTGGGCGACGACGGATGTCCACCAGCGCCTGCGCAACGAGGTCTGGCGGCACCTGTACGCCACGAGCCCTGATGCCCTGGCCCGTTACACGGCCTTCTGCGGCCTGTCCCCGCTGGCCCTGCGCTCCCTGACCCCGGCCATGCTCGACGGGGCGCTCGCCTCCCTGACCGCGGACGAGTTCACCGCCCGGCAGATGGACCTGAACGCCCGCGTGGACGTCGCCGACCGTCTCTCCGCCGTCACCGCGCGGACACTGATCGTCTCCTGTGCCGAGGACATCATGGTCCCGCCCCATCACCAGTACGAGCTGCTCGGCATCATCGACGACGCGCGGCTGACGACCATGACGAGCGGCCACGCCTTCTTCCTCGAGCGCCCGGCCGAACTCATGCAGATCGTCGACCTGTACCTGCGCGAGCCCGACCGCCACCCGGCCGGCGCGATCATCCCCGAGACCCACGCCTGAGAGAGGGGCCAGCCATGACCACCGCCATGACCACCACCACCGACGTGCGCCCCGCACCGCGCGACGAGTCCGCCGAGATCCTCATCATCGGCTCCGGATTCGCCGGCCTCGGCATGGGCGCCCAGCTGCGGCGTCACGGCCGCGAGGACTTCCTCATCCTGGACCGCGCCCAGCAGGTCGGCGGGACCTGGAGGGACAACACCTACCCGGGTGCCGCGTGCGACGTCCCGAGCCACCTCTACAGCTTCTCCTTCGCGCCGAACCCGCAGTGGTCGGGCTTCTACACACCGGGTCCGGAGATCCAGGACTACCTCGTGCGCTTCTCCGAGGACGAGGGCCTCACCCCGCACCTGCGTCTCGGGGCGGACATGCTCGAAGCGCACTGGGACCCCGAGACGGAGCGGTGGACGGTGCGGACGCCGCGCGGGACCTACACGGGACGCTGGCTCATCATGGGCACCGGGCACCTCGCCGACCCCCGCCTGCCGGACGTCCCGGGTCTCGACGCCTTCGAGGGCGAGGTCATCCATTCCGCCCGCTGGGACCACACGGTGGACCTGAAGGGCAAGCGTGTCGCCGTCGTCGGCACCGGCGCCTCCGCGATCCAGGTCATCCCCGAGCTGGCGGCGACGGCGGCCGAGCTCGTCGTCTTCCAGCGCACCCCCGCGTGGGTCACCCCGCGCGTGGTCAAGCCGTACTCCGCGGCCGTGCGCCGCATGTTCGAGCGCGCCCCGCACACCATGCAGCGCGAGCGCGACGACATCTTCTGGTTCGCCGAGTCGAACTATGCCCAGCGCCGCGGTGTGCCGGCCGCACTGGACCAGGTCCGGGCCCAGGCCCTCGGGCACCTGGCCGCCGCGGTCTCTGACCCCGAGCTCCGCGAGCGCCTCACGCCGCGGTACCTGCCGGGCTGCAAGCGTGTGCTCGTCTCCAACGACTACTACCCGGCCATGGCCCGGGACAACGTCACCCTGGAGGACAGCGCGCTGGACCGCGTCGAGGGGAGCCGGCTGTTCGGCGTGAGCGGTCACGGGTACGAGGTCGACGTCGTCGTCCTCTGCACCGGCTTCGAGGCGGCCCAGCCGCCGTTCGCCGAGCGCGTCCACGACGGTGAGGGCCGTTCCCTGGCCGATCACTGGAGCAGCGGCATGGCGGCGTTCGACTCCACGGCCGTGGCGGGATTCCCGAATCTGTTCGCCATCAACGGGCCGAACACCTCGCTGGGGCACAACTCGATCGTCTACATCATCGAGTCGCAGATCGCGTACATCTTGGAGGCCCTGGACCGGGTGGAGCACGAGGGAATTAGGACGATGGTCCCCGAGACACTCGCCCAGGAGGAGTACGTGGACCGTCTCCAGGAGCGGGCCGCCACCTCGGTGTGGCTCGTGGACGGCGGCTGCCACTCCTGGTACGTCGACCCCCGCTCGGGCAAGTTGACGCTGATCTGGCCCGACTACGCCTACGACTTCCGCGCCCGCAACGGCCACTTCACCGGGGAGGGCTTCCTCTCCTCGGCGAGTGGGGAGCCCGAGCCCATGCCGGTGCGCGAGCCCGAGCGATCGGTCGCGCTGATCTGAGCCGGCCCGCCCCGGGGCAGGGGGTCGGGTGGGGCCGTCAGTAGACTGACCCCACCCGACCGTCGTCCTTCTGGAGGAGTCTGCGCATGCGCGTCCACATCGCCACCGACCACGCCGGCATGGAGCTGTCCGCCCACCTGGTGGAGCACCTCACCGCCGCTGGCTACGAGATGGTGGACCACGGACCCACCGAGTACGACGCGCAGGACGACTACCCGGGCTTCTGCATCAACGCCGCCCGCGCCGTCGTCGCCGACCGCGAGCAGGGACTGGACTCGCTCGGCATCGTGCTGGGCGGCTCCGGCAACGGCGAGCAGATCGCCGCCAACAAGGTGGCCGGCGTCCGAGCCGCCCTGGCCTGGAACCTGGACACGGCGCGGCTGGCCCGCGCGCACAACGACGCGAACGTCGTGGCCGTCGGCGGTCGACAGCACTCGCTCGAGGAGGCCACCGAGCTCATCGAGGCGTTCCTGGCCGAACCGTTCTCCCAGGACGAGCGCCACGTGCGCCGCATCGGGAAGATCGCGCACTACGAGACCACCGGAGAGGTGCTGATGTGAGTGCCTGAGGGCCACTCCGTCCACCGTCTCGCGCGCCAGTTCACCGACGTCTTCGGCGGCCGCCGGATCCGCGCCACGAGTCCGCAGGGCCGCTTCGCCGAGGGGGCCGCCCTGCTCGACGGCCAGGTCCTGAAGCGCGCCCGGGCCCACGGCAAGCACTTCTTCGCCGACGTCTCCGGCGGCCACGTGCTCCACGTCCACCTGGGCATGTACGGGGCGTGGACCTTCGGCGGGGATCAGGACTTCGCGGCCGCGTCCTCGATCGGCGCACCCCGCCGGATCGGCGAGCGGGAGGTCCACGACGACGGCGCCCCGGCCGCCGAGCCCGCTCGCGACGCCGACGGCTGGGTCCAGCCCCCGCCGCCGGCCGCCACGGTCCGGCTGCGACTGCGCGCCGAGCACGGCTGGGCCGACCTGATCGGCGCGAGCCGGTGCCGCGCGCTCACTCCGGCCGAGGCTGCCGACGTCGTCGCCGGCCTGGGCCCGGATCCGCTGAGCGACGACGATCCCGCGCCGTTCTACGACCTCGCCCGGCGGACACGGCGGCCGATCGGCGTCGTGCTGATGGACCAGGCGGCCGTCAGCGGGATCGGCAACATCTTCCGGGCCGAGGCGCTGTTCCGCGCCGGCATCGACCCGTGGCGGCCGGCCCGGGAGGTCTCCGCGTCGGACCTGGCATTCCTCTGGGCGGACAACGCCGCGCTCATGCGGGAGGGCGTGCGGCTCGGGCGGATCGTCACCACGCGGCCCGAGCACCGGCCGGGGATCCCTGCCGAATCGGCCTGGCCCGAGCACGCGAACTACGTGTACCAGCGGCAGGGCCTGGCCTGCCTCGTGTGCGGGCGCGAGACGATCGTGGTGGAGGAGATGGCGGCCCGGAAGCTCTACCGGTGCCTCACCTGTCAGAGCTGAGGGGCCTGTAGCAGGCCCGACCGGGCACAGCGGTCAAGGCACCGGCGCGGACGACGACGCACCCGAGAAAGCCATGAGCCGGGCCATCGTGTGCACACGATGACCCGGCTCATGAGGTCCGGAGGGGATGACGGGAATCGAACCCGCGTAGCCAGTTTGGAAGACTGGGGCTCTACCATTGAGCTACATCCCCGCGGGGCCGCGCTCGGCGCGGACCAGCGGCTGACACCGTATCACGGCGGGCCCGCGTCGGCCGTGGGGGAAGAGGCATGATGCACGGCTCCCGTCCCGCCCTCCGCAGGGCCGCGTCCGCCCTCGCCGGCCGTCGTCCCCTGTCCCTGCGCGGCGCCACCGTCCTCGTGACGGGCGGCGCGTCCGGCATCGGTCGACTGATCGCCCTGGGGGCCGCCCGCCGCGGCGCGGGCCGCGTCGTCGTCTGGGACCTCGACCTGCAGGGGGCTGAGGCCGTCGCCGCCGAGATCCGGTCTCAGGGCGCGGACGCCCAGGCCGAGCGCGTGGACGTGACGGACGCGGCCGCCGTCGAGGCCGCCGCCGCCCGCGCCGGAGAGGTGGACGTCGCCGTGAACAACGCGGGCGTCGTGACGGGCGTGCGCCTCGAGGACGCCACGGAGGAGGGCATCCGCCGCACCTTCGAGGTGAACGCACTCGCGCCGTACTGGCTGACCCGGGCGGTCCTGCCCGGAATGCGGGCCCGGGACCGCGGGGCCGTGGTCACGGTGGCCTCGGCCGCGGGGTTGGTCGGCGTCGCACGTCAGACGGACTATTCCGCCACCAAGCACGCCGCGGTCGGCTTCGCCGAGTCCCTCGCCGCGGAGCTGCGCAAGGACGGCAGCCGCGTCACCTCCCTGGCCGTCTGCCCCTTCTACGTCGACACGGGGATGTTCGCGGGCGTGCGCAGCCGGGTGCCCTGGCTGCTGCCCGTGTTGGATCCGCACCACGTGGCGCAGGAGGTGCTGGAAGCCGTCGAGGCCGGCCGCACCCGTCTGCTGCTGCCCCGCGCCGTCGGCCTGATCGCCCCCCTGCGCGCCCTGCCGGCGCCCGTCTTCGACCGCGCGATGGACGTCCTCGGGGTCAACGCCACGATGGACGGCTTCACGGGCCGGCGGTCGCGGCTTTTCGCGGGGCGCGAGACGGCGCGCTAGGATTCCACAGTCTGCCCTCGGGCAGTCCCTCGGGTGTCCGGCGAGCCTCCACCGCGTGAGCCCGCCGGCGTCGGGGACGACGGCGGGGTGTAGCTCAGCTTGGTAGAGCGCGCGCTTTGGGAGCGTGAGGCCGCAGGTTCAAATCCTGTCACCCCGACTCGACGTCAAGACCATCCACCACCACCAACAGGAGTCATCCGTGGTCAAGTCCACCGCAGAGAACCTCAGCCCGACCCGCGTCAAGCTGACCGTCGAGGTGCCGTTCGAGGAGGTGAAGCCCGCCCTGGACAAGGCGTTCAAGGACATCGCCAACCAGGTGCAGATCCCGGGCTTCCGCCAGGGCAAGATCCCGGCGCGTCTGATCGAGCAGCGCTTCGGCCGCGAGGTCGTCGTGGACCAGGCCGTCAACGAGGGTCTGAACACCTGGTTCTCCGCCGCCATCGCCGAGGCTGAGCTCACCCCGATCTCCCGCCCCGAGGTCGACGTGACCGCCACCCCGGACGCGGAGAACGCCGAGGGCCCGGTGGTCTTCACCGCCGAGTTCGACGTGCGCCCGACCATCGAGCTGCCCGACTACAAGGGCCTCAAGGTGACGGTGGAGCCCGCCCAGGCCACCGAGGAGGACGAGCAGAAGGCCCTCGACGCCCTGCGCTCGCGCTTCGGCTCCCTCAAGGACGTGGACCGCCCGGCCGCCCAGGACGACTTCGTCACGATGAACCTGACCGCCACGGTCGACGGCGAGCAGGTCGACCAGGCCGAGGGCCTGTCCTACCAGGTGGGCGCCGGCACCATGCTCGAGGGCATCGACGAGGCCCTCGACGGCCTGTCCGCCGGCGAGGACGCCACCTTCGAGACCACGCTCAACGGCGGCGAGCATGACGGCGAGACCGCCGTGGTCAAGCTGGAGCTGACGGCCGTCAAGGAGCGCGAGCTGCCCGAGGCCGACGACGAGTTCGCTCAGCTGGCCTCCGAGTTCGACACCATCGCCGAGCTCAAGGAGGACCTGAAGAAGCAGGCCGCCGAGGAGGCCGTGAGCCGCCAGGGCGTCGAGGCCCGCGACAAGGTCCTCGAGGAGCTGGCCAAGCTCGTCGAGGTCCCGGTGCCGGACGGCGTCATCGCCGAGCAGGTCGAGCAGCACTTCTCCGCCGGCGGCCACACCGCGGGCGACGACCACGACACCGCCGAGCACCGTGCCGAGCTCGAGCAGAACACCCGCGAGGCGTTCGCCAACGAGATCATCCTGGACGAGGTCGCCGAGGCCGAGGAGGTCACGGTCGACCAGGGTGAGCTGATCGAGTACATCATCGCCACCTCCTCCGAGTACGGCATGGACCCGAACCAGTTCGCCATGATGCTCGACCAGGGCGGGCAGATCCCGATGATCATGGGCGAGGTCCGCCGCCGCAAGGCCCTGGCCAAGGTCCTCGAGTACGCCGAGGTCACCGACACCGACGGCAAGGCCGTGGACCTCACGGCGTTCGTGACCCCGGGCGGCCAGGAGGCCCTCGACGCTGAGGCCGAGGCGACCGAGGCAGAGGGCGCCGAGGCGGCCGAGCAGGCCTGATCCCGGCCGGTGGGGGCGCACCCCCGCCGAGCCACGACGACGGCGCCCCCGCCCACGCCGGCGGGGGCGCCGTCGTCGTCCCGAGGTCACGGTGGGCGGCCCCGGGCAGGGCCCGCGACAACCTGCGCCAACAGCGAAACGCCGACGGCGTCCCGCGCGCTGGCCCGGACGCCCGGCTAGTGTCGGACTCGATCAGGGACCCGTCCGTCCGCGCGAGCGGCCGCCGTTCGGGGGGCCCGTGGACATCTCGACAGGAAGGCGGAAGTGATGACCGACATCACCCCCAGCATGCGTTCGGTGGACCCGGCGCAGCGCGAGGATTTCCTCTACACCCAGCTGCTGAAGTCGCGCATCGTCTGGCTGGGCGAGGACGTCCGTGACGACAACGCCAACGCGATCTGCTCCCAGCTGCTCCTGCTCTCGGCCGAGGACACGGAGAAGGACATCTACCTGTACATCAACTCCCCGGGCGGCTCCGTCACCGCGGGCATGGCGATCTACGACACGATGCAGTACATCCCCAACGACGTCGTGACGGTGGCCACCGGCCTCGCCGCGTCCATGGGCCAGTTCCTGCTCGCCTCGGGCACCAAGGGCAAGCGCTACGCCACCCCCCACGCCCGCGTGCTGATGCACCAGCCCTCCGGCGGCATCGGCGGCACCGAGTCGGACATCCGCATCCAGGCCCAGCTGATCCTGCACATGAAGCAGGTGATGGCGGAGCTGACCGCCGAGCAGACCGGCCAGTCCGTGGAGACCATCCTCGAGGACAACGCGCGTGACAAGTGGTTCACCGCGCAGGAGGCCCTCAAGTACGGCTTCATCGACCACATCGCCGACCGTGCCGCGTCCGTGACCGGCGGCGGCGGCGTCCGGGGCTGAGCCCGGCCCGGACCGTCCCGACCCTCTCCAGGAGACCAAGAATGACCCAGTTCCCCGCCGGGCTCCCCACCGGGATGCCCTCCCTGCCCACGCCGGACGCGCGCTACATCCTCCCGCAGTTCGAGGAGCGCACCCCCTACGGTTTCAAGCGTCAGGACCCCTACGCCAAGCTCTTCGAGGACCGCATCGTCTTCCTCGGCGCGCAGGTGGACGACGCGTCGGCCGACGACGTGATGGCCCAGCTGCTCGTGCTCGAGGCGATGGACTCCGAGCGTGACATCACCCTGTACATCAACTCGCCGGGCGGCTCGTTCACGGCCATGACGGCGATCTACGACACCATGCAGTTCATCCGGCCCGAGGTGCAGACCGTGTGCCTGGGCCAGGCCGCCTCCGCCGCGGCCGTGCTGCTGGCCGCGGGCGCCCCCGGCAAGCGTCTGGCGCTGCCCAACGCGCGCGTGCTGATCCACCAGCCGGCGATGCAGGGCGACCGCGGCACCGCCACGGACCTGGAGATCCACGCCCAGGAGATCAACCGGATGCGCGTGTGGATGGAGGAGACGCTGGCCTCCCTCACCAACCGCACGCCCGAGGAGGTCTCGCAGGACATCGACCGGGACAAGTTCCTCTCGGCCGAGCAGGCCCTCGAGTACGGCCTTGTGGACGAGGTCCTCGCCTCCCGCAAGATCACCCGCCCGTCCGCCTGACCGACGACGCCCGCCGAGGGGTCCGGCCGCGCGGTCGGACCCCTCGACGCCGACCGGGGACCCGGTCCCTTAACGTGTCCGTCCACGGCCGTATGCTGGACGGAATCTGACAGCGACGCCGCCCGCGCGGGGCGGACGTCTCCGCCCGGCCCCCGAGGAGTACCACCATGGCGCGTATCGGAGAGAGCGCTGACCTGCTGAAATGCTCGTTCTGCGGGAAGAGCCAGAAGCAGGTGCGCAAGCTCATCGCCGGCCCGGGTGTCTACATCTGCGACGAGTGCATCGAGCTGTGCAACGAGATCATCGAGGAGGAGCTCGGCGAGGCGGCGGAGGCGGACGAGACCGTCCTGCCCACCCCGCAGGAGATCTTCGACCACCTCGAGAGCTTCGTGATCGGCCAGGAGGCGGCCAAGCGTTCCCTCGCCGTCGCCGTGTACAACCACTACAAGCGCGTGCGTGGGCCGCAGGCGCGGAGCGGTGACCTGGCCGACCGCCTCACCGAGCGGGACGACCTGGCGGACGTCGAGGTCGGCAAGTCGAACATCCTCATGGTCGGCCCCACCGGCTCCGGCAAGACGTATCTCGCGCAGACCCTCGCCCGGCGGCTCAACGTCCCGTTCGCGGTCGCGGACGCCACCAGCCTCACCGAGGCCGGCTATGTGGGCGAGGACGTGGAGAACATCCTCCTCAAGCTCATCCAGGCCGCGGACTACGACGTGAAGAAGGCCGAGCAGGGCATCATCTACATCGACGAGATCGACAAGATCTCGCGGAAGTCCGAGAACCCCTCCATCACCCGGGACGTCTCCGGCGAGGGCGTGCAGCAGGCCCTGCTGAAGATCCTCGAGGGAACGGTGGCGTCGGTGCCGCCGCAGGGCGGACGCAAGCACCCCCACCAGGAGTTCCTGCAGATCGACACGTCCAACGTGCTGTTCATCGTGGCGGGCGCGTTCGCGGGCCTGGACGAGATCATCGGTTCCCGCGCCGGCCGCAAGGGCATCGGGTTCGGCGCGCCCCTGAACCACCTGGGCGCGGGGGACGTCACCTACGCGGACGTGCGGCCGGAGGACCTGCTGAAGTTCGGCCTCATCCCCGAGTTCATCGGCCGCCTGCCCGTGATCACCACCGTCGAGGACCTCACGCACGAACAGCTCGTGCGGGTGCTGACCGAACCGAAGAACGCCCTGCTCAAGCAGTACCAGAAGATGTTCCTCATGGACGGCGTGGAGCTCGAGTTCGAGCAGGACGCCCTGGACGCCGTCGTCGCCCAGGCCGAGGCCCGCGGCACCGGCGCCCGCGGCCTGCGTTCCATCATGGAGAACGTCCTCAAGCCCGTGATGTTCGAGCTGCCCTCCCGCTCGGACGTGGGCACGGTCGTCATCTCCGGGGACGTGGTGCGCGGCGAGGCCGAGCCCACGCTCATCCCGGCCGAGGTGGAACGACGTCGACGCGGCCGGAGCGCCTGACCGCCGTCGCCCAGCAGGACCGACCGGAGCCGAGACGGCTCCCTGATCGCAAGGAGCACAGCATGACCGACACCACGCAGCAGCCCACCGTCGACTTCTACTTCGACGCCACGTGCCCGTTCGCCTGGATCACCTCTCGGTGGATCCTGGAGGTCCAGAAGGTGCGCGACGTGCGGGTGGTCTTCAAGATCATGTCGCTCGCGATCCTGAACGAGGGCCGCGACCTGGACCCCGAGTACCTGGCCCGCCTCGAGAAGGCCTGGCTGCCGGCCCGCGCCGCCGTGCAGGTGCGCGAGCGGTACGGTGCCGAGGCGCTCGGCCCGTGGTACACCGCGGTCGGCACCCGCATCCACGAGCAGGGCCGCACGGACTTCGAGGCCGTGGTGGCCGAGGCCCTCGAGGAGCTCGGCCACGACGCGGACATCCTGGACGCCGCCCGCACCGACGTGGCCGACGAGCAGCTGCGCGCCAGCCAGAAGGAGGCCGAGGACCTCGTGGGCAACGACGTCGGCACGCCCGTCGTGGCGTTCAACGGCACGGCCTTCTTCGGTCCCGTGATGACCCGCATCCCGCGCGGCGAGGAGGCGGGCCGCATCTTCGACGGCGCCGTCGCCCTGGCCGACTTCCCGTACTTCTACGAGATCAAGCGGGCCCGCACCACGGATCCGCAGTTCGACTGAGCCCTCCCGGCTCGCACGAGACCGGCCCCACACCTTCAGCGCGAAGGTGTGGGGACGGCGTCGTCGGGGGCGCGGGGCGGCGGGGGTCAGCTGCGCGCCACCCGGCCGGCCGCGCGGATCAGGGGGACCTGCAGGGGCAGCCGCCCGAGGGAGACCAGTTGCGCCGGCCAGGGCCGGCGTCGCCACTGCCAGGCCATCCACGCATTGCCGGGCCACACGCCGAGGAAGAGCGCCTGCGCGGCGCGTCCGCCCGCGCGCCGGGTGCGCGGGACGGCCAGCAGACCCGCCACGGCCAGCTCGGCCACGCCGGAGCCGTGGGTCCACGCGCGGGCCGAGCCGGGCAGGAACGGCGGGATCAGCCCGTCGAAGGGTTCGGGTCGGACGAAGTGGAGCACGCCCATGGCGGCGAGGGCGGCGGACATCCGCCGGGCGGAGGCGTCGGAGGCGCGGCGGCCGGCCGGGGCGGGATCGGGTGTGGGTCTCATCCTCTCAGTGTCCACCCCCGCCGCGGTGACCGCACTGCGACATGCGGCAAGAGCACGACCAGGAGGTGCACCACGACACCCCCGGGAGGGCCGCCTCCCGACGAACTCCGATCCGGCGGCGGACTGTCCGACGCGTGCTGTGCCCTACCGGATCCGGGCCACGAACATCCCACGCTGAGGGCAGACTCGGGTTCGCAGCACGAGCGTGACGACGGCCCCGCCGCCCGTGACGGGCGACGGGGCCGTCGTCGTGCCGCGTGCGCTCCCGAGACACCTTCGGGGAACGTGCGGCGGGGATCAGTCGTCCTCGACCGGTGCCAGCTGCACGTCGGAGACGGTCAGGGGCGCGGACTCGCCGGCATCGCCCCGCGTGAGGGACAGGTCCGCGATGTTGCCGGCCGCCTTGAGGTCCGCCAGGCCGCCGCGCAGCTTCTCGAGCCACTCGGCCGGCCCGGTCACCACGGCGGAGCGCACCTGGGTCCGCTGCTTCACCTTGGCCTCGGACTTCGCCTTGCGGACGCCGCCGAGGACCTGCGCCACGGTGGGCAGGACCTCGGCGTCACCGGCGGAGGCGGCGAAGGACAGGGACGCCACCTCGTCCGCGGCGCCCGGCCACGCGGCGGTGTGCACGGAGCCGGCGCGCCACCAGCTCCACACCTCCTCGGTGGCGAACGGCTGGAACGGGGCCAGCAGACGCAGCAGGGCGTCCAGGGTGGTGGCCAGCGTGGTCACCACAGAGGCCTGCTCGGCCTCGCCGTGGCCGCCGTAGGCACGGTCCTTCACGAGCTCCACGTAGTCGTCCGTGAAGGCCCAGAAGAACTGCTCGGTCACGTTGAGGGCCCGTGCGTAGTCATAGGCCTCGAACGCGCGGGTCGCCTGCTCCACGGTGGCCGCCAGGCGCGCCAGCAGGGAGGCGTCCAGCGGGTTGGTGACGGCCGCGGCGTCATCGGCCGTGCGGATGACGGCGTCCTGCGTGGCGCCCAGGTTCAGCACGAACTTGGCGGCGTTGAGCAGCTTGATGGCCAGGCGGCGGCCGATCTTCATCTGCGCCACCTCGTAGGCGGTGTCTGCGCCGAGGCGGGCCGAGGCGGCCCAGTAGCGGACGGCGTCCGAGCCGAACTGGTCCAGGATGTCGGTCGGGACCACCACGTTGCCCTTGGACTTGGACATCTTCTTGCGGTCCGGGTCGAGGATCCAGCCGGAGAGCGCGGTGTCCGTCCACGGCACGGAGCCGTTGAGGGCGTGGGCGCGCACCACGGTGGAGAACAGCCAGGTGCGGATGATGTCGTGGCCCTGCGGGCGCAGATCGAACGGGAAGACGTTGTTGAAGAACGCCTCGTCACGGGACCAGCGGCCCACGATCTGCGGGGTCAGGGAGGAGGTGGCCCAGGTGTCCAGGACGTCCGGGTCGCCGGTGAAGCCGCCGGGGACGTCGCGCTGGTCCTCGGCGTAGCCCGGGGCGGCCTCGGCGGCCGGGTCCACGGGCAGCTGCTCGTCGGCCGGGAGGATCGGGTTCTCATAGTCGGGCTCACCCTCCGCATCCAGCGGGTACCAGACCGGGATCGGCACCCCGAAGAAGCGCTGGCGGGAGACGAGCCAGTCGCCGTTGAGGCCCTCGACCCAGTTCTCGTAGCGGTGGCGCATGTGCTCCGGGTGCCAGGAGATCTCGCGGCCACGCTCGATCAGCTCCGCGCGGCGGTCGGCGTCGCGGCCGCCGTTGCGGATGTACCACTGGCGGGAGGTGACGACCTCGAGCGGCTTGTCGCCCTTCTCGTAGAAGTTCACGGCGTGCATGATCTTCTTCGGCTCCCCGTCCAGCAGGCCGGCCGCGGTGAGGGCGTCCACCACACCCTGCTTGGCGGAGAAGACGGTCCGGCCGGCCACGGTGTCCGCATAGGCCTGTCGGCCGGCGTCCGTGGTGATCCACTCGGGGGTGTCGGCGGCGAAGCGGCCGTCACGGCCGATCAGGGTGCGGGTCGGCAGCTGCAGTTCGCGCCACCAGGTGACGTCGTTGAGATCGCCGAAGGTGCAGACCATGGCGATGCCGGAGCCCTTGTCCGGCTTGGCCAGCGGGTGCGGGAAGACCTCGACCTCCACGCCGTACAGCGGGGAGGTGACGGTCGTGCCGAACAGGTGCTGGTAGCGCTCGTCGTCCGGGTGGGCGACCAGGCCGGAGCAGGAGGCCAGCAGCTCGGGGCGGGTGGTCTCGATGAAGACCTGCTCGCCGTCCGCAGCGGTGAAGGCGTAGCGGTGGTAGGCGCCGGGGACCTCGCGGTCCTCGAGCTCGGCCTGGGCCACGGCGGTGCGGAAGGTCACGTCCCACATGGTGGGGGCCTCGGCCAGATAGGCGTCGCCCGAGGCGATGCCGGCCAGGAAGGCGCGCTGGGAGACGGCGCGGGAGACGTCGTCGATGGTCCGGTAGGTCATGTCCCAGTCGACGGACAGGCCGAGACGGGTGAAGAGGTCCTCGAAGACCTTCTCGTCCTCGACGGCGAGCTCCTCGCAGAGCTCGATGAAGTTCTTGCGGGAGATCACGTCCCAGTCGCGCTGGTTCTTCGCCGGCTTCTCCGGCGGGCGGTAGCCCTCCACGTACGGCTTGGCGGGGTCGCAGCGGACGCCGTAGTAGTTCTGCACGCGGCGCTCGGTGGGCAGGCCGTTGTCGTCCCAGCCCATCGGGTAGAACACGTTCTTGCCGTTCATGCGCTGGTAGCGGGCGAGCACGTCGGTCTGCGTGTAGGAGAAGACGTGGCCCACGTGCAGCGAGCCGGAGGCGGTCGGCGGGGGAGTGTCGATCGAGTAGACCTGCTCGCGGGTGGTCTGCGTGTCGAACGCGTAGGTGCGCTCGTCGGCCCAGCGGGCGGTCAGCTTCTCCTCGAGGCCCTCGAGGGCCGGCTTGTCCGGCACGGCCACGGCGCCGGCGGCGGGGGTGGACGGGGTCGATGCGTCGATGGGCGTGTCTGTGCCCTGCGTGTTCTCAGCCATGCCCGCCATCCTCCCATGACCGGGGCGGCGGGCCGGGCCTGCGACGACGCCCGGGACGTCCCGCCCTTTCAGTCGCTCGACCTGGCGGAGGTGATCCGGGCGGTGCTCCGAACGGCGCGGCTCGGCTACGGTCGGAGGCGTGAGCCACACCCATGAACCTGCGAAGAACCCCGCCCGCGCCGCCGTCGTGACGGGGGCCACGAGCGGCATCGGCCGCGCCACGGCCCTCGAGCTCGCCCGCCGCGGCTGGCGCGTGTACGCGGTCGGCCGCCGGGCCGAGCGCCTCGAGACCCTCGCTGCCGACGCCCGGGCCGAGGGCGTGAGCGGCGACGTCGTCCCCGCCGCCCTGGACGTCACGGACGAGGCCGCCGTCGCCGCGCTGGCCTCGCGCGTCGAGGCCGACGGCGGCGCCGACACCCTCGTCAACATCGCCGGCGGCGCGCTCGGCACGGACGCGGTGGGCGACGGCGACCGCGCCGACTGGGAGTGGATGTACCGCGTCAACGTGCTCGGCACCCTCACGATGTGCCAGGCGTTCCTGCCCATGCTCCGCGCCCACGGCGAGGGCACCGTGCTCAACCTGACCTCGACCGCCGCCGTCACCGCCTACGAGGGCGGCGCCGGCTACAACGCCGCGAAGATGGGCCAGCACGGGCTCACCGGCGCGCTGCGCCTGGAGGAGGCCGAGCACAACGTGCGGGTGATCGAGGTGCTGCCGGGCATGGTCCACACCGAGGAGTTCTCCCGCAACCGCCTGGGCGGCGACCAGTCCGCCGCGGACGCCGTGTATGCGGGCGTGGAGAAGCCGCTCACCGCCGAGGACGTCGCCGAGGTGTGCGTCCACGCCGTCGAGCTGCCCCACCACGTGAACCTGGATCAGATCGTGATGCGGCCGGTCGCCCAGGCCGCCCAGCACAAGGTGATCCGCCGGTGAGCGGCGGGCCGCAGAACGTGTGGGCCGACGCGGTGGGCTCGGCATGAGCGCGCCCGTGCTGCACGTGATCGCCTGCGCCCACGGCACGCACGACGCGGCCGGCCGCGACGTGATCGACGGCCTCCGTGCCGACCTGGCGGCCCTCCTGGCCGCCGAGGGGCCGGGCGCCCAGGTCCACGAGGCCTACGTGGACGTGCAGAGCCCCTCCCTCGACGAGGTCGTGGCGGCCCTGCCCCCGGGGGAGCCGGCCGTGATCGTGCCGCTGCTGCTGTCCCTGGGCCATCACGTCCACCACGACATCCACCACGCCGCAGCCGCCCGACCCGGCACGATCGCCGCCGCACCGCTGGCCGGGGCCGGGGACGACGTCGAGCCGCGCCTGGTGACCGTTCTGGCCGAGCGGGTGGCCCGGGCGGTGCCGGCCGGTGAGGCCGCGACATCGGACGTCATCCTGGCGGCGGCCGGCACCCGCGCCGCGGACGGCCAGGCCCAGGTGCACGCCCTGGCCGGGGCCCTGGCCCGGGCCACGGGACTGCCCGTGACCGCGGCGTTCGGGGCGGCGGCGACCCCCCGTGTGCCCGACGCCGTCGCCCGGGTGCACGCCGCCGGCCGTCGCGCCGTGGTGGCCGCCCACCTGCTGGCCCCCGGGTACTTCCACGACCGGCTCGGCGAGGCCGGCGCGGACGCGGTCACCGACCCCCTGCTGCCGCATCCGCTGGTGGCGCGGATCGCCCTGGACCGGCTGCGGTCCGCCCTCGTAGAGGCCCCGAGGGGAGCCGCCGGAGGCCGCTGAGCCGTCCGTCACACGACCGGGGCCGGACCGGGTCCCCGCCGCGGCCCGGCCCCGGGAACGTGACGAACCGCGTCGACGATCTTGGGGCCGGCATGCCGGGTTCCTAGCGTGGCGGCCATGACCCAGGTGAACGAGACGTCGAGGCCGGCGCGCACTCCGCGCCGTCCCTCCGCCAAGCCGCACGGCCAGTGGAAGGTGGACGGGACCGCCCCCCTGAACCACAACGAGGAGTTCAAGCAGCAGGACGACGGCCTGAACGTCCGCGAGCGCATCGAGCAGGTCTACGCCCACGAGGGCTTCGACTCGATCCCCTCGGACGACCTGCACGGCCGCTTCCGCTGGTGGGGCCTGTACACCCAGCGTCGGCAGGGGATCGACGGCGGCAAGACCGCCACCCTGGAGCCCCACGAACTCGAGGACCGCTACTTCATGCTGCGCGTGCGCATCGACGGCGGCGACCTCACCACCGAGCAGCTGCGCGTGATCGGCGGGATCTCCACCGACTTCGGCCGTGACACCGCGGACATCACCGACCGGCAGAACGTCCAGCTGCACTGGATCCGCGTCGAGGACGTCCCCGAGATCTGGCGGCGCCTGGAGTCCGTGGGCCTGTCCACCACCGAGGCCTGCGGCGACGTGCCGCGCGTGATCCTCGGCTCACCGGTGGCCGGGATCGCCGCGGACGAGATCATCGACCCCACGCCCGTGATCCGGGAGATCGCGGACCGCTGGATCGGCGACCTCGAGATCTCCAACCTGCCCCGCAAGTTCAAGACCGCCATCACCGGACACCCCTCCCAGGACGTGGTCCACGAGATCAACGACGTCTCCCTGATCGGCGTGGTGCACCCCGAGCTGGGCCCCGGTTACGACCTGTGGGTCGGCGGCGGCCTGTCCACGAAGGCCCGCCTGGCCGACCGGATCGGTGCCTTCGTCTCGGCCGAGCGCGCCCCCGAGGTGTGGCACGCCGTCGTGAGCATCTTCCGTGACTACGGCTACCGGCGCCTGCGCAACAAGGCCCGCATGAAGTACCTGCTCGAGGACTGGGGGCCGGAGAGGTTCCGCACCGTGCTGGAGGAGGAGTACCTCGGCTACGCCCTGCCCGACGGACCCGCCCCGGCCCCGCCCACCCGTCCCGGCGACCACGTGGGGGTCCACGAGCAGAAGGACGGCCGCTTCTACATCGGCGCCGCTCCCGTCGTCGGCCGCTCCAGCGGCACCACCCTCACCGCCCTCGCGGACCTGCTCGAGGCCCACGGCTCCACGCGGCTGCGCACCACCCCCCACCAGAAGATCGTGGTGCTGGACGTGGAGCGGGACCGGGTGGACGCCGTCGTGGCCGGCTTGAAGGAGCTGGGACTGGACCCGGAGCCGTCCGTATTCCGCCGCTCCACCATCGCCTGCACGGGCCTGGAGTTCTGCAAGCTCGCCATCGTGGACACGAAGGACACCGCCACCGCCGCGATCGCCCAGCTCGAGGAGCGCCTGGCCGACCTCGCCGACCGCCTCCCCGAGCGGCTGAGCCTGCATGTGAACGGCTGCCCCAACTCCTGCGCCCGCATCCAGACCGCGGACATCGGCCTGAAGGGCCAGCTGCTCCCGGACGACGACGGCGGCCAGACGCCCGGCTTCCAGGTTCACCTGGGCGGCGGGCTGGCCTCCGTGGACCGCGCCGAGGCCGGCCTCGGACGCAGCGTCCGCGGCTTGAAGGTCCGCGCGGACGGGCTGGTCGACTACGTCGAGCGCGTCGTCCGCCGGTACGACGAGCAGCGTGAGCCGGGCGAGACCTTCGCCCGGTGGGCGCACCGAGTCGACGAGGAGGCCCTCCGATGAGCACCGTTCCCCCCACCCGTCCGACCGAGGACCTCGAGCGCCTGCAGGCGCTCGCGGAGTCCGGCGCCGCCGAGCTCGGCTGGGACGCCCCCGCCGAGGCGGTGGTCGACTGGGCCGCCCGCCATGTGGACCTCCGCCGGGCGGCCGTGGCCTGCTCCATGGCCGACGCCGTCCTGCCGCACCTGGTGGCGCAGCGGATGCCCGGCGTGGACGTCCTCTTCCTGGACACCGGCTACCACTTCACCGAGACCCTCGCGACGCGCGACGAGGTGGCCCGCCGCCTCGACGTCACCGTGGTGGACGTGCTCCCGGAGGTGACCGTGGCCGAGCAGGACGAGCGCCACGGCAAGGACCTGTTCGCCCGTGACCCGGGGCTGTGCTGCGCGATGCGCAAGGTCGAGCCCCTCAACCGGGCGCTGGCCGGATACGACCTGTGGTTCACCGGCGTCCGCCGGGACGAGGCGCCGACGCGCACGAACACCCCGCTGGTGGGCTGGGACGAGGCCCACGGCATGGTCAAGGTCAACCCCGTCGCCCCGTGGAGCTTCGACGACCTGGTCGGCTACGCCACGGACCACGACGTGCCCGTGAACCTGCTCCTGCAGAACGGCTACCCCTCGATCGGCTGCCGCCCCTGCACCCGCCCCGTCGCCCCCGGGGAGGACCCCCGTGCCGGGCGCTGGGCCGGGACCGCGAAGACCGAGTGCGGCATCCACGTCTGAGCGCCGCTCCCGAGACAGACCAAGGAGACACGATGACCCTCACCCATGCCCCCGACCCGGGGACCGTGAGCCCTGCCGGGCCCGACGTCCAGGACGCCCTGGAGGCCGAGGCGATCCACATCATCCGCGAGGTGGTGGCCGAGTTCGAGCGCCCCGCCATGCTCTTCTCGGGCGGCAAGGACTCCGTGGTGATGCTCCACCTGGCCGCGAAGGCCTTCTGGCCGGGCAGGATCCCCTTCCCGGTGGTCCACGTGGACACCGGCCACAACTTCCCCGAGGTCCTCGAGTTCCGCGACCGCACGGTGGAGCGGCTCGGCCTGCGGCTCGTGGTGGGCTCCGTGCAGGAGTACATCGACCGCGGCGAGCTGCGTGAGCGCGCCGACGGCACCCGCAACACCCTGCAGACCACCCCCCTGCTGGACACGATCCGGACCAACCGGTTCGACGCCGTCTTCGGGGGAGGCCGCCGTGACGAGGACAAGGCGCGGGCCAAGGAGCGGATCATCAGCCTGCGGGACGCGTTCGGCCAGTGGGACCCGCGCAACCAGCGCCCCGAGCTGTGGAACCTCTACAACGGCCGTCACACCCCCGGCCAGCACGTCCGCGCGTTCCCCATCAGCAACTGGACCGAGCTGGACGTGTGGCGGTACATCGCCCGCGAGGGCATCGAGCTGCCCTCCATCTACTACGCGCACGAGCGGGAGGTCTTCCGCCGCGACGGCATGTGGCGCGCCGTGGGGGAGCACTCCCGCCCGACCGAGGGCGAGGAGGTCACCACGCGGACGGTGCGCTACCGCACGGTGGGCGACATGTCCTGCACCGGCGCCGTCCTCTCGGAGGCCGCCACCGTCGAGGACGTCGTGCTCGAGGTCGCCGCCTCCACCCTGACCGAACGCGGGGCCACCCGCGCCGACGACCGCATCTCCGAGGCGGCCATGGAAGATCGCAAGAAGGACGGGTACTTCTGATGAGCACCGCACTGCTGGACCGGCACGCCCCCGCCGGGACCCTGTTCCGCCTGGCCACGGCCGGCTCGGTCGACGACGGCAAGTCCACCCTCGTGGGCCGCCTCCTGCACGACTCCAAGGCCGTCCTGGCCGACCAGCTCGAGGCCGTGGCCCGCACCTCCGCCGAGCGCGGCTTCGGCGGTGCCGAGGGCGGGCTGGACCTGGCGCTGCTGACCGACGGCCTGCGCGCCGAGCGGGAGCAGGGGATCACGATCGACGTCGCGTACCGGTACTTCGCCACGGACCGGCGCACCTTCGTGCTGGCCGACTGCCCCGGGCACGTGCAGTACACCCGGAACACCGTCACGGGCGCCTCGACGGCCGATGCGGTCGTGCTGCTCGTGGACGCCCGCAAGGGCGTGGTGGAGCAGACCCGGCGCCACCTCAGCGTGGTGGCCCTGCTGCGGGTGCCGCACGTGATCGTCGCCGTCAACAAGATCGATCTCGTGGACTACGCCGAGGAGGTCTTCACCGCGATCGCCGAGGACGTCCGGCGCGTGGCCCGGGAGCTCGGCCTCTCCGACGCGGTGAGCGTCCCGGTGTCCGCCCTGCAGGGCGACAACGTGGTCACCCGCTCCGAGCGGACGGACTGGTACACCGGCCCCACGCTCATGGAGCTGCTCGAGTCCCTGCCCGGGGCGGACGCCGAGGACGACGCCGCCGCCTCCTTCCGCTTCCCGGTGCAGCTCGTGGTGCGCCCCCAGGGCGCCCTGGCCCCCGGCCTCGACCCCGAGGTGTTCCGCGACTACCGCGGCTACGCCGGGCAGGTGGTCGCGGGCACCGTCCGGCCCGGGGACGCCGTCGCCGTCCTCACCCCGGGGCAGCCGGCGCGCACCACCACCGTGGTGGGCGTGGACGCCGCCGGGGAATCCCTCGAGGAGGCCTCCTCCCCGCAGTCGGTGGTCCTGCGCCTGGCCGACGAGGTGGACGTGGCCCGCGGGGACACGATCGCCGCCGCGGACACCGCCCCGCGCCCCACCGCGGAGGTGGCCGCCGCGCTGTGCTGGCTCTCCGCCGCACCGCTGCGCGTCGGGCAGCAGGTCCTCGTCAAGCACGGCACCGCCGTCGTCCGGGCGCTCGTCCAGGAGGTGGCCGGTCGGCTCGACCTCGACACCCTGCGGCTCGACCCGGCCGAGACCCTCGGGCTCAACGACATCGGACAGGTGCGCCTGCACCTGGCCGCGCCGCTGCCCGTGGAGCCCTACGCCGTGCATCGGCGCACCGGGGCGTTCCTCGTGATCGACCCCCACGACGGGGCCACGCTCGCCGCCGGCATGGTGCGCGGCGGCGACGAGGCCTGATCCGGATGACGACGGCGCGACGGGAGCGGTCATGACGGTGGTGATGGAGGACGTGGGCAAGAGCTTCGGCGGGCCCACGCCCGTGCTGGAGGACGTCTCCGTGCGGATCGAGCCGGGCGAGTTCGTCTGCCTGCTCGGTGCGTCCGGGTGCGGCAAGTCCACCCTGCTGAACCTCGTCGCCCGGCTCGAGGCGCCCACCGCGGGCGTCGTCAAGACCCCCCGGGAGGGGGCCGCGTTCATGTTCCAGGACGCCGCCCTCTTCCCGTGGCTCACCGCCCGCGGCAACATCGAGCTCGCCCTCCGCTTCGCCGGTGTGGCCGCGGGGGAGCGTCGGGAGCGTGCCGGGGAGCTGCTGCGCCTCGTCCACCTCGACGACGCCGCCGACCTGCGACCCCACCAGCTCTCCGGCGGCATGCGCCAGCGCGTCGCCCTGGCCCGGGCCCTCGCCCAGGACCGCCCCCTGCTGCTCATGGACGAGCCGTTCGCGGCCTTGGACGCGATCACCCGCGACCTGCTGCATGGGGAGCTCGAGCGCGTGTGGCGGCAGACCGGTCGGACGGTCGTGTTCGTCACCCACAACGTGGCCGAGGCCGTCCGCCTCGGCCAGCGGGTGCTGCTGCTGTCCTCACGTCCGGGTCGCGTCGTCGCCGAATGGGACGTGCCCGCGGCCGCCCGCCACGACGCGCCCGCCGCGGCCGCCCTCACGGCCGCCATCACCGCCCGACTCGGTCAGGAGATCCGTCGCCATGCGCACTGACACCCCCACCCTCGACGCCCCCGGCCGCGCGCCGGGGGCCGCCACCGACGACGAGCTGCGCGAGCTCGACAGCGGCCTCGACGCGCTCCAGGCCGTCGACTCGACCCGTCGGACGGGTCTGGCCGGGTGGGACTGGAGCCGGGTCCTGCTCCCGGTGGCCGCCGTCGTCCTGCTCGTGGCGATCTGGCAGGCCTTCGCGTGGCTGGCCGGTGCGCGCGGTGAGCCGATCACCGGTCCCGGCGACGTCGTCGGGGCCTTCGGGACGCTGTGGGCCCAGGGCCTCGTCCAGCAGGCAGTGGCGACGTCGGTGGGCCGCGCCGTCGTCGGCTTCGCACTCGCCGTGGTCGTCGGCGTCGGGCTGGGCCTGGTGCTCGGACAGGTCAGCGTCCTGCGGCGGGCGTTCGGCCCGCTGCTCACGGCCCTGATGGTGCTGCCGAACGTGGCCTGGGTGCCGCTCGCGGTGCTGTGGTTCGGCCTCAGCGACGCCACCGCGTACTTCGTGATGCTCACCGGCGCCGTCCCCGCCGTGGTCGCCGGCCTCACCACCGGCACGGACCAGGTGCCGCCGCAGCTGCGTCGCGCGGCCCGGGTGCTGGGCGCCTCGCGTCTCGAGACCGCCCTGCTGGTGGTCCTCCCGGCCGCCCTGCCCGCCTTCGTCTCCGGCCTGCGCCAGGGCTGGGCCTTCGCGTGGCGAGGCCTCATGGCCGCCGAGATCATCGCCGTCGGCGGGCCCATGGGCGTGGGACTCGGGACCCTGCTCCACGAGGGACGTGCCGCGTCCGACCTCGCCGTCGTCCTCTGCGCCGTCCTGACCATCCTGGCCGTCGGCGTCCTCGTCGAACTGGCCGTATTCGGCCCCGTCGAGCGGCGCATGCTGCGCCGCCGGGGGCTGCTGGAAGGGAGCACGCGATGACCGCGTCCGATCTGTACCCCACCTCCCTGCGTCTGCTCGGCCGGCCCGTCCTGATGGTGGGCGGCGGGCGCGTGGCCGGCCGCCGCATGGGCGCCCTCCTCGACGCCGGCGCGCTCGTCACCGTGGTGGCCCCGGAGCCGGGGGAGGAGGTGGAGCGGCTCGCGGCGGCCGGCCTGATCACCCTGCACCGCCGCCCCTACCGCCCGTCCGACCTCGACGGGGTCTGGTTCGCCCAGACCGCCACCGGCGACCGGGCCGTGGACGGGGCCGTGGCCTCCGACGCCGAGGCCCGCCGCGTCTGGTGCGTCGACGCCTCCGATGCCGAGTCCTCCGCCGCCTGGACGCCCGCCGTCGTCCGGGCCGGGGACGTGACCGTGGCCGTCAACGCCGGGGGAGACCCTCGCCGCGCCCGCGCCCTGAAGGATGCGATCACCCTCGCCCTGTCGACGGGGCGGCTGCCGCTGCGCCGGCGGCGCGCGTCCGCCGAGCCCGGCCGCGTGGCCCTCGTCGGCGGCGGCCCCGGCGACTCCGGGCTCATCACCGTGCGCGGCCGACAGCTGCTCGCGGAGGCCGACGTGGTGGTCGCCGACCGGCTGGGCCCGCGCGCCCTCCTGGCCGAGCTGGACCCGGCGGTGCCCGTGATCGAGGTCGGCAAGGCCCCCGGGAACCACCTGGCCACGCAGGACGAGATCAACGCCGTCCTGGTCCGGGAGGCCCGGGCCGGCCGCCTCGTCGTCCGGCTCAAGGGCGGCGACCCGTACGTGCTCGGCCGCGGCGGCGAGGAGGCAGCGCACTGCCGCGCCCATGGCGTCGACGTCGAGGTGGTCCCCGGTGTCACGAGCGCCGTCTCGGTGCCCGCCGCCGCGGGGATCCCGGTCACCCATCGCGGCGTCGCCACCGGCTTCACGCTGGTGACCGGCCACGAAGAGCTGGCCGAAGTGCCCACCCGGGCCGACCACACGCTCGTCCTGCTGATGGGCGTGCGCCGGCTCGCGGACACCGCGCGCCGACTGACGGAGCGCGGCCTCGACGGCGCGACGCCCGTGGCGATCATCGAGCGCGGCTGGATGCCGGACCAGCGGGTCACCGTGGGCACGGTGGAGACCATCGCCGCGCAGGCGGCCGCCGTCGGTGTGGAGAACCCCGCCGTGATCGTCGTGGGCGACGTCGTGCGCCTGAGCCCCTACGCCACCGGCGCGCCTGCAGCCGGTGTCCCTGCCCCGATCTTGACCCTGAACCCGACCTCCGAAGGAGCACGAGCATGACCCTGACCCCCTCGAGGCCTGACCGCCCGTTGCGCATCGCCATCATCGGTGCCGGACCCGCCGGGGTGTACACGGCGGACATCCTGACCAAGGAGGAACGGGACTTCCGTGTCAGCATCGACCTGTTCGACCGGTACCCGGCCCCGTTCGGCCTGATCCGCTACGGGGTGGCCCCGGACCATCCGCGCATCAAGGGCATCGTCACCGCGCTGCACAAGGTCATGGACCGCGGGGACATCCGTTTCCTGGGGAATGTGGACTACGGCACGGACCTGAGCCTGGCGGATCTGCGTCGGCATTACGACGCGATCGTGTTCTCCACCGGTGCGGTGCGGGACGCTGCCCTGGACGTGCCGGGGGTGGAGTTGGCCGGCTCGTTCGGTGGCGCGGACTTCGCGTCCTGGTATGACGGGCACCCGGATGTGCCGCGGCATTGGCCGTTGGAGGCCACGCAGGTGGCGGTGATCGGCAACGGGAACGTGGCCCTGGATGTGGCCCGGATCCTGTCCAAGCATGCCGAGGACCTGTTGCCCACCGAGATCCCGGACAACGTGTACCGGGATCTGGCCGCTTCCCCGGTCACGGATGTGCACGTGTTCGGCCGGCGTGGGCCGGCGCAGGTGAAGTTCACCCCGTTGGAGCTGCGGGAGCTGGCGCATTCCCGGGATGTGGACATCGTGTTGTACGAGGAGGACTTCGACTTCGATGAGGCCTCGGAGAAGGCGATCGAGGAGAACAATCAGGTCCGCACCATGGTGGGCACGTTGACGAACTGGCTCATGGAGCAGGAGGACCGTCAGCAGAGCGCCTCGCGTCGGCTGCACCTGCATTTCCTCCAGGCCCCGGAGGAGTTCCTGGACGAGGACGGCGACGGCCGGGTGGACGGCCTGCGGATGCGCCGGATGGAGTTGGACGGTTCCGGTGGGGTCCGTCCGACGGGGGAGACCGTGGACTACCCGGTGCAGGCGGTGTACCGGGCGGTGGGGTATTTCGGTTCGCCCGTGGAGGGGGTGGAGTTCGATGAGGTGCGCGGTGTGATCCCGAACGCGCAGGGCCGCGTGCTCGACGCGGACGGCGCCCCCGTCCCCGGCCTGTATGCCTCCGGCTGGATCAAGCGCGGCCCCGTGGGGTTGATCGGGCACACCAAGGGTGACTCCCTGGAGACGATCAAGCATCTGATCGAGGACGAGCCGGGGCTGTGGACGGCCCAGGAGCCCTCCGAGGAGTCGGTGATCGAGCTGCTCGAGTCCCGTGAGGTCCCGTACACCACGTGGGCCGGTTGGCATGCTCTGGATGACCATGAGAAGTCCCTGGGTGCGCGGGCCACGGAGGCCGGTCCGGTGGCGCGGGAGCGGGTGAAGGTCGTGGACCGGGAGGAGATGACCCGCATCTCCCGGGAGAGCGTCCTCCTCGGCGCCGGAGGCTGAGTCCTCCCGTCGGGCGGATTCGCGGCCGCGGCGCGGCCCACCCCTCGCCCGCGCCGCGGCCCGCTCCCTACCGTGGTGCCCATGACCACCTTCGCCGCAGCCGAACGCGCCCGTCTCGCTGACCTCCTGCTCGAGAAGGGCCCCCACGCGCCCACCCTGTGCGGCGGCTGGAGCACCCGCGACCTCGCCGCCCACCTCTGGCTGCGGGAGAGCCGGCCCGACGCCTTCGCCGCCCTGTTCATCCCGCCGCTGTCCCGCCACCTCGACCGCCTGACCGCGGACACCAAGCGCCGCGACTACGCCGAGGTCGTGCGGGAGTGGGCCGCGGGCCCGTCGGCGCTGAACCCCATGCGGGCGGCGGACAGGCACGTGAACGCGGCCGAGCACTTCATCCACCTCGAGGACGTCCGGCGCGGCGAGTCCGCGACCGGCGGCTCGCTGCCCGCCCCGCGCCCGTTCTCCCCGGACGAGGAGGACGCCCTCTACCGCTCGCTGCGTCGCATGGCCCCGCTGTTCCTGCGCACGTCCACGGCGCCGGTGGTCCTCCAGGGCCCGGGTCGCGCCCCGGTCACCGTCACCCGTGGGGCCGTGGCGCTGCGGGCGCCCGTCACGGTGACCGGCGAGGTCGGGGAGCTCCTCCTCTGGGCCTCGGGCCGGGACGCCGTGCACGTGGAGATCGACGGCGACGCGTCGGCGGCCGTGCGCACCGCCCTCTGACGCGCTCCGGCCCCGCGGCCCCGGGCCGGCGCAGCGTCCACTACACTGGCGGGCACAGGCGTCGACCCGGCCATCACCGGCGAGCCTCCGGAAGAACGGGCCGCACGGCCCCAGTAGAACCGGACGGGTAAGCCCGTCACAGCAGTCATCAAGCGGCCGGCACCCCGGGGACCTCCCGACGCCGGCAAGCAAGGTGGTACCGCGTCCGCGGCCGGCCGGAGGGTCGGGCCCTCGGGCGTCCTTGCACGGAACCGACGCCCCGGACGCAAAGGACCCCCGTGTACCCCCTCGCCTCCTCCGCCCCTGACGGCCGCACCCCCGCCTCCCCGCGCTTCCCGGAGATCGAGCGCCGCATCCTGGCGTACTGGGACGAGGACGGCACCTTCCAGGCCTCGATCGACCAGCGTCCCGCCTTCAACGAGGACGGCTCGCAGAACGAGTTCGTCTTCTACGACGGCCCGCCCTTCGCCAACGGCCTGCCGCACTACGGCCACCTGCTCACCGGGTACGTCAAGGACCTCGTGGCCCGCTACCAGACGCAGCAGGGCCGCCGCGTGGAGCGCCGCTTCGGCTGGGACACCCACGGCCTGCCCGCCGAGCTCGAGGCGATGAAGCAGCTGGGCATGACGGACAAGTCCGAGATCGAGGCCATGGGCATCGACAAGTTCAACGAGGCCTGCCGCTCCTCGGTCCTGAAGTACACGGACCAGTGGCAGGACTACGTGACCCGCCAGGCCCGCTGGGTCGACTTCGAGAACGACTACAAGACCCTCACCCCGGACTTCATGGAGTCCGTGATCTGGGCCTTCTCCGAGCTGCACCGCAAGGGCCTGACCTACCGCGGCTTCCGCGTCCTGCCCTACTGCTGGAACGACGAGACCCCGCTGTCCAACCACGAGCTGCGCATGGACGACGACGTCTACAAGATGCGCCAGGACCCCTCGGTCACCGTCACGTTCCCGATCACCGGCCTCCCGGCGGACCCCGCCCTCGTGCCCGACGGCGGCGCCGACGCGGCGCTCGCCGCGCACCTGGCCGGCGTCCACGTCCTGGCCTGGACCACCACGCCCTGGACGCTGCCGACCAACGCGGCCCTCGCCGTCGGCCCCCAGATCCAGTACGCCGTGGTGCCGGCCGGCCCCGAGGGCGCGACCGCGGACGGGGACCGCTTCCTCCTGGCCGTGGACCTCGTGGGCGCCCACGCCAAGGAGCTCGGCTACGCCGACGCCGACGCCGCCCGCGCCGCGGTCACCGAGACGATCCCCGGCGCCCGCCTCGGCGGCCTGGCCTACGCGCCGCTGTTCACGGACGTGTTCGACGCCCACCGCGGGGAGACCTTCACCGTCAACGGCCGTGACCTCGGCGTCGAGGGCGCCCACCGCATCCTCGTGGACGACTACGTCTCCACCGAGGACGGCACCGGCGTGGTCCACCAGGCGCCGGCCTACGGTGAGGACGATCAGCGCGTGTGCGAGGCCAACGGCATCCCCGTGCTGCTCTCCGTGGACTCCGGTGCCCGGTTCCTGCCGCTGTTCGCCCGCGAGGACGTCGGGCGCGGCGACCTGCGCGAGATCGCCGGCGTCCAGGTCTTCGAGGCCAACCGCACGATCATCCGCGCCCTGCGCTCGCTGGGCCGGCTCGCGCGGGAGGCCTCCTACGAGCACTCCTACCCGCACTGCTGGCGCTGCCGCACGCCGCTGATCTACCGCGCGGTGACGTCCTGGTACGTCAAGGTCACCCAGATCAAGGAGCGCATGCTCGAGCTGAACGAGGAGATCACCTGGATCCCCGGCAACGTGAAGCACGGGCAGTTCGGCACGTGGGTCGCCAACGCGCGCGACTGGTCCATCTCCCGCAACCGGTACTGGGGCTCGCCCATCCCGGTGTGGGAGTCCGACCACCCCGACTTCCCCCGCCAGGAGGTCTACGGCTCGCTCGCGGAGATCGAGGAGGCCTTCGGCCGCCTGCCGCGCAACGCCCAGGGCGAGGTGGACCTGCACCGCCCGTGGGTGGACGACCTCACCCGCCCCCACCCGGACCCCGAGGCCGCCGCGGCGGGTGCGGTCATGCGCCGGGTCGAGGACGTGCTGGACGTCTGGTTCGACTCCGGCTCCATGCCGTACGCCCAGGTGCACTACCCGTTCGAGCGCGCGGACTGGTTCCCCACGCACAACCCGGCGGACTTCATCGTGGAGTACATCGGCCAGACGCGCGGCTGGTTCTACACCATGCACATCCTGGCGACCGCCCTGTTCGACCGGCCGGCGTTCTCCAACGTGATCTCGCACGGCATCGTGCTCGGCTCGGACGGACAGAAGATGTCCAAGTCGCTGCGCAACTACCCGGACGTCACGGAGGTCCTGGACCGCGACGGCGCGGACGCCATGCGCTGGTTCCTCATGGCCAGCCCCATCCTGCGCGGCGGCAACCTGATCGTCACGGAGGAGGGCATCCGCGAGGGCGTCCGCCAGGTGCTGCTGCCGGCGTGGAACGCCTACCACTTCTTCACCCTGTACGCGAACACCGCGCACGACGGCGGCGCCCGCCCCGAGGGGTACCGCGCGCAGGAGCGGCACACCGCAGAGGACCCCCTGGACCAGTACATCCTGGCCGCCACGGGCCGCATGCTGCGGGAGGTCAAGACCAGCCTGGACGCCTACGAGGTCTCGGACGCCACGGACGCGCTGCGCGGCTTCATGGACACCCTGACCAACTGGTACATCCGCCGGTCCCGTGAGCGGTTCTTCGACGAGGACACCGTCGCCTTCGACGTCCTCTACACCGTCCTGGAGGCCTTCGCCCGGGCCGCCGCACCGCTGATGCCGCTGATCGCCGAGGAGATCTGGCGCGGTCTCACGGGCGGCCGCTCGGTCCACCTGACCGACTACCCGGACGCCGACCTGTTCCCGCACGGGCCCGAGGCGGACTCCCTCGTGGCCCGGATGGACGCGGTGCGCCGCATCAGCTCGGCCGGCTCGGCCCTGCGCAAGGGGGCCGGGCGCCGGGTGCGCCTGCCGCTGCCCCGCCTGTCCGTCGTCGTCCCGGACGCGGCGGGCCTCGAGGGCACCTACGCCCGCATCGTGGCGGACGAGCTGAACCTCAAGGACGTCGAGCTCACCGAGCTCTCGGAGGAGGCGATCGCCCGCTACGGCATCGGCACGGAGCTGAAGCTGAACTTCCGCGAGCTCGGCAAGGCGTTCGGCCGGCAGGTGCCGCTCGTGAAGCAGGCGGTCGACGCCGGCGCGTACGAGGAGACGGCCGAGGGCCTGGCGGTCACGCTCGCCGACGGCGAGACCGTGACCCTGGCCCCCGCGCTCTACGAGCTGCGCACCGTCTCCACCGGTGCCCCCGAGGGGACCGCGGTGGGCGTGCTGCCCGGCACCGCCGGCTTCCTCGTGCTGGACACCGAGGTCTCCGCGGAGCTGGCCGCCGAGGGCACCGCCCGGGACGTGGTCCGCGCCGTCCAGGCGGCCCGCAAGGCCGCCGGCCTGGACGTCTCCGACCGCGTGCGCACGCGGATCGAGGGCCCCACCACCGTCGTGGCGGCGCTCGAGGCCCACCGCGGTCTCGTCGCGGAGGAGACCCTCACGGTGGACCTGGAGCTCGTGGACTCCGGCGCGGCCGACCCGCGCAAGGACCCGGCCGACGACGCCATGAAGACCGTGGCCGTCACCGTCGCGAAGGCGGACGCGTGATGCGCGCGGACGCCCCGGGCACGGTCGAGGAGGTCTACCGGGACCTGCTCGCCCGCGCCCCGGAGAACAAGATGCAGCCGCGGCTCGAGCCGATGCGGCGCGTGCTCGCGCTGCTCGGCGACCCGCAGCACGCGGCCCCGGTGATCCACCTGACCGGCACCAACGGCAAGACGTCCACGGCGCGGATGGTCGAGGCTGTCCTGCGCGCCTACGGGCTGCGGACCGGGCGCTACACCTCGCCGCATCTGCAGCGCGTCACGGAGCGGATCAGCATCGACGGCGCCCCGGTGGCCGACGAGACCTTCGTGCGCGTGTGGGGGGAGATCCTCCCGATCGTGCAGACCGTGGACGCGGAGCTCGAAGCCGCGGGCGAGGTCCCGCTGACGTACTTCGAGGCGGTCACCACGCTGGGCTTCGCGGTGTTCGCGGACGAACCCGTCGAGGTCGTCGTCCTCGAGGTGGGCCTCGGGGGCGTGACGGACGCGACCAACGTCGCGGACGCCGTCGTCTCCGTGGTCACCCCCATCTCCCTGGACCACACGGACCTGCTGGGGGAGACCGAGGCCGAGATCGCCGAGGAGAAGGCCGGCATCATCAAGCCCGGCGGCGCCCTCGTCTCCGCCGCCCAGGAGCGCGACGCCGCCCAGGTGCTGCTCGAGGCGGCCCGAGCGGCCGACGTGCCGTTCCGCTTCGAGGGCGTCGAGTTCGGCGTGCTCGAGCGCTCCCTGGCCGTGGGCGGCCAGCAGGTGTCCGTGCGTGGCCTCGCGGCCGAGTACCGGGACCTGTTCCTGCCGCTGCTCGGGGAGCACCAGGCGCAGAACCTCGCGGTGGCCGTGGCGGCCCTGGAGATGTTCCTGGGCGGCGGCGAGCGACCGCTGGACGAGGAGCTGCTGCGCGAGGGGCTGTCCCAGGTCACCTCGCCCGGCCGGCTCGAGGTGCTGCGCACCGCCCCCACGCTCATCGTGGACGCCGCCCACAACCCGGACGGCGTGCGGGCCACGGCCCGCGCGGTGCAGGAGGCGTTCGGCTTCACCCGCCTCTCGCTGGTCGTCGGGATCCTCCAGGAGAAGGACGCGCCGGGCATGCTCGCGGCGCTCTACCGGGCGTTCGGCGACGACGTGGAGGACCTCGCGGTGACGCAGTCCTCCTCGGCCCGCGCCATCCCGGCCGGGGAGCTGGCCCGCATGGCCGTCGACGCCGGCTGGCCCGAGGATGACGTGTACGCCACCGAGTCCGTGCCGGACGCCCTGGAGTGGGCGGTCGGCCGCGCGGAGGCCCTGGAGACGAGTGCGGATGAACTGGCCTCCGGCACCGGCGGCGGCGTGCTCGTGCTCGGCTCGATCACCCTGGCCGCGGAGGTCCGCACCCTCGTGGGCGAGCCCCGCCACGCCGGCCCCGTCACCGTGGCCGCCCGCGGCCTCGACCCCGCCGACCTGCTCGACGCCGTCGGGCTGGCGGACGCCGACGAGGACGATCTGGATCCGGAGATCCTCGAGCTGCTCGAGGACCGCGACGACGCCGGCGCCCGCCGCCGGCCGGAGGAGGACCGATGACCCCCGACCAGCCGGAGACCGGAGGCGCCACGGAGCAGGGGCGCTTCGGCGACGAGTCCTGGCGCCCCGCGCGTGAGACGCGAGCCCAGCGGCAGTGGCGCCCCGGCACTCGTCGGCGCCGCCGCTCCGTGCGCGCCCTGTTCACCTCCACGATCCTCATGCTCGAGGCGGTGCTCATCTTCTTCCTCGGGCTCATGCTGTTCGGCATGCACCGGGACGAGCCGGGCGCCTGGTGGTTCGTGGCGGGCTACTCCGCGCTGGCCGTCGTCGCGGTGTTGACCTGCGCCCTGGTGCGCAGGCCCGTCGGCATCGCGATCGGCTGGGCGATCCAGGCCGTCCTGCTGGCCTCCGGCTTCTGGGAGTACTCGATGTTCGTGGTGGGGGCCCTCTTCGCGCTGACGTGGGCGTACGCCGTGATCAAGGGCGGGGCCATGGACGTCGAGAACGCCCAGCGCGACCGCCTCGAGGCCGCCTGGGAGGCCGAGCACGGACGCTGAGACCCGGGCCCCACTAGGGTGGGGCGGGAACCGGACCGCGCTCGCGGCCGTCCGACGACGCTAGGAGCACACCCCATGACGCACCAGACCGAAGAGACCCTCGTCCTCATCAAGCCGGACGGGGTGGCCCGCAACCTGGTCGGCGAGATCCTCGCGCGCATCGAGCGCAAGGGCTACGTGATCGCCGATCTGAAGATGCTCACGCCCACCCGTGCCATGCTGGAGCGCCACTACGAGGAGCACCAGGGCAAGCCGTTCTTCGAGCCGCTGGTCGCGTTCATGGCCTCCGGCCCCGTGGTGGCCGCGCGCGTCACGGGCGATTCGGTGATCGAGGGGTTCCGCTCGCTGGCCGGCAAGACCGACCCCACCGTGGCCGCCCCGGGCACCATCCGCGGCGACCTGGGCCGGGACTGGGGCGAGGCCGTCCAGAAGAACCTCGTCCACGGTTCGGACTCGACCCTTTCGGCCGAGCGCGAGCTCGCGATCTGGTTCGGCTGAGCCCGTTCCGGGCCCGCACGACGGCGGCCGGTCACCCTGGTGGGGTGACCGGCCGCCGTCGTCGTGCCCGGTGGGGGAGCGCGGGCTCAGTCGATCCCGACGACCCCGAGGCCCAGTTCCAGCAGGATCGAGGCGAACACCAGGACGTAGAGGAGCACGATCACGGGCCAGGCCAGCTCCCGGGCGAGGCGGACGAGACCGGCCGGGGCCGGCAGCGTGCCGGTCTGCAGGTTCCGGGACGTCACGAGCACGAGCTGGGCGATGACCATGGCCCACACGATCATGCAGTAGAGGCAGAGCGTGCCGATGCTGTAGACGGCCGAGTACCAGAGCCACACGCAGAACGCGAAGCCCGCCAGGATCCCCGCGTTCATCAGCAGCCAGTACCAGCGGGCGAAGCGGGCGCCGGCGAGCAGGGACATCCCCACGGTGATGAGCACGGAGAACGCGACCACGCCGATGTACGTGTTCGGGAAGCCGAAGGTGTGGGCCTGCCACGACTGCATCACCTGGCCGCAGGACACCCACGGGTTGAGGTCGCAGGACGTGCGGTGCGTCGGGTCCGCGGTGAGGAGGGCGCGCTCGACGATGATGATGATGGTGGCCGTCAGCGCCACGAGCGAGGTGATCAGGAGCAGCGCCGCCGTGCCCGCGGGCCGGGCGTACCAGGTGAGCCGGGCCTCCTCGGCGGGGATGTCGTCGGCGGGGGAGAGGCGGATGTCGTCCGTCAGCGGGGTCGCAGGCATGGACACGATTCTAGGCGCGTGCCCGGGGCGGATGTGAGACAATCGGCCCTGGCCGTCCCGTGGCCACACCGCGGGGCAGCCCGCTGCGCGCCCGACGTCGGGCCGCCGCCGAGGCGCCCCCGCGTCGAGCATCGTGCGGGAGGTGGACGCCGGGCTTCGCCCGTGCGCGTCCGTGCGCCGGCCGGCGGACGGCACGTGACGCCCAGGCCCCGATCTCGAGGGCGCAGCGGTTCCGCGCCGGGCCCTGACGGTCGACGCGGTCCACCCGATGACTTCTCGGAGTCCGCCTCCCGGCGCACCCGTGGCGCACGGCGCCCGGGGCAACGCGGCCGGCGGCGGACGCGGACACGCCGGGCGGCGGCGAGTGTGGCGTCGTCGGTCGGCGGGAGGTGCTGCCATGGCGGCCAACAACGAGGACACGACCCGCGCAGACGAACGCGTGGAGGAGACGGCCGAGCAGGCCGTGACGCAGACCGCGGCGGACACCGCCGCCGGGGCGGTTCAGCCGGAGCGGACCCCCGCGTCCGACGACGCCGCGGACGCGCCCGAGGAGCCGAGCGCGCCGACGCTGCAGGTCGACCCGACCGACCCGTTCGCCGTGCCGGCGAACCTGATCGAGGTCCTGCGCACCGAGACCACGTCCCGGCAGCGCTCCGAGGACGAGGACGCCGGAGAGTCCGAGGACCGGGCCGAGGGCGCCGTGGTCTCCCGCCGGCGCCGCCGACGCCGCCGCGGCGAGGTGGACATGGAGCTCGACGGCGGCGAGGCCGGCGATCCCGAGCACACCGTCACCCGCGTGCGCGCGCCGCGCCAGGCCGTGAGCACCGCCTCGGACACCGTCCAGAGCGTCAAGGGCTCCACCCGGCTCGAGGCGAAGCGCCAGCGCCGCCGCGACTCCCGCTCGGGCGGGCGTCGCCGCACCGTGATCACCGAGGCCGAGTTCCTGGCCCGCCGCGAGGCCGTGGACCGCAAGATGCTGGTGCGCCAGCGCGACCAGCGCATCCAGATCGCCGTGCTCGAGGACGGCGTGCTGGCCGAGCACTTCGTCTCGCACACCACGCAGGACTCGATGATCGGCAACGTGTACCTGGGCAAGGTCCAGAACGTGCTGCCGTCCATGGAGGCCGCGTTCGTGGACATCGGCCGCGGACGCAACGCCGTGCTCTACGCGGGCGAGGTCAACTGGGACGCCGCCCAGCTGGACGGCAAGCCGAGGAAGATCGAGAACGCGCTCAAGTCCGGCGACACCGTGCTCGTCCAGGTCACCAAGGACCCGGTGGGCCACAAGGGCGCCCGTCTGACCAGCCAGGTCTCCCTGCCCGGCCGCTACCTCGTGTACGTGCCGGGAGGCTCGATGACCGGCATCTCCCGCAAGCTGCCGGACGTGGAGCGCTCGCGTCTGAAGAAGATCCTCAAGGACCACCTGCCGCAGGACGCCGGCGTGATCGTGCGCACCGCGGCCGAGGGCACCTCCGAGCAGGAGCTGCAGAACGACATCAACCGTCTGCGCGCCCAGTGGGAGGGCATCCAGGAGAAGGCGTCCGGCACCAAGGTGCTCGCCCCCGAGCTGCTCTACGCCGAGCCGGACCTGACCATCAAGACGGTCCGCGACGTCTTCAACGAGGACTTCTCCGCCATGCTCGTGCAGGGCGAGGCCACGTGGGACAACATCGAGGCCTACGTGACCTACGTGGCCCCGCACCTGCTGGACCGGTTGCACCACTGGGTGCCGGAGGACCACGACGGCGAGGACCTGTACGCCACCCACCGCGTGGACGAGCAGCTCCACAAGGCGCTCGAGCGCAAGGTGTACCTGCCCTCCGGCGGCTCGCTCGTGATCGACCGCACCGAGGCCATGACCGTGGTGGACGTGAACACCGGCAAGTTCACGGGCTCCGGCGGCAACCTCGAGGAGACCGTCACCAAGAACAACCTCGAGGCCGCCGAGGAGATCGTCCGGCAGCTGCGCCTGCGGGACATCGGCGGCATCATCGTCATCGACTTCATCGACATGGTGCTCGAGGCCAACCGCGACCTCGTGCTGCGCCGTCTCGTGGAGTGCCTGGGCCGGGACCGCACGAAGCACCAGGTCGCCGAGGTGACCTCGCTCGGCCTGGTCCAGATGACGCGCAAGCGCATGGGCACCGGGCTCGTGGAGGTGTTCTCGGAGACCTGCGAGCACTGCGCCGGCCGCGGCATCATCATCAAGGACACCCCCGTCGAGCGGGGCCGCTCCGGCGGTGAGCAGCGCGGCGAAGCGGAGGGCCGCCGTCGTCGCCGGCGCCGGGGCAACGGCGAGGGCGAGCACGCCCACGCCGCCGCGGCCACGACGACGGGCGCCGAGCACGTCGACTCCGAGGACGAGCGGCAGCGCCGTGAGCGGGCCGAGGCCGCCCGGGTCGCCCTGCACTCGATCGCGAAGGCCTCCGGCAAGGTGGCCGAGGACGAGACCCCCGCGCAGGAGCCCGCCCCCGCCGAGCAGGCGGCGGACGCCGCCGAGGACTCAGTGGCCGAGGCCGTCGAGGCTGCGTCGGCCGGGCCCGCGAAGGCCGGGCAGCCGGCCGGGGCGGACGAGGAGGAGACGCCGCGTCGCCGGCGCCGTCGGGGCCGCCGCCGCGGCCGGGGCCGCACCGAGGAGTCGGGGGACACCGGCGCCGAGGTCGCGGGCTCTGAGGATGCCGCGCGGTCACACGACGACGGCCCCGCCGAGTCCGCCGATCAGCCCCGTCAGACGGAGGAGGAGGCCGAGCCGGCCGCCGCCGAGGCCCCCGAGCACCAGGACCCGGTCGCGCAGGCCGAGGAGGCCGAGTCCCCGGAGGACGCGGACGCGCAGGACGACCGTCCCCGCCGGTCCCGGCGTCGTCGGGGTGGCCGTGGGCGGTCCCGGCGGGACGGCGAGGCGGCCTCGACCGAGACCGACGCCGAGGACCAGGGCGCGGAGCGCGCGACGCCGTCGCGGCACGACGCCGCGGACGCCGAGTCCTCGGCGGCCGCGCCCGCGGAGGACGCATCGGAGCCGGTCGAGGATGCCTCGGCGCCCGTGCCCGCCGAGGATGCCCTGGCGCCCCGGCGCCGCCGGTCCCGCCGGGCCTCGAGCGACGGCGTCGTCCGTCCGGCCGCCGGTGCGGACGCGTCCGCCGAGCGGACGGCCGACCGCACGGACGCGGCTCCGGTGGAGGCCACCGAGCCCTCGCCCGAGGAGTCCACGGACGCCACCGAGGTCCACGAGCAGCCCGCCGCCCCGGCCGCCGTCGAGGAGGCCGTGATGGTGGAGCCTGCGGCGACCGAGCCGACGGCGGAGCCCACGGCGGACGCGGACCAGGCGTCCGCCGCGGACGCCCCGACCGAGGCCCAGGCGGCCCCGGCGCCCGGATCGCCGCGCCGGCGCTCGCGTCGTGCCGTGTCGTCCGACGGCGTCCACGTCCAGGTCCAGGCCGCGCCCAGCGGCGCCCAGGGCGGCCGCTTCACGGCGGCCGTGGCCGAGGCGTCCACCCCCGCCGAGCCGCAGGGTGCCGCCCCGGTGATGCTCGGCGTCGGCGTGAAGGCCGCCGACCTGGCCCGTCGCGGCCGCTGACCGTCGTCGGTGCCGCCGCCCCGGGCCTGCCCCGGGCGGCGGCGACGCGCCGACACGCCTCTGTTTGGTCCGGATGCCCGGCAGCGAGTATGCTGGACCATCGGTGTTCACCGCCCGCACGCTCCCGCATGTCCCGGTGAGGGACCGCCGGACCCGGACGCAGCCGCGGTCGAGGTGCGGGCGAGCAGAACCCGATCTGATCCATTGAAACGTCGAGAGAAGTGAGTCCCAAGTGGTGTACGCGATTGTCCGCGCTGGCGGCCGCCAGGAGAAGGTTTCCGTCGGAGACCTCGTTACCCTTGACCGCGTTCCCGCTGAGACCGGTGGCTCCGTCGAGCTGCCCGCTCTGATGCTGGTGGACGGGGACGAGGTCAAGGCTGGCGCCGATGCCGCCGGTGTGAAGGTGACCGCCGAGGTCGTCTCCCACTCCCGTGGCAAGAAGGTCGTCATCATGAAGTACAAGAACAAGACCGGCTACAAGAAGCGCCAGGGCCACCGCTCTGAGCTGTCCACGGTCAAGATCACCGGGATCGCCTGAGCCGTCACCGGCACCGGCGAAACCGAGCATCCGAGAGGTTAGGCAACAGCAATGGCACATAAGAAGGCCGGCAGTTCCTCGAAGAACGGCCGCGACTCGAACCCGCAGTACCTCGGCGTCAAGCGCTACGGCGGCGAGGACGTCAACGCCGGCGAGATCATCGTCCGCCAGCGTGGCACCAAGTTCCACCCGGGCCGCAACGTCGGCCGCGGCAAGGACGACACCCTCTTCGCGCTGTCCGCGGGCTCCGTGGCCTTCGGCCAGCGCCGCGGCCGCAAGGTCGTGGACATCGTCCCCGCCGCGGAGTGATCTGACACTCGTGCGGTCTGCGTGCGGACCCTCGCCCGGCGAGGACACCCGCACCCCCTGACGCCCCGGCGGGGGCGGGCCCGGCATCCACCGGACCCGCCCCCGCCGTCGGCGTCTCCGGCCCCTGGGCCGTCTGAGTCCGATCCCTCCAGCCCCTAGGAGCACTCCCATGGCAGCCTTCGTGGACCGCGTGGTCCTCCACCTCACCGCCGGCAACGGCGGGCACGGGTGCGTCTCCGTGCATCGCGAGAAGTTCAAGCCCCTGGGTGGCCCCGACGGCGGCGACGGGGGCGACGGCGGCGACATCACCCTCGTGGTGGACTCGCAGACCACCACGCTGCTGGACTACCACCACGCCCCGCACCGGTCCGCTGAGAACGGCCAGCCGGGCATGGGCGACCACCGCGAGGGCAAGAAAGGCCAGTCGCTCGTGCTGCCCGTGCCGGACGGCACGGTGGTCAAGGATGAGCAGGGCAACATCGTGGCCGATCTCGTGGGGGAGGGCGCGACCTACGTCGCCGCCGCCGGCGGTCAGGGCGGCCTCGGCAACGCGGCTCTGGCCTCCGTGAAGCGCAAGGCGCCCGGCTTCGCGCTGCTCGGCCTGCCGGGGGAGAGCCGGGACCTGACGCTCGAGATCAAGACCGTGGCGGACGTCGCGCTCGTGGGCTTCCCCTCGGCCGGCAAGTCCTCCCTCATCGCTGCCCTGTCTGCGGCCCGTCCCAAGATCGCGGACTACCCGTTCACCACGCTCGTGCCCAACCTCGGGGTCGTGCAGGCCGGCGACGTGCGCTTCACCGTGGCCGACGTCCCGGGCCTGATCCCCGGTGCCTCGGAGGGCCGCGGCCTCGGCCTGGAGTTCCTGCGCCACGTCGAGCGCTGCGCCGCGCTCGTGCACGTCCTCGACTGCGGCAGCCTCGAGTCCGACCGCGACCCGATCGCCGACTTCGAGGCCATCGAGGCCGAGCTCGAGGCCTACGCGGTGGAGCCCGTCTTCTCCCAGGGCGGGGAGGGCGTCGTACCGCTGAACGAGCGGCCCCGCCTCATCGCCCTGAACAAGACCGACCTGCCCGACGGCGCCGCGATGGCGGACATGGTCCGCGACGAGCTCGAGGGCCGTGGCCTGCGGGTCTTCGACATCTCCGCGCTGGCCCGCGAGGGCCTGGACGCCCTCAAGTACGCCATGGCCGAGCTCGTGGCGGAGGCCCGTTCCCGGGTGGTCGAGCCCGCGCCGGCCGCGCCCGTCGAGGTGCCGCGCCGGCATCGCCGCCGTGGCGAGCGGGCCGAATTCACGATCCGCCGCGAGGAACGCAACCTCGAGCCGCTGTTCCGCGTGCGCGGCGAGAAGCCCGAGCGGTGGGTCGCCCAGACGGACTTCCAGAACGACGAGGCGATCGGCTACCTTGCGGACCGGCTCCAGCGGGCCGGCGTCGAGGACGGCCTGTTCAAGGCCGGTGCGAGGCCGGGCGACGCCGTCGTGATCGGCGACGACGTCACGGGCGTGGTCTTCGACTGGGAGCCCACGCTGTCCGCGGGAGCCGAGCTGCTCGCCGGGCCCCGTGGCACCGACCTGCGGCTCGACGAGCGCACCCGCGCGACCCGCGCGGAGAAGCGCGCCGAGCAGGATGCCCGCCGGGCCGCCCGTGCGGCGACCCGGGCCGAGATGGAGGCCGAGCGACGCTCCGGCCTGTGGACCGACACCGACGATCGAGAGGGATGATCCATGTCCGTGCGGCGCACCGTCGTCACCCGCTATCCGACCCCCGCCACGCGCGGCTCTGAGGACCCGCGGGCCAACCCCGTGACCTCGCGGGAGACGATGCAGGCCGCACGCCGAGTGGTCGTGAAGATCGGCTCGTCCTCGTTGACCACCCCGGACGGCCTGGACGTGGAGGCCATCGACCGGCTCGTGGACGTCCTCGCCGCCGAGCGGCAGAAGGGCACCCAGGTGGTGCTCGTGTCCTCCGGTGCCGTCGCGGCCGGCTTCCCCCACCTCGGGCTGGGCCGACGCCCCAAGGACACCGCCACCCAGCAGGCCTCGGCGGCGGTCGGCCAGAGCAAGCTCATGGCGCACTACACCACGAGCTTCGGCCGGCACGACACGGAGGTGGCGCAGGTGCTCCTCACCGCCGAGGAGCTCATGCGGCGCACCCAGTACACGAACGCGCACCGCGCCCTGTCGCGGCTGCTCACGCTCGACGTGATGCCGATCGTGAACGAGAACGACGCCGTGGCCACGCGCGAGATCCGCTTCGGCGACAACGACCGCCTCGCGGCCCTCACCGCCAACCTCTGCAAGGCGGACCTGCTGGTCCTGCTCTCGGACGTGGACGCCCTCTACACGGGCCACCCCTCGAACCCGGACGCACGGCGCATCCCGGAGGTCACCTCGGACGACGATCTGGCCGGCGTCGACGTGCGCGTGCCCGGTTCCGCGGGCGTGGGCACGGGCGGCATGGTGACCAAGGTGGACGCGGCCGGCATCGCGGCCACCACCGGCATCCCGACCCTGCTCACCTCGGCCGCGAACGCGGGCGCCGCGTTCGCGGGGGAGGACGTGGGCACGTGGTTCTCCGCCACCGGCCGCCGCCGGTCCGCGCGCGCGGCGTGGCTCGGCCTCACGGCGGAGGTCCGGGGCCGGCTCGTCATCGACGACGGCGCGGTGGCCGGGGCGATCGACCGCGGCCGCTCCCTGCTGGCCGCGGGCATCACCGGCTGCACGGGCGACTTCACGCCGGGCGACGTCGTCGAGATCGTGGACGCGCACGGCCGGGTGCGGGCGCGCGGCCTCGTGCAGTACTCCTCGTCGCAGCTGCCCGCCATGCTCGGGCGGACGACCGCCGACCTCCGCGAGGACCTGGGCGCGGGCTACGACGGCGTCGTCGTGCACGCCGACGACTGGGTGCGCCTGGCTCCGCCGCAGCGCTGACCGGCACGGGCTCCGGCCGCGGCGACGGACCGGGGCCTCGTGCCTCGTCCGGGGCGCTCGATAGGCTGGGGGCATGCAGACCACCGAGAGCACCGCACCCCAGGATCAGTCCGGCCGCCAGGACGCCGAGGCGCCGACGCCCGAGGTCGAGGAGGCCGTCCGCCAACGGGCCGAGTGGGCGCGTCAGGCCGTGCCCGAGCTGGCCACCGCCGGCCGCGTCCGCAAGGACGCCGTCCTGCGCCACATGGCCGAGGCCCTGCGCGCCAACGCGGCCGCGATCATCACGGCCAACCGCGAGGACCGCAGCCGCGGCCGCGAGGCCGGCACCTCGGCGGCCATGCTGGACCGCCTCAAGCTGGACGAGGCGCGCGTCGAGGCGCTGGCCCTCGCCCTGGAGACCCTGGCCGGCCTGCCGGACCCCGTGGGCACCGTGGTCCGCGGCGGCCCGCTGCCCAACGGCGTGCGGATGAGCCAGGTGCGGGTGCCCCTGGGCGTCGTGGGCGCCGTGTACGAGGCCCGTCCGAACGTCACGGTGGACATCGCCGGCATCGCCCTGAAGTCGGGCAACGGCGTGATCCTGCGCGGCGGCTCGGCCGCGGAGTCCACCAATGCGGTCCTGATCCAGGTGCTGCGGGAGGCGCTCGTGGACCAGGGCTTCGACCCCAACATCATCCAGGGCATCGACGACCTCGGACGTCCTGGCGTCGCCGCCCTGATGGCCGCCCGTGGCGCGGTGGACGTCCTCGTCCCGCGCGGCGGCCGTGAGCTGATCCAGCGCGTGGTCCGTGAGGCCCGGGTGCCCGTGATCGAGACGGGTGAGGGCAACGTGCACCTGTACGTGGACGCCTCCGCACCCAAGCAGATGGCGGTGGACATCGTGCTCAACTCGAAGACCCACCGCACCTCCGTGTGCAATGCGGCCGAGACCCTGCTGCTCCACCGGGACGCGGAGGAGGTGGGCCGAGAAGTGCTGCGCGCCCTCACCCGTGCCGGCGTGCTGCTGCACGTGGACGAGGCCGCGCGGGCCTGGCTGCCCACGCTCGCCGACCGCGGCGACCACGCCCGGGACGCCGTGGACGCCACCGAGGAGGACTGGGGCACCGAGTACCTGGACATGGAGATGGCCGTGCGCGTCGTGGACTCCCTCGACCAGGCGATCGAGCACATCGGCCGGTGGTCCACGGGCCACACCGAGGCCATCGTCACGAACGACCTGGCCGCGGCCGAGCGGTTCATCACCGAGGTGGACGCCGCGGCCGTCATCGTGAACGCGTCCACGCGCTTCACCGACGGCGGCGAGCTCGGCCTCGGCGCCGAAGTGGGCATCTCCACCCAGAAGATGCACGCCCGCGGGCCCATGGGCCTGGAGGAGCTCACGACCACCAAGTGGATCCTGCGCGGCGACGGGCAGATCCGCCGCTGAGCCGGGCTACGATGGACACCAGGACCCCTTCGGCCCGGCCCCGGCCCGGCCGTCTGACCCGCTGCACCGAGGAGCATCCATGCTGAACACCTCCCTGATCCTGGCCGCCGCCGAGGAGGGCCACCACGTCGTCAACGAGCTGCCGATGGACCCCATCTGGTACGGCCTGCTCGTCTTCGCGCTGCTGATGGCCGCCCTGGCCGCCACCATGTCCATGCGCTCCCGCGCGCTGCGCCTGCCCGAGCCCACCACCGCGGTCCAGCACCACGGCACCGGCCGCGGCTCGCACACCTCCGGTCACTGACGTCTCACCGGCCCGCCGCGTCGCCGCCTCCGCCGGGGGCGACGCGGCGGGCCGTCCGTTCGTCTCCTGAGCGCATGACCGTCGCCTCCCGCACACCCGTCCCCGCGCCCACCGCCGGGGGCGCGCACCGTCGTCGCCTCGGCATCATGGGCGGCACCTTCGACCCGATCCACCACGGGCACCTCGTGGCCGCCTCCGAGGTGGCCGCCGAGTTCGAGCTGGACGAGGTCGTCTTCGTCCCCACGGGTCAGCCGTGGCAGAAGTCGGACCGGCAGGTCTCCCCGGCCGAGGACCGCTACCTCATGACCGTGGTGGCCACCGCCTCCAACCCCCGGTTCACCGTCTCCCGCGTGGACATCGACCGCCCCGGCGTGACCTACACCGTGGACACGCTGCGGGACCTGCGCCGCCTGCACCCGGACGCCGAGCTGTTCTTCATCACCGGCGCGGACGCGATGGGCCAGATCCTCACGTGGAAGGACGTGCACGAACTCTGGGACCTGGCGCACTTCGTCGGTGTCACCCGTCCCGGCCACGACCTCTCGGACATGGGCCTGGGCGCCGACGTCTCCCTGATGGAGATCCCCGCCATGGCGATCTCCTCCACGGACTGCCGGGAGCGCGTCCGCCGGGGCCGGCCCGTCTGGTATCTCGTCCCGGACGGCGTCGTCCAATACATCGCCAAGCACCACCTCTACGTCTCGGAAGAGGAGACCTCGTGACCGTTCCCCAGACCACCCTGGACGCCCTCACCACCGCCGCGGCCGCCGCCGCGGACAAGCTCGGCACGCACATCGTCGCGTTCGACGTCGCCGAGCGGCTCGGCCTGACCGACGCCTTCCTGATCGCCTCCGGCGCCTCGGAGCGTCAGGTCAACGCGATCGTCGACGGCGTCGAGGAGGCGCTGTTGAAGGACGAGCAGCTCAAGCCGTTGCGTCGCGAGGGCCGGTCCGACGGCCACTGGGTGCTGCTCGACTACGGACACTTCGTGGTGCACGTCCAGCATCGCGAGGACCGCGAGTTCTACGCGCTGGACCGCCTGTGGAAGGACACCCCGGCGATCGACCTCGGCCTGCCGGAGGAGAGCACCCGACCGGACGCGGCCACCCAGGACGACGGCGCCTCCGCCTCGCACGCCTCCTGAGCGGGCCGGGAGATGCGCCTGATCCTGCTGCGTCACGGCGAGACCGACTGGAACGTCCTGGACCGCTACCAGGGGCACACGGACATCGAGCTGAACGCCGAGGGGGAGCGCCAGGCCCGCCGCGCCGCCGGCGGGCCCGTGGGTGACCTGGTCGAGGACGCGGAGGAGCTCGTGGCCGTGTGCTCCCCGCTGGCCCGGGCGCGCCGCACGGCCGAGATCGTCCTCGAGGCCCGGGTGGGCGCGGCGTCCGTGGCCGTCGACCCGGAGCTGATGGAGCTGGCCGGGGGAGAGTGGGAGGGCCTGGAGCTCAGTGCCATCGCGGAACGCTGGCCGGACGAGCACCGCCTTTGGCGGGCCGAGCCGGCGCTCGACGCCGGCCCCGTGGGCGGGGAGACCCTGCGCGGGGGCGGCGAGCGGGCCCTGCGTGCGCTGCGCGGACACGTTCCCCCGCACTGGGCGGACACCCCGCGCGACGGTGGTGCCCAGACCCTGCTCGCCGTGGCCCACGGTGCGCTGATCCGCGCGGCCACGGGGCTGCTCCTGCGTCACGAGGGCGAGGCCTTCGCGGCGATGGAACGGATCGGCAACGCCCGCGCCGCCGTACTGCAGGGCGCGTTCACTGCCAACACCGGGGCCGAGGGCTGGGGCGACTGGACCCTCGAGGGCTACAACATCTGAGGGCGCCCCGGCCAGGACGCCGATTTGGCGCCCGCGCGGGGACCGTGTACGCTGGTCGAGTTGCCAGCGAGGCGAACGGGCCGGAAACGGCGCGTGGACATCGCGGGTGACGCCCACATCTGGGGGTATGGCGCAGTTGGTAGCGCGTCTGCATGGCATGCAGAAGGTCAGGGGTTCGAATCCCCTTACCTCCACCAGTCAGGAGGCCCGGTCCGTACGGACCGGGCCTTCGTCGTCGTCGGACTCCCGTGCGGGGCCGGGAGGCGACCGCCGCCCCGCGACATCACCGCGGTTCTGCACTGCGGTGATGTCGCTCCGCCGCGGTCGGTGCGGGGGACACGCCGGGGTACGCTGCGCGCTCCGCCGCCGTGAGTGCGGGTTCCACCGCACGGCCCTCCCGCGCCGAGGCGACGGCGGCCTCGAGCACCGCCATCACGGCGACGGCCTGGTCGGGGGTGGCGGCGTCGCTGCTCGCGCGGCCCAGGATCGCGTCGCGCACGCCCGCGTAGGACCGCTGCTGGGCTCCGATCGGCGCGGGGACGCGCTCGGTGTTCCCCTCCCCGTCGTGCAGGAGGATCGGGTCCGGATCGACGCCCCAGCCCTCGGCGCCGGGGAGCAGACCAGCGCGCAGCTGAACCTCCTGCCGATCCGGCAGTTCCTTCACCGCGGAGCCACGCGTGCCGTGGACCGCGAAGCGCGGGCTGCCGCCGGCCACGAGCATCGACGCCTGCAGGACCACGCGCCGGCCCGGGTACTGCAGCACGCAGTGCGCCCAGTCCTCGACCGGGGCGCCCGGACGCAGGGCCGCGAGGTCGGCGTCTACGCGTTCGGGGACACCGAAGAGCAGGAGCGCCTGGTCGACCAGGTGCGGTCCGAGGTCGAACCAGATGCCGCCCCCGGGCACCGCGGCTTCCCGCCAGCGGTCCCGGACGGTCGGGCGGAAGCGGTCGATCCGGGACTCGAGGTGGACGACGTCCCCGAGCCGGCCGGAGCGGACCAGCTCGGCGATGCCCAGGAAGTCGCTGTCGAAGCGGCGGTTCTGGAACACCCGCAGCACCCGCCCGGTCTCGACCGCGAGGTCGCGAAGCTCCCGCGCCTCGGCGAGACTCAGCGTGAAGGGCTTGTCCACCACCACGTGCCTACCCGCCCTCAGGGCCGTGCGCGCGAGCGGCGCGTGTTGGTCGTTCGGGGCGGCGATCACCACGAGGTCCACGTCGTGGCGAGCCAGGAGCTTGTCCACGTCAGGCACCACGACGACGTCCGGCAGGTCCGCGTGCACCGCGTCCGGGCGGCTCGAGACGACATGGGTGAGAGCGAGTCCCTCCGTGGCGTGGAGCAGGGGGACGTGGAACGTCTTCCCGGCGAACCCGTAGCCGATCAGGGCGGTGCGGATCGGTGCGTCGGTGGGGGGCATGCAGGACCTCCTGGTCTGGCGGCGGGCATGGGGGCGTCCCCTGCACGCTAGGCCGTGGGGCCGCGGCGGTCCATCGACGCCGCTCGGCCGGTTTGCGCGGTTGCCGCGGGCCGGGTATTCTATTCAGGTGCTCCGGCCGGTCCGCCGGAAACGGGGGCATCACCCACCTGGGGGTATGGCGCAGTTGGTAGCGCGTCTGCATGGCATGCAGAAGGTCAGGGGTTCGAATCCCCTTACCTCCACCAGGCAGAAGGCCCGGTCCATACGGACCGGGCCTTCGTCGTCGTAACGGCCAGCTCGCCGTCGAGACCCGCCGGTCACGACCGGGTTGCGGTCCAGCGTCGATCACGCATCGACGTCGCACAGCCCTTTCACGGCAGGCTCTCGGCGGACAGACTCGAGGCGACCCCGCCCATCGAGCCCGGACCACCGGTGCTGCAGGGGCGGGGGCCGCCGGCCCTGTCCGGCCGACTCAGTGAGGAGCTGCCATGTCCGTCATCCGTACCCGTCGTCCCTCCCTCCGTCACCTGCCCGCCGCCGTCGCCGCCGCCGGCCTCATCACCACCGTCGCCCTCGCCGGCCCCGCCGCGGCCTGGGACGACGCCCATGGCCCCCAGGCCGGCTACTTCCAGGCCGTCGACCACGAGAACGTCACCGCCGCCTTCTTCCAGACCTACGACGGCTACGACCCGGAGGACCTCACGCTCACGCTCACCCCGGTGGCCGAGGACGGCACCCGCCTGGAGGGCGGCCAGGAGGTGGAGTTCACCGCCCTGGACGTCATCGACGGCGGCGCGGTGGACGTCCTGGAGACCCGCCGCGCGCTCGGCGCGGCCGGTGAAGGCCTCGTGCGGTACGACGTGGAGGTGGACGGGCAGATGCTGAACATGGGCATCACGCTCCAGGCGGACGCCGACCTCGCCGACGATCAGGGGGCGGCCGTGCACGCCGTCGACGGCCCGCAGACGGCCGACCTCGGGGACCGGCCCCTGGTCTGGGACTCGGCCATGCAGTTGGCTCCCGGGGTGGCGGGCGCTGAGATCGTCCACCTGGTCGCCGCGCCGACGATGGAGGACGCCTACGCGGCGGTCGTGGCCGAGCCGGCCCACGGTGAGGTCTTCGCGTTCCGTGACTCGGAGCACTCCGAGCTCCGTGCCTGGTACATCCCCGACGAGGGCTTCGTCGGTACGGACACCTTCACCGTCGACTTCCACAGCGACCACGTCGCCCACGTCCAGACCGTCACCGTGCATGTCGGCGAGGAGATCTCCGCCGCGTACGACGGCTTCCTCGATGCCGAGGACGGCGTCCTCAACGGGAAGCCGCTCGACCTGACCGACCCGGACACCGCAGCGGCGCTCGCCGCGTTCCGGGGCGACGAGGCCGCCCCGGCTCCGGAGGATGAGGAGGAACAGCCCGCTCCGGTCGAGGACGACGCCGACGAGCAGCACACGACCCCGGACACCGTCGAGACGGGGCAGTCCACCGGCTGGTGGCTGGCCGGCCTCGGCGCCGCCGCCGCGGGGGTGCTGGTCGCGGCCCGCCGTCGTCTCGGCCTGACCCGCTGACGGCCCGCCGCACACGGCCCCGTCGACGCGCCGCCCCTCTCACACACAGGGGCGGCGCGTCCGTGCCGGCCTGACACGCGGCCGGCAGTCCGCGGGTCAGTCGCCGAGGCCCGCCAGCAGCAGGTCCAGTCCCTCCTCGAAGGGTGCGTCCGCATAGGGGTTCCGCGCCCCCGTCGCGCGCGTGCCCCCGCCCGCCCGGAAGGCCTCGGCGGCCGCGCCAAGCGCGGGCAGGCGCTCCTGCGCCCCCGCCACCTCGAAGATGTCGGCCGGAGCGTCGACGTCGTACGCAGACCCGTAGATGAACGACTCGAGCGCGATCACCCGGGCCAGCACCTGCTCCGGCGCCAGACCGGTCCGGGCCAGCACCGCGCACACCGTCTCGTAGACCCGCTGCGTCGACGGGGCTCCCTCGATCGGCAGGGTCGCGATGAGCGGGATCAGCGGCGGATGGGCCGCGAAGACGTCGCGGTAGGAGCGCGCCCACGCCCGCAGGGCGGCGACGACGGGCACCTCGCCCCGGATCGCGGCCTCCAGCTCGACGAGCGAGACCTCGCCCATCACGGCGTCCTGCAGCAGGACGAGCAGCTCATGCTTGCCGCTGATGTGGTTGTAGAGCGCGCTCGGCGCCACGCCCAGGCGACGGCCGACCGCCGCCATGGTGAGCCCTTCGTATCCCTCGGTGCGGGCGACCGCGAGCGCCGCGTCCGCGATCGCTTCGCGGCTCAGAGCGGGGGAGAGAGGTCGTCCGCGGCGTCGGCGCGCCCGGGGCGGTTCAGTGGTCTCGTCCATCCGGCCATTCTGACCCGTCGGACGGGCAGGAGGTGTCAGGCCGGCTACGGACCAGCCTTCCCTTCCCGGCGCGCGGCCCGTACAGTGAGCGCCGACACTCTAAATGAACGGCATTCACCCGGGCCCCGCCCGATGCCCCGTCCCCGCCAGAGGAGCACCCCATGACCACCGCCCCCGCCACCGCCGGCCGCGAGCGCCGGACGAGCGACGTCGTCGTGATCGGCGCCGGCCCGGCCGGCCTCATGGCCGCCCGCACCGCGAAGGCCCAGGGCCTGTCCGTCACCGTCCTGGAGGCTCGCCGGCGCGTCGGCGGCCGCACCTGGAACGGCCTGGTCGAGGGCGCCGACGGCAAGGACCACTTCATCGAGATCGGCGGCCAGTGGATCTCCCCGGACCAGACCCGCCTCATCTCCCTGGTGGAGGAGCTCGGCCTGCCGACGTTCTCCCGCTTCCGCGACGGTCGCAACGTCTACGTGGACCCGCGCGGAGAACGCCACGTCTACGACGGCCTCGACTTCCCGGTGGCCGAGAAGACGGACCGGGAGATGGATCGCCTGATCGCCAAGATCGACGAACTGACCGCCGAGATCGACGCCGCCGCCCCGTGGGAGCACCCGCGGGCCGCCGAGCTGGACAAGATCTCCTTCCGGCACTGGCTGGAGCAGCAGTCCGACGACCCGGAGGCCATCGACAACGTCTCCATCTACATCGCCTCCGGCATGCTGACCAAGCCCTCCCACACCTTCTCCCTGCTCCAGGCGCTGCTCATGTCCGCCTCGGCGGGGTCGTTCCGCAACCTGGTGGACGAGGACTTCATCCTGGACAAGCGCGTCGAGGGCGGCATGCAGTCCGTGTCCCTGGCCATGGCCGCCGAGCTGGGCGACGACGTCGTCCTCGGCCAGCCGGTGCGCACCCTGCGCTGGGCCGAGCCGGACCCGTCCACCGCGGACGAGAAGAACGGTGTGGCCGCAGACGTGCGCAACGGCGTGGCGCACGACGGCGCCGCCGGCGACGTCGTGGCGCTCACTGACGACTACGAGGTGCACGCCCGCTACGCGGTCCTGGCCGTCCCGCCGAACCTCTACAGCCGCATCTCCTTCGAGCCGCCGATGCCGCGCGAGCAGCAGATCGCGCACCAGCACATCTCCATGGGCCTGGTCATCAAGGTGCACGCCGTGTACGAGACCCCGTTCTGGCGCGAGGAGGGCCTGTCCGGCACGTGCTTCGGCGGCGGCCGTCTCGTCCAGGAGATCTATGACAACACCAATCGCGGCGAGAACCCGGCCGGCGGCGCCCCGGGCGAGGAGGACCCGCACGGCACCCTCGTCGGCTTCGTGTCCGACGTGTATGCGGAGCAGATGTGGGCCCTGCCGGAGGAGGAGCGCAAGGCCGCGATCCTCGGCGCCATGGCCGAGTACCTCGGCCCCCGGACTCTCGAGCCGATCGCGTTCTTCCTCTCGGACATGGCCGCCGAGGAGTGGACCCGAGGTGCCTACGCCACCAGCTACGACCTCGGGGGGCTCTCCCGCTGGGGCCACCTCCAGAACCGCCCGACCGGCCCCATCCACTACGCGTGCTCGGACATCGCCGCCGAGGGCTACCAGCACGTGGACGGCGCGATCCGCATGGGCGAGGCCGCCGCCCTGGCCATCTCCGAGCGGGAAGCCACCGACGCGGGGCAGCCCACCGGCTGACCGGCCCGACGGACAGGGACATCCTCATGAGCGCATCCACCCCACGACGCCGCGTCGTCGACGATGAGGGACACGAGCACGTATACCCGACCACCTCCGCCATCGAGCAGGTCAACCTGCTCAACCCGGGCGGGGTGAGCAACAAGGGGCTCCAGGCAGGCAAGGTCGGCCTGCTCGGGGCCGTGGTGATCGGCGTCTCCGTCGTCGCCCCCGCCTACACGTTGACCTCGGGCCTCGGGCCGACCATCAGCACCGTCGGCACCCACGTGCCCGCGATCCTGCTGCTCGGCTTCATCCCGATGCTCCTGGTGGCCCTCGGCTACCGGGCGCTGAACACGCGGGTGCCGGACTCCGGCACGTCCTTCACCTGGGCCACGCACGCCTTCGGGCCGTATGTCGGGTGGATGGGCGGCTGGGGGCTCATCGCCGCCTCCGTGATCGTGCTGTCCAACCTGGCGGCCGTCGCCGTCGACTTCACGTTCCTGCTGCTCGCCCAGATCACCGGGAGCCAGGCCATCGCGGACCTGGCCGGCAACCTGTGGGTCAACATCCCCCTGACCCTGGTGTACCTGGCCCTGGCCGGATGGATCTCGCACCGCGGCATGGAGACCACCAAGCACCTGCAGTACATCCTGGTGGTCTTCCAGATCCTGGCCCTCGGCGCGTTCGCCGTCGCCGCCCTGACGCAGTCCTCCCGTGGTGCGGGCTTCGACCCCACTCCGGTGCAGCTGGACTGGTTCAACCCGTTCACTGCAGGCGACTTCAGTGTGGTCGCGGCCGGCGTCTCCCTGTCCATCTTCCTGTTCTGGGGCTGGGACGTGACCCTCACGATGAACGAGGAGACCAAGGACCCCGAGCGCACGCCCGGCCGGGCCGCCGCCGTCACCGTGTTCGTCATCATCGCCGTCTACATCCTGTCCGCCCTGGCCGTGATCTCCTGGGCGGGCATCGGCTCCGAGGGCCTGGCCGCGGGCAACCCGGACAACCAGGAGTCGATCTTCGCGGTCCTCGCCGGCCCGATCCTGGGCCCCTTCGCCGTGATCATGTCCAGCGCGATCCTCGTCAGCTCCCTGGCCTCCCTGCAGTCCACCATGATCTCCCCGGCCCGCACCCTGCTGGCGATGGGCTTCTACCGGGCCGTGCCCGCGCGCTTCGCCGAGCTGAGCCCCCGGTTCAACAGCCCTGCCTTCGCGACTTGGGTGTGTGCGGGCTTCGCCGGCCTCTTCTACGTCGTCACGCGGCTGCTCTCCGAGAACGCCCTGTGGGACACCATCACCGCTCTGGGCCTGATGATCTGCTTCTACTACGGCATCACCGCCCTGGCCTGCGTCTGGTACTTCCGCCGCGAGTGGTTCACCTCGGTGGGCAACGCCCTCACCACCTTCCTGTTCCCGCTGATCGGCGGCCTCGTGCTGCTGGTGATGTTCTGCGTGACCGCGCTGGACTCCACCGACCCCGACTACGGCTCCGGCTCCTCCGTGTTCGGTGTCGGCACCGTGTTCATCCTGGGCATGGGCGTGCTGGCCATCGGCGTGGTACTGATGATGTGGACGCGGTTGCGCCACCCGGCCTACTTCCGAGGCGAAACCCTGCCGCAGACGGACTCGACCCGACCCATCCCGATCATCCGTCCGGACGACGACGGCACTGCCGTGGTCCGGGACCCCAACGAGAGGACCCACTCATGAGCACCCCCACCGGCTATCGCGTGCAGGACCCCAGCACCGACCAGGTTGTGGAGACGTTCCCCGCCCTCGCAGACGGTGAGGTCGACCAGGTGCTGGCCGCCGCCGAGACCGCCCAGCGCGCGTGGGCCGCCCGCCCCATCGAGGAGCGCGCCACCATCGTGCAGAAGGTCGCGGACCTCTTCGAGGAACGCAAGGACGAGCTCGCGCAGATCATCGCCACCGAGATGGGCAAGCGCGTGACCGAGGGCGTCGAGGAGGCGGAGTTCAGCTCGGCCATCTTCGGCTACTTCGCAGAGAAGGGCCCCACCCTCGCTGCGGACCGCCCCATCGAGACCTTCGAGGGCGGCCGCGCCATGATCCGCCACCTCCCCCTGGGTGTGCTGCTGGGCGTCATGCCGTGGAACTTCCCGTACTACCAGATCGCCCGTTTCGCTGCGCCGAACCTCATGCTCGGCAACGCGATCGTCCTCAAGCACGCCGAGATCTGCCCGCGCTCGGCCCTGGCCGTGCAGCAGATCATGGACGACGCCGGCGTGCCGGCCGGCGTGTACACCAACGTCTTCGCCACGCACGACCAGATCGCCGAGTTCATCGCCGACCCGCGCGTGGCCGGCGTCTCCCTGACCGGCTCCGAGCGGGCCGGCTCCGTGATCGGCGCGCTCGCGGGCCAGCACCTCAAGAAGGCCGTCCTCGAGCTCGGCGGGTCGGACCCGTACATCGTGCTCGACGCCGAGGACCCGGCCGAGGCTGCCCGCACCGCGTGGGCGACCCGCATGTACAACATGGGCCAGGCCTGCAACTCCAACAAGCGCATGATCGTCTCGGCGGACATCCATGACGCCTTCGTGGCCGAGCTGGTGTCCCTGGCCGAGGCCATGAAGCCCGGGGAGGCCACCGACGAGGACCCGACGGTCTTCACCCCGCTGTCCTCGCGCGGTGCCGCCGAGGGCCTGGCCGAGCAGGTGGAGCGGGCCCGTCAGCAGGGGGCGACCGTCCACGTCGGCGGGACCGTCACGGACGAGGCGGGCGCCCGCTTCGCCCCGGCCGTGATCACGGGCGTCACCTCCGAGATGGACGCCTACCGTGAGGAGCTCTTCGGCCCCGTCGCCGTCGTCTACAAGGTGGAGTCCGCGGACGAGGCGCTCGCCCTCGCCAACGACTCCCAGTACGGCCTGGGCGGCGCCGTGTTCTCCCAGGACGAGGCCCAGGCCGAGCGGATCGCCCGGCAGCTCGAGGTCGGCATGGCCAACGTCAACACGCCGGCGGGCGAGGGGGCGGAGATCCCGTTCGGCGGCGTCAAGCGCTCCGGCTTCGGCCGCGAGCTCGGCCCGCTCGGCATGGACGAGTTCGTCAACAAGCAGATGTACTTCGTCCAGGACTGACACCCCACGACGACGACGGGCCCGCCTCCGGTGACCGGAGGCGGGCCCGTCCGCGTCCCGCCGGCGTGGCGGGAGCGATGGGTCAGCGACGCGCCTGTCACACAGCGGGTTCTAGGCTGGCGCGCCCTTGTCCCTTCATCCGGGGCGTGGCCATCATGGACCGGATCCCCGTCGAGAACTGCAGAATCGAGAATGTCTGATGTACCCCACCCCGATTACCTTCGACGTGGCGCGCGCCGGCCGCGCTCTCGCCCAGGTCAGTGTCCGCACCCTGGCCACCGCGGCCGGTCTCGAGAAGGAGCAGCTGCGCCGCTTCGAGAAGGGGCTGGCCGACCTGCGGGTGGACGAGCGTCTGCGTCTGGAGAAGGCCCTGCTGAAGTACGGCGTCGGGCTGGTCCCGGAGGACGAGTTCGGCGGCACGGGGGTCCGCCGGATCTTCACCGCCGAGAAGTCCCGGCGCATCGAGGCCATGGAGAACGAAGGCGGCCCCGCGTACGAGGACGACATCTGAGTCCTCCGCCGACAGGCGGACGGCCCCGCATCCCGGGCAGGGATGCGGGGCCGTCGTCGTCGGTCCGCCGGTGGCGGGGGCTCAGGCGGACTGCAGCGCGTTCGTGACCTCGCTCAGGCCCTCCTTGAGGAGGTCTTCACCGATGGTCAGCGGCGGCAGGAAGCGTACGACGTTGCCGTAGGTGCCGCAGGTGAGCAGGATGACGCCGGCGGCGCGCACGGCCGCGGCCACGGTGGCGGTCAGCGTCGCGTCCGGCTCGCCGGTGGCGGGGTCCACGAACTCGATCGCCATCATCGCGCCGCGGCCGCGGACCTCGGCGATGCGGTCGTCGGCGTTCTGCGCGAAGTGCTCGCGGATGACCTGCTCGATCCGGCGGGCCTTCTCCAGGAGACCGTCCTCCTCGACGGCCTCGAACACGGCGAGCGCCGCCGCCGTGGCGACGGGGTTGCCGCCGTAGGTGCCCCCGAGGCCGCCCGGGTGCACGGAGTCCATCACCTCGGCGCGGCCGGTGACGCCGGAGAGCGGCATGCCGCCGGCGATGCCCTTGGCGGTCGCCATCAGGTCCGGCTCGATGCCCTCGGTCTCGGAGGCGAACCAGGCGCCGGTGCGGGCGATGCCGGACTGGACCTCGTCCGCGATGAACAGGACGTCGTTGGCCTTGCACCACTCGACCACGGCCGGCAGGAAGCCCTCGGCCGGGACGATGAAGCCGCCCTCGCCCTGGATCGGCTCCATGATCACGGCGGCCAGGTTGTCGGCACCGATCTGCTTCTCCAGCGCGGAGATGGCGCGCTGCGCGGCCTCGGCGCCGGACAGGCCGTCCCGCAGCGGGTAGGAGCCGGGCACGCGGTAGATCTCGGGGGCGAACGGTCCGAAGCTGTGCTTGTAGGGCATGGACTTGGCGGTCAGCGCCATCGTCAGGGTGGTGCGGCCGTGATAGGCGTGGTCGAACGCGGCCACGGCCTGCCTGCCGGTGTAGGCGCGGGCCACCTTGACGGCGTTCTCCACGGCCTCGGCGCCGGAGTTGAACAGGGCGGTGCGGGTCTCGCCGGGGATCGGGCTGGTGCGGTCCAGCTGCTCGGCCACGGCCACGTAGCCCTCGTAGGGGGTGATCATGAACGAGGTGTGGGTGAACTGCGCGACCTGCTCCTGGACGGCGGCCACGACGCGCGGGTGGGAGGCGCCCACGGAGGTGACGGCGATGCCGGAGGCCAGATCGATCAGGCGGTTGCCGTCCACGTCCTCGAGGATGCCGCCCGCGGCGCGGGCCGCGTACACCGGCATCGTGGTGGCCACGCCGGCTGGGACGGCGCGCTTCTGGCGCTCGGCGAGCTCACGGGAGCGTGGGCCGGGCAGCTCGGTGGCCAGGTGGCGGGTCTGCTCGAGGTCGGGGGTGGCGGTCATGGGGATGCCTCCTGGGGACGGCTCACGGGGAGCGGGGACGACGGGTGGGCACGACGACGACGCGTCGGGCCGCGTCCTCCCATGGTGGGGCGTCGAGGCCATGCCGTCCAGTGATGATCCGGCATGGAGGCTATGCTTATCCGGCATGGAGGAGAAACTGCTCAGGGCCTTCGTCACGGTGGCCGAGGTCGGCACGGTCTCGGGGGCCGCGATCCGCCTGGATCTCCTGCAGTCCGCGCTCAGTCGGCAGCTGCAGCGGCTTCAGCGTGAGCTGCGCCTGCCACTGTTCGCCCGGGTCGGCGGCCGGCTCGAGCTGACGACGGCCGGCGAGGCGTTCCTCCCGGTGGCGCGCGAGGTCCTCGTCGCCCATCGCCGGGCGGAGCAGGCGGCCCGCACGCTCGCCTCCGGTCGGCTCACGGACGTGGCCGTGGCCGCACCGGGCACCACCCTCATCGACGTCGTGCTGCCGTTCGTGGCCACCTTCGGGGAGGAGGACCCGCGCCCGCGCGTCGCGGAGACCCAGCTGGACGACTCGCTGCTCGACGCCGTCGCGCGGCACGACCTCGTGGTGATGCCGACGGTGCCGCCGCCCTCCGTCGCGTCGCTGCCGCTGATGGACCTGCCGGTCTGGGCGTACGTCGCCCCGGGCCACCCCTGGGCGGGCCGGACGCGAGTGTCCCTCAACGAGCTCGTGGCCCAACCCGTCGTCGCGCCCGCCCGCACCTTCATGGCGCGGCGCGTCCTCGACGGCGCCGTGGCCGTGGCGGGCCTCACGCCGCCGGCCCTCACCGAGGCGAACTCCGGGCGGGTGGCCCAGGCCCTGGTCGCGACGGGGGCGGGCGTCGCCGTCGTCACCGAGGACCCGGCCTTCGGGCTGACGCCGGTGCGGGTCATCGCGCAGGGGCGGACGCTCGCGGTACGACTGCACGCGGCGTGGCGGGAGGACCACTTCGCCGCCGAGACGCTGCAGGCGCTCGCCCGTCGCCTGCAGGCCTTCGTCCGGGACCGCTATGCCGAGCCCGGGGATGTGGCGTCTCACATGAAGAGTGAGTGAACTCGGCGGCTGTGGACAGGCGGAGCTCAACAGATGCACATGTGACAGATAGGGTCGAGATGTCCGTGACCCCCATCACCTGCACCCGCCCCGGGTGACCCACGCCCGCGCCGCCGAACCGGAGGACCCCATGTCCCTGCAGTTCCCCGCCCGCCTGTCCGCCGCCGCCCTCGGTGCCGCCGTCCTCGTCGGCGTCGCCGCCGCCCCGGCCCACGCCGCCACCTGGACGCCCGAGCACGGCACCCCGTCCGGCACGTTCGTCAGCGCCGACGGCGACCTGATGGAGTTCGTCCTCTACGACAACTTCGCGACCGAGGACATCCGCGCCGTCGTCGTCACCGCGTCGGGGGAGGAGACCGAGATCCAGGTCGACTTCATCACCGAGGACGACATGGGCGCCGTGTTCCTGCACGACATCGAGCAGGCCCTCGGCGGCGACCTGGCGCAGCCCTACGAGGTGCATGTCTACGGCGCCGGCCAGCTCGCCTTCGGCGCGGCCTTCGCCGCCGACGGCACCATGACCCCGATCGAGGCCGAGGAGTTCATCCCGTTCGAGGACTGGGCCGAGGTCGCCACGTGGCGCGTCTACACGGACCAGAACGCGACCGTCGTCGAGTCCCTCGTGACCGAGGACGGCGGCGTGCCGAGCCCGATCGACGCCGAGCTCACCGTGGCGCCGCAGCACGGCACCGTCGAGATCGGCGGGACCTCCTTCGGCTACACCCCGGAGAAGGACTTCCTCGGGACCGACACCTTCACCGTGGTGATGACCGCGAACGGCGTCACCCGCACGGTCGAGTTCACGGTCGAGGTGCTCGACCTGCCGGGCGACTCCACGCCCACCCCGATCGACCCGGCGCCCGCCCCCGAGCCGCAGCCCGAGCCCGAGCCCGAGCCGGCTCCGGAACCCGAGCCGGCTCCGGAACCCGAGCCGGCTCCGGAACCCGAGCCGGCTCCGGAACCCGAGCCCGCCCCGGAGGAGCCGGTCGATCCGGCCCCCGCCCCCGAGGAGCCCGCCGAGCCCGAGCAGCCGGCCGAACCGGTCGTCGACGAGGGCGAGCCCGCGGCCCCGGCTCCCGAGTAGCCGGCCGAGGACGGCCACACCGTCCCGGACACGGTCGAGACCGGCAACGGCTCCGCGTGGGGCCTGGCCGCCATCGGCGCCCTGGCCGCCGGCGTTCTGGTGCGCCTGCGCCGCACCTTCGGCCTGGCCTGAGCCCGCACCGAGGCGGCCGGGGCGCACCCGCGTCCCGGTCGCCTCGGCCATCCCGAACGGACGACGCGCCGGGCCGAGGCCGGAGCGCGTGAGACCATGCCGTCGTCGGACGCGGCCCCGGGCGGGCCGCGTCGATGCACACGAGGGGAGAACCCGGATGAACACCACCGTCCGACGCGCCCTGTGGGTGGTCCTGGTGCTGCTGTGCCTGGGACTCGTGTTCCTCGCGCTGCGCGGGGTGCTGGCGGTCGGCGCCGTGCCGATCAGCGCCGCCCCCACCCTCAGCGCCACGGCGTCCGCGACCCCGTCGCCGTCGCCGTCGCCGTCCTCGGCACGCTTCACGCCCAGCCCCGCAACGACGGCCACCCCGACCCCGACGCCGAGCCCGTCCTCGGCGTCACCCACGCGGGAGGCGGCGGTTCCCGTCGAGACCCAGGAGCTCGCCGGCACACCCACGCCGTCCGAGGAGCCGACCCCCACCGAGGAGCCGGCGCCGTCCGAGGAGCCGGCACCGTCCGAGGAGCCGACCCCCGCCGCGGCCGCCCACCTCTCCGGCCCCGCCGCCCCGTGGGACGAGGTCACGGCGACGCCCGTGCACGTGGACGTCCACCAGGACGGCGAGCAGATCGTCGGAGCGGGGATCGACCTCACGCAGTTGGATGAGGGCGGCGACCTGGACCCGGAGCCACAGACGGTCGGCTGGTACGGCCCGCCGCAGTGGGGCACCACGCCGGGGGAGCGGTCCCGGTACGCGGGGGTCCTGGCCGGGCACGTCGTCTACCACGGCGTGCGGGACGTGTTCTGGAACCTGGGCGACGTGCGCGCGGGTGCCGTCGTCGTGGTGACATACGACGACGGCACGCAGGCCGCCTTCGAGGCGGACGCGGACGCGGTCTCGGTGGAGAAGGAGGCGCTCACCCAGGATCCGTCGCACCGCTGGGCATGGGAGCCCGGGGGCGACGACGCGAAGGTCACGCTGATCACGTGCGACCTCGTGCCGGGCACCGGGATGGCCGGGAACGCCTTCAACAACTGGGTGGTGCAGGCCACCCGCGTCGCCTGAGGCCGCGGCGACCCCGGGGCCGGGAGGCCGGAGGGGTACCCTGGGGAGGCCGGGGCGGCCGACCGCGTCGGACCGCCCTTGACCCCGTGACCGGGTGACGACCGCCGAGAGGACCTGCGCCCATGAGCCGAGCCGACATCGCCCCCGCCCGCGTGCGCCCCCGCCGCTGGAGCGTGGCCGTCGGAGGGGCGCTCCTGAGCATCACCCTGGCCACCGGCGGCTGCAGCGTCGCCGAGGAGCCCGGACAGACCGGTGGCACGGAGGCGGGGAACACCTACCTGGAGGGCGTGCTGGCCAGCCCCAGCCAGACGTCCGCCGACCCGCTCGCGGCGGACATCCAGTTCGCGGGTCTGCTGCTGCGCAACCACCGCGACGCGATCCAGCAGTCCGATGAGGTGCTGGGCAAGGACGGCGTGGACCAGGAGATCCGGGCCACCGCCGAACGGATGAAGTCCGAGCACGAGGAGCGGGCGCGCCGGCTCGAGTCGATGCTCGAGGGCTGGGGCGTCCCCTCGGATGACGTGCGCGGTGCGGGTGCCGAGTCGACCCCGTCTGCGCAGCCCGAGTCCACGGAGGACGCGGAGCCGACCCAGATCGTGGGCGACGAGTTGCGCGCCGGACTCCTGTCCGACCGGGAGAAGAACGTGCTGGCCGCCGCCGAGCCGGAGGAGGCAGGACGGATCTACCTGCTCCAGATGCGCCGCCTCTATCAGGGCGCGCTGACGATCTCCGCCACGGAGGCGGAGGACGGCTCGGACGACGCGGCGAAGGAGCTGGCCTCCAGCGTGGTCGAGGGCCATCGCAAGGAGCTGGAGAGTTTGGCCGCGACGCTCGGGGAGATGGGCGTGATCGGGTCGAGCGGGGCGCGCACGGCGGAACCGTCCGGGTTCACCGGCCCCATCAAGATCGAGGGCACCGGCGCCGACGGCGGCTCCGTCCCCTCGGACTTCGTCCCGGAGCCGGTGCAGCGGGTGCGCAACTTCCGCGCCACCCAGAAGCCGGTGCTGCCGTCGTCGAGCTCGCCCAGTTCCTCCAGCGCTTCGGGCTCCGCCAGCGCGTCCGGCCGGGACGCCGAGGACCAGCGGGGGCGGGACGCCGCATCGGCGAGCCCGTCGCCCAGCCCGGCCGACACGGCGCAGGCCACCCCGCGCCCCTCCTCCGGGGCAAGCCCCTCGCCCAGCGCGTCCCGCTGACGCGCCGCGTCGGCAGGCCGGCCCGATCCGCATCGGGCGTCGCCGTGACCGAGTCGATAGCGCTTCGTCACCGGACGGTGACCCGCATCACGTCCGTGCGGCGTAGATTCGTGCCGACGCGGCGAGTGCGGCATCCGGTCGACCTCGGGCGTCCGAGCCGGGGAACCCTTCGGCCCGTCGCAGCACCGCACCCCTGGAGGAGCACGATGCGCACCGCCCGACCAACCCGCCTCGCCGCCGCCCTGGGCGCCGGCGTCCTTCTCGTGGGGGCGACCCCCGCCCTCGCCTCACCCGCCCACCCCGCCGGATGGACCGCCGAGCACGGCCTGCCTGGCGGATCCTTCCTCGTGGCCAGCGCGGAGGGTGAGACCGGCGCCTCCTTCGGCACCGAGTTCGAGGTGGACGAGTCCGACGTCCGCCTGACGGTGGCTCCGGTGCTGGAGGGGGAGGCCCGCGGCGCCGAGACCGAGGTCCCGTTCACGTACGACGACGAGCTGGAGCGCGGTGACTTCGACGTCGCCGCGGCCCGGCGGAGCCTGGGCGAGTCGGGGACCGGCCCCGTCGTCTACGCCCTCTACGTCCTGGGCGGCGAGGTGGCCGCCCTCACCTACGGTCCGGACGCCGACCTCACCGATGCTGACCCGGGCGAGCCACTGCGCGCCGACCAGCGTCATGAGCTCGGCTTCCACATGCTCCCCACCGTCTGGGACACCACCCTGCTCGCGGCGCCGGGGGAGCGATACGTGTTCATCTCCTCGAACACGGGCGATGAGGCAGCGCCGCTGACGCTCGTCGCGGGCCCGGCCGAGGGCCGGGCCGTCGAGGTGACGGAGGAGGAGACCGGCGGTCCGCGCGGCTACGTCTACCAGGCGCCCGAGGGCTTCACCGGATCCGACACCGTCACCCCGCGGGCCACGAGGGACGGCGTGACGACGACGCGGACGGTGACCGTGCGGTTCGGCGACCCCCGCGTGGACCTTTACGACTGGGAGAACGGGCGGATCCCGGGGTTCGTGACCTTCCCCGTGGCCGGTCTGTTCGACGACGCTCTGGCTCCGGGTCAGCCGGCCGATCCCGACACCCCCACCTCGCCGGCGGGGCCCGAGACCCCCGCGGAGCCGGCCGAGGGCGAGCACACGGTGCCGGACGCGGTCGAGACCGGGCGTGGTCTCGGGGCGTGGCCCGCCGCCGTCGCGGTGCTGGCCGCCGGCGTCCTGGCCGTGGTGCGCCGGCACCGCGTCGCGGCCTGACCGCTCCGGTCAGCGGGGCGCGAGCAGCGCGCTCTTCTCCGGGTGCTCGTCGAACCACTGGGCGACGTACCAGCACATCGGCACGATGCGGCGGCCCCCTGCGGGGCCGCCGTTCGTCGCGATGTCCTCGACGGCGCCCGCGGTCAGCGCGGCGGCGTGGCCCCGGCCGCGGTGCACCGGGATGGTGAACGCGCGGTTCAGGGAGACGGCCGCGCCGTTGTCCCGGAAGTCGAGGACGGCGAGCAGTGTGCCGCCGTCGTGGAGCTCGTAGCGGGACTCGGCGTCATTGCGGGTGACGGTGGGGGAGGTGCTCATGCCGGGGCAACCCCCGGTGGTCACGGGGTATTCCGACGCCGGCCGGCGGCGGGCTCCTACATGTAGTGGTCCGCGGGGGCCGGACACGCCGCTCGCGGACGTGGCGAACCCGACTTTCCGGCTGTGGGAACCCGGCCCCGAGATCTCCACCGGCTGTGGACAGTCGACCTCGGTCCCGGCGTGTCCCGCATGTCCGCGCGGATCGTCTCGCACAGCAGGGTGTGGACAGGATGGGCAGAGGGTGGGGATACGTAACTACAGCGGTGTGACTACTACATGTAGGGATGGTTCCCGGCTGTGATCACTAGATGTAGTATCGACGCAGATGTTCGGCACGCCCCGTGATTCACCTCGCGGGCGCCGCGCCGACACCCGCAGACCACCAGAGACCACGAAGGAACAGGGATCGCCATGACCGTCACCGTGTACACCAAGCCGGCCTGCGTGCAGTGCAACGCCACCTACCGTGCACTGGACAAGAAGGGCATCGCCTACGAGGTCGTGGACATGTCCCAGGACCCCGCCGCCCTCGAGCGCGTCCGTGCCCTCGGCTTCATGCAGGCCCCCGTCGTCGTCACCGAGACCGACTCCTGGTCCGGCTTCCGCCCGGACAAGATCGCCGAGCTCGCCGAGTCCGCCGCGGCATCGGTGGCCTGACCGGAGTCGACATGACCGTCGCCGCGGACCCGAGCCACATCCGCTCGGCCGAGGCGCAGGGGCTCGTCCCCACCGACGCGGGACTGATCTACTTCTCCTCCGCCTCCAACTACACGCACCGCTTCGTCGAGAAGCTCGAGCTGCCCGAGGACCGGGTGGCTCGACTGCCGTTGATCACCCGGGAGCCCACCCTCGGGGCCACCGCCCCGTACGTCCTGATGACCCCCACCTACGGCGGGGGCAGCGGGCCGGGCGCGGTCCCGAAGCAGGTGATCAAGTTCCTCAACGTCCCGGAGAACCGTCACTGGATTCGGGGTGTGATCGCGTCCGGGAACACCAACTTCCATGAGGGCTACTGCCTGGCCGGCTACATCATCTCCCGCAAGTGCCAGGTGCCCCTCATGTACAAATTCGAGCTGATGGGCACGCCCGACGACGTCGAACGCGTCCGCGGCGGCCTGGAAGGACTGTGGACATGACCACCACCGCACCCACCGAGGCGGACCTCATCCGCCAGGCGAAGAACATGCCCGCCGAGTGGCAGAACCTCGGCTACCACGAGCTCAACGCCATGCTGAACCTCTACGGCGCCGACGGTCGCATCCAGTTCGAGGCCGACCACGCGGCCGCGCGCCAGTACTTCCTGCAGCATGTCAACACCAACACGGTGTTCTTCCACGACCTGGAGGAGAAGCTCGACTACCTGCAGAAGAACGACTACTACGAGACCGAGACGTTCGAGCAGTACCCCTTCGAGTTCATCCGAGGCCTGTTCGACCGTGCCTACAAGGCCAAGTTCCGCTTCCCGACCTTCCTCGGCGCGTTCAAGTTCTACACCTCGTACGCCCTGAAGACCTTCGACGGCAAGCGCTACCTCGAGCGCTACGAGGACCGCGTCGCCGTCGTCGCCCTCCACCTGGCCCGGGGCGACCAGGAGCTGGCCACCCACCTGGTGGACGAGATGATCGCCGGCCGCTTCCAGCCGGCCACCCCCACGTTCCTCAACTCGGGCAAGAAGCAGCGCGGTGAGCTCGTCTCCTGCTTCCTGCTGCGCATCGAGGACAACATGGAGTCGATCGCCCGCGGCATCAACTCCGCCCTGCAGCTGTCCAAGCGCGGCGGCGGGGTGGCCCTCTCGCTGACCAACATCCGCGAGCACGGCGCGCCCATCAAGCAGATCGAGAACCAGTCCTCCGGCGTCATCCCCGTGATGAAGCTCCTCGAGGACTCCTTCTCCTACGCCAACCAGCTCGGCGCGCGTCAGGGCGCCGGCGCGGTGTACCTCAACGCGCACCACCCGGACATCCACCGCTTCCTCGACACCAAGCGCGAGAACGCGGACGAGAAGATCCGCATCAAGACCCTCTCCCTCGGCGTCGTGATCCCGGACATCACGTTCCAGCTGGCGAAGAAGAACGAGGACATGTACCTGTTCTCGCCGTACGATGTCGAGCGCGTCTACGGGGTGCCGTTCTCCGAGATCTCCGTGACCGAGAAGTACTACGAGATGGTCGACGACGCGCGGATCAAGAAGACCAAGATCAACGCGCGCGAGTTCTTCCAGACCATCGCCGAGATCCAGTTCGAGTCCGGCTACCCGTACGTCGTGTTCGAGGACACCGTGAACGCCGCGAACCCGATCAAGGGCCGCATCACCATGTCCAACCTGTGCTCCGAGATCCTGCAGGTCTCCGAGGCCTCCGAGTACAACGAGGACCTGAGCTACGCCCACGTGGGCCAGGACATCTCCTGCAACCTCGGCTCGATGAACATCGCCAAGACCATGGACTCGCCGGACTTCGGCCGGTCCGTGGAGACCGCGATCCGTGCGCTGACGGCCGTGTCGGTCATGTCCGACATCCAGTCGGTGCCGTCCATCGCCAAGGGCAACGCCGCCTCCCACGCCATCGGCCTGGGGCAGATGAACCTCCACGGCTACCTGGCGCGCGAGCGCGTCCACTACGGCTCGGAGGAGGGCATCGACTTCACGAACATGTACTTCTACGCGGTGCTGTTCCACGCGCTGCGGGCCTCGAACCGGATCGCCATCGAGACCGGTCAGCGGTTCGGCGGGTTCGAGGACTCGAAGTACGCCTCCGGGGAGTTCTTCGACAAGTACACGGACCAGGAGTGGGCGCCCGCCACCGAGCGCGTCGCCGAGCTGTTCGCCGAGGCCGGGATCGCCCTGCCCACGCAGGACGACTGGCGTGAGCTGAAGGCCTCCGTCATGGAGCACGGCATCTTCAACCGCAACCTGCAGGCCGTCCCGCCGACGGGCTCGATCTCCTACATCAACAACTCGACCTCCTCGATCCACCCGGTGGCCTCGAAGATCGAGATCCGCAAGGAGGGCAAGCTCGGCCGCGTCTACTACCCGGCGCCGTACCTCACCAACGAGAACCTCGAGTACTACGAGGACGCGTACGAGATCGGCTACGAGAAGATCATCGACACGTACGCCGCGGCGACGCAGCACGTGGACCAGGGCCTGTCCCTGACGCTGTTCTTCAAGGACACGGCCACCACCCGTGACCTGAACCGCGCGCAGATCTACGCGTGGACGAAGGGCATCAAGACGATCTACTACATCCGCCTGCGCCAGCTCGCGCTGGAGGGCACCGAGGTCGAGGGCTGCGTGAGCTGCATGCTCTGACAGCCGACCCTTCGAGGCGGGAAATCCCGCGTATTCCGCGCTTCTGAGCGCGGGTGCGCTCGATTTCCCGCCGCGAAGTGGGGCGGCGCGCCTGGCCGGGCGGGGCGGGCCCACGACGTCGTGAGCCCGGACCTGCCCGAGTGGCTGCCGCTGCCCCTGCGGGCCTAGACTGTCCCGGACCCGCGCCCCGCTGACCGTGCTCTCGAGAGCCCCCGGAATCCGCGGATTCTCAACGAATTCTTCTGAAGGATGTGCCCTGCCGTGACCGAGACCCAGCAGTCCCACCTCGTCGAGGCGATCAACTGGAACCGCATTCAGGACGAGAAGGACGTGGAGGTGTGGAACCGCCTCGTCAACAACTTCTGGCTGCCGGAGAAGGTGCCGCTGTCCAACGACGTCCAGTCCTGGTCCCACCTCACGGATGAGGAGCGACTGCTCTCCATGCGCGTGTTCACGGGCCTGACGCTGCTGGACACGATCCAGGGCACCGTGGGCGCCGTCTCCCTCATCCCGGACGCCATGACCCCGCACGAGGAGGCCGTCCTCACGAACATCGCGTTCATGGAGTCGGTGCACGCGAAGTCGTACTCCTCGATCTTCTCCACGCTGGCCTCCACCCCGGAGATCGACGAGGCGTTCCGCTGGTCCCGTGAGAACCGGAACCTGCAGGCCAAGGCCGGCCTGATCGTGGAGCGCTATGACGGCCAGGACCCGTACAAGAAGAAGATCGCCTCCACCCTGCTCGAGTCCTTCCTCTTCTACTCGGGCTTCTACTGGCCCATGTACCTCTCCGCGCACGCCCGCCTCACCAACACCGCCGACCTGATCCGCCTGATCATCCGCGACGAGGCCGTGCACGGGTACTACATCGGCTACAAGTACCAGCGGAGCATCGAGACCCTGCCGGAGGAGAAGCGGGAGGAGCTCAAGGCCTTCACCTTCGAGCTGCTGTTCGAGCTGTACGAGAACGAAGTGGAGTACACCCATGACCTCTACGACGCCGTCGGCCTGGCCGAGGACGTGAAGAAGTTCCTGCACTACAACGCGAACAAGGCGCTGATGAACCTGGGCTACGAGCCCATGTTCCCGGCCGAGACCACGAACGTGAACCCCGCCATCCTCTCCGCGCTCTCCCCGAACTCGGACGAGAACCACGACTTCTTCTCCGGCTCCGGCTCCTCCTACGTGATCGGCAAGGCCGAGAACACCGAGGACGAGGACTGGGACTTCTGATCCCGTCCGCCTGAGCCCCGTCCCGACGACGGCCGGTCGCCTCCCCGCGGAGGCGCCCGGCCGTCGTCGTCTCGCGGGGGCATCACACGTCGACACCCGGGCCCGCAGTATGACGCTGCGCGTCACCGCCCTGCCCGATGGAGCGCACACGCTGCGATACGCTTGGGCCCAGCTTCAGGAGAAGCGGCTGTGGACCCCGCCTCGGCGGGTCCACGTGGTCCCACGACGAGCCGCTCGCCAACCCCATGTTCACGGGTGGCAACGGACCGAGAAGCGGCCTGCCTCCGCTGCGTGCAGACCCCTCGAGGGGAGCCCGCGGTGACTGGGGGACGGGCAAGAGCAGCGTTCGAAAGGATCCCGGCCTCCGGCTCGGGGCGTCTCTCGCCCCCCGCCCGCCGTGCTGTGCCCCGCGGGGAATCACCCACCGCACGGCCCACCCCGCACCGTTCCGCACCCGCCGTGCCCACCCGCGCCGGCGACGTCGCACCGTCCTCCAAGGAGAACCCCATGACGACCCCCTCGAACATCTCCCGCCGCTCCTTCGCCGGCCTGTCCCTGGCCGCCGTCGGCGCGTTCGCCCTGACCGCCTGCAACTCGCAGGCCGAGGAGAAGAGCGACGACGGCGCCCAGACCGTGCGCATCGGCGTCGTGTCCGAGAACGAGTCGCACCGCGCCCTGGTGAAGCTCGCGAAGGAGAAGCACGGCATCGACGTCGAGATCCGCAACTTCACCGAGTACACGCAGCCGAACCCGGCGCTGGACAACGGCGACATCGACATGAACTGGTTCCAGCACATCGCCTACTTGGCCGACTACAACCAGGCCTCCGGCAAGGACCTGACGATGATCGGGACCACCGAGATCATCCCGCTGCCCCTGTACTCCAAGAAGTACACGGACGTCTCCGAGTTCAAGAAGGGCGACACCGTCGCCATCCCGAACGACACCGTGAATCAGGCCCGTGCCATCAATGTGCTCGTCGCCGCCGGCCTGTTGAAGCTGTCCAATGAGACCATCCGCCCGGAGGTCCGCGACATCGACGAGGCCGCCTCCACCGTGACGGTGCAGCCCGTGGCCGCGCAGCAGACCGTGAACGCGCTCGAGTCCGTGCAGGGCGCGGTCATCAACAACACCTTCTCGGCGGACGCCGGCATCGACACGAACACCGCCCTGTTCAAGGACGACCCCGAGGACGACTCCGCCAAGCCGTACGTCAACGGCTTCGCCGTGCGTCGCGAGGACCGCGACAACGAGACCTACAAGAAGATCGCGGCCCTGTACCACGAGCAGCCCGTGCTGGATGAGTCCGCGAAGCTCTCCTCCGGCACGAGCGTGCCGGTGCAGCTCGACACCGCCCAGATCGACGAGACCCTGAAGCAGTACCAGGACGCGATCGCGAAGCAGGGCGCCTGATCCATGGCAGGTTCCCATACGTCCGACCGTGACGCGGTCACCCCGGGGCGCCCCTCCGCGGGCGCCCCGGGGGAGCCGGTCATCGTCTTCGACCACGTCAGCCGCGTCTACGCCGCCAAGAAGGGTGCCGGTGTGAAGGCCGTGGACGACGTCTCGCTCGCCGTGAACCGCGGCGAGGTCTTCGGCGTCATCGGCTTCTCCGGCGCCGGCAAGTCCACCCTGATCCGCATGATCAACGGGCTGGAGAAGCCGACGTCGGGCACCGTCACGGTGCTGGGCCAGCAGGTCTCCCATCTCTCCGAAGCGAAGCTGCGTCCGCTGCGCACCCGCATCGGCATGGTGTTCCAGCAGTTCAACCTGCTGACCTCCCGCACGGTGGCCGGGAACATCGAGTTCGCTCTGGACACGGCCGGCTGGCCGCGGTCCAAACGCCGCGCTCGCGTGGCGGAGCTGCTCGAGTTCGTCGGCCTGGCGGACAAGGCCAAGCACTACCCGGAGCAGCTCTCGGGCGGCCAGAAGCAGCGCGTCGGCATCGCCCGCGCCCTGGCCGCCGAGCCGGAGATCCTGCTCGCAGACGAGGCCACCAGCGCCCTGGATCCCTCGACGACGCACGAGGTGCTCTCCGTGCTGCGCCGCGTCAACGAGGAGCTCGGGGTCACGATCGTGGCCATCACCCACGAGATGGAGGTCATCCGCTCGATCGCCGACCGCGTCGCCGTGATGGACAGCGGCCGCGTGGTGGAGTCCGGCAAGGTCTACGACCTCTTCTCTCGGCCCGCCCACTCCGCCGACGCCGCGTCCTTCGTGGCCACGGCGCTCAAGGACCGGCCGAATGCCGAGGAGGTGGCCCGCATCCGGGCGCGCACCGAGGGTCGGCTGATCATGGTCTCGCTCAAGGACTCCGCCGCGGTCTCGGCGGTGCTCGGCACCGCATCGACGCGCGGCGTGGGCTTCGAGATCGTCCACGGCGGCATGTCCGCCACCAAGGACTCCGCGTACGGCCTGCTCACCGTGGCGCTCACGGGCGAGGCCGCCGCGGTGGACGCGTTTGTCGCGGACCTGGCCGGCGCCGGAGACGTGCAGGAGGTGCACCAGTGATCGACCGATTCCAGAACCTCGACTGGGGGTACTACGGCCCCGAGCTGATGACCGCCGTGGGGGACACCCTCTACATGGTCGGCTGGTCCTTCATCCTCGGCGGCATCCTCGGCCTGCTGGTCGGGCTCGTCCTCTACACCACGCGCCCGGGCGGCATCTTCGCCAACCGTGCCGTCTACCTGGTCACGAACTTCATCGTGAACCTCATCCGGCCCATCCCGTTCGTCATCCTCATCGCCGCCCTGCAGCCGCTGACCATCGCGGTGCTCGGCACCGGCATCGGCAACACCGCCGTGGTGTTCTGCATGATCTGGGCGTCCACGTTCGGCATCGCCCGCATCGTGGAGCAGAACCTCGTCTCGCTGGACCCCGGCGTGATCGAGGCCGCCCGCGCGATGGGCGCCTCCCGCATGCGGATCGTGCGCGCCGTGGTGCTGCCCGAGGCCCTCGGCCCGCTGATCCTCGGCTTCACGTTCGTGATCATCTCGCTCGTGGACATGTCCGCGATGGCGGGCATCATCGGCGGCGGCGGCGTCGGCAACTTCGCCATCGTGGAGGGCTACAACCGGTTCCGTCCGGAGGTCACCTGGCTGGCCGTGATCGTGGTGATCGTGTTCGTCCAGGCGCTGCAGCTGATCGGCAACGGCATCGCCCGCAAGGTCATGCGCCGCTGAACCCCGGCTCGGTCCGCACGACGACGGCCGGTGACATCCCCGCGGGGACGTCACCGGCCGTCGTCGTTCTGGCAGACTTCGGCCCATGACCGACATCACCTCCACCCCCGCGACCTCCGTCGCCGACGATCCCCTGGCCTTCTACGTCCGCCTCGGCGAGCCCACCGTGGACGCCGACGGCGTCCGCACCTCCCGCGTGCGCTCCACCGTGCACGCCCAGGGCGCATGGCGGGAAGAGGAGATGCACATGGCCGCCGTCTCGGGCCTGCTGCTGCACGAGGTCGCCGCGCACGAGACCACTCCCGGGCTGCGGGTGGGACGGCTCTCCTACGACATCCTGGGCACGCTCTGGTCGGGCGAGCTCGAGGTGGTCACGCGCACCCTGCGTCCGGGCCGGACCATCGAGCTCGTCGAGTCCGTGCTCCACGCCCGGGGCCGCACCGTGCTGACCCTGCGGGCCTGGCTGCTGTCCACCTCGGACACCTCCGCCGTCGCCCAGCTGCCGGACGAGCCCCTCCCGCCGCGCTCGCAGGCGCAGTCGCACAACGCGCTCCACGGATGGGGAGGCGGGTACATCGCCTCCCTCGACGGCGTCATCCTGCCCGGCCACGGGCCGGGCCACGGCCGGGTGTGGCTCACCACGGACCGCGAGATGGTGGCGGGGGAGAGCACGAGCGACCTGGTGCGCCTGATCAGCCTCACCGACGCAGCCAACGGGATCGCCCCGGCCCTGCCGGCGAAGCCGGGCGGGTGGTTCTTCCCCAACGTGGACCTGCAGATCCACCTGTACCGCGAGCCCACCGGCCACTGGCTCGGCCTCGCGGGGCAGGTCACGGTGGGCCCGGACGGCGTGGGCCTGACCAGCACCGTCCTCCACGACGACGACGGCCCCTTCGCCCACGTCGAGCAGACCCTCACCCTGCGCTCCTGGCCGGTCGAGGGCGGCCTGTGAGTGCAGCTCCCCGGCTGCGCTGGGCTGTGCAGGAGCGGACCCTCGGGGCCGTCGAAGACCTCGACTGGGCCATGGGCGAGCTGGCCGTCTTCCGCGCCGCCGCGGCCGAGGGAAGGGCCCTCGACGATCTGATCCGCGTCTACGTGCCCGAACCGACGGTCGCGTTCGGCCAGCGCGACGCGCGGCTGCCCGGTTTCGCGGCCGCGGCTGCGGCGGCCCGGGCCCACGGCTTCGCGCCGGCGGTGCGCCGGGCCGGCGGGAGGGCGGCGGCCTACCATCACGGCTGCCTGGTGGTGGACCACCTGAGCCAGCAGGAGGACGCGGCACTCACCCAGCAGGCCCGGTTCGCCGAGTTCGCCGACCTGTTCGTGCGGGCGTTCGCGCGCATGGACGTGCCCGCCTCCGTGGGCGAGATCCCGGGGGAGTACTGCCCGGGCGAGTTCTCCGTGCAGGGTCCTGCGCCGACGTACCCGGTGAAGCTGGCCGGCTCCGCGCAGCGCGTGGTGAAGGGGGCGTTCCTGTTCTCCACCCACGTGGTGGTGTCCGACCCCGCTCCGCTGCGGGCCGTGCTCGTCGACGTCTACCGGGAGCTCGGCCTGGACATGGACCCCCGCACGGCGGGCGCGGCCGAGGACGTGCGTCCCGGGGTGAGCGTTCCCGCGTTCGCCGCGGCCCTGCGGGAGGAGTACACGGCGTGGGCGGCCGCCGCCGGGATCGAGGTCGTGGCCGAGCAGCTCGCCGTCCTCGGCGCGCGCACCTCCGGCTGAGGGCACGGACTGGCTGCGGGCGGGCCGTCAGGCCGTGAGATCCGCGATGATCTCCCGCTTGCGTCGCGGGGTGAAGCCGGCCGCCACGGCCGCCGCCCGGCGCGCCGCGTCCGTCCGGTACAGGGACCAGCCCCGCTGCACGAGGAACGGCACCGGCTTGCGGCGTTCGGCGACATCGCGCACGAACCGGCGGGCCGCCGTCGTGGTCCGCGCCTGGTCGATGTACCAGGCCGCGTAGCGGACTCCGGCCCGGTCCAGGGCGGCGGGCATGCGCTCGGCGAAGATGCCCTCCGCCACGATCACCCCGCCCGGCTCGAGCGCGACGGTGCTGTGCCCGCGGACGGAGGACGTGGAGATGTCGTAGTCGGGCACGCGCGTGGCGCCCTCCTCGAGCAGTTCGACGACGGCGTCCACGGCCGCCTGCTCATCCCACGTTCCGGGGTGGTCCCAGTCGATCTCACCGTAGGGGGTGCGCGGGAACACGGGGCCGGGCCCGCCCGCGGCGCCGTCGTCGGACTGCGGACGGTAGAACGCATCGAGCGAGAGGTGGGGCCGGCCGTGCCGCCGGGCCAGGTAGGACTTGCCGGAGCCCGACGCGCCGCCGAGCAGGATCACGGAGGGAGGGGGCGAGGCGGGGAGGATGGTCACGGGGGACCATTCTTCCCCACCTCGGCGCGTCCTCAGTGGCCGCGGTCGATCCACTCCTGCAGGTGCGGCTTCTCCGTGCCGATTGTGGTGGAGTCGCCGTGGCCGGTGTGGACCACGGTGGCCTCCGGCAGCGGGAACAGGCGCTCGCGGATGGACTCGATGATCGTGTCGAAGTCCGAGTACGAGCGGCCGGTGGCGCCGGGCCCGCCCTGGAACAGGGTGTCGCCGGAGAACACGACGCCGGTCGGGGCGCCGTCGTCGCCGGCCTCGCCCAGCGCGGGGGCGTACAGGCAGACCGAGCCGGGGGAGTGGCCGGGGGTGTGCAGCACCCGCAGCTCGACGCCGGCCACGCGCAGGACGTCGCCCTCGGCGAGCGCGCCGTCGGGCTCCTCGTCGGGGAAGACGTCGTCCCAGAGCATGCGGTCTGCGGGGTGGAGCAGCACGGGGGCGTCCACCATCTGGCGGAACTCCTGGACCTGGCGGATGTGGTCGTCGTGGCCGTGGGTGAGGACGATGGCCAGCACCTGGCGGCCGTTCACCTTCTTCCAGACGGCCGAGGCGTCATGGGCCGGGTCGATGACGACGCACTGCTCCGCGCCGCCGACGATCCACACGTTGTTGTCCACGTCGAACGTCTCCCCGTCCAGGGAGAACGTGCCGGAGGTGACCAGGTGATCGATGCGCGCCATCAGAGCACCACCACCGAGCGCAGGACGTCGCCGGACTTCATCGTCTCGAAGGCCTCGTTCACCTCGTCCAGGGCGATGGTCTCCGTGACGAACTCGTCCAGCGGCAGGCGGCCCAGGCGGTACTGGTCCACGAGCATGGGGAAGTCGCGCTCCGGCAGGCAGTCGCCGTACCACGAGGACTTCAGCGCGCCGCCGCGGCCGAACACCTCCGGCAGGGGCAGCTTCAGCTCCATGCCGGGGGTGGGCACGCCCACCAGGACGACGCGGCCGGCCAGGTCCCGGGCGTAGAACGCCTGCTCGTAGGTCTCCGGGCGGCCGACCGCCTCGATGACCACGTCGGCGCCGAAGCCGCCGGTCGCCGCGCGGATGGCCTCCACGGGGTCCTCGTCCTTCGAGTTCACGGTGTGGGTGGCGCCGAGCTCCTTGGCCTTGGCGAGCTTCTTGGCGTCGATGTCCACCGCGATGATCGTGGTGGCGCCGGCGAGCTTCGCCCCGGCGATCGAGGCCACGCCGACGCCGCCGCAGCCGATCACGGCCACGGACTCGCCGCGCTTGACCTCGCCGGTGTTGATGGCCGCGCCGATGCCGGCCATGATCCCGCAGCCGAGCAGGCCGACCGCGGCCTGTTCCTCGGGCGTGTCGACGCCGTCGACCTGGGTGCACTGCTTGGCGTGGACGAGCGTCTTGTCCGCGAACGCCCCGATGCCCAGGGCCGGGGACAGCTCCGTGCCGTCCTCGAGGGTCATCTTCTGGGTCGCGTTGTGGGTGTTGAAGCAGTACTTCGGCTCGCCCTTCCGGCACGCGCGGCACTCGCCGCACACGGCGCGCCAGTTGAGGATCACGGTGTCGCCGACCTTGACGTGGTCGACGCCCTCGCCGATCGCGGAGACCACACCCGTGGCCTCGTGGCCGAGCAGGTACGGGTACTCGTCCCCGATCCCGCCCTGCTGGTAGTGCAGATCCGTGTGGCAGACGCCGCAGGTCTTGATGTCGACGACGGCCTCGCCGGGTCCCGGATCGGGGATGACGATGGTCTCGACGGTGACGGGGGCGTCCTTCGCCATGGCGACGACGCCGCGGACCTTCTGGGACACGTTGTTCCTCCTGGTGGTGGGGTTCTGCCCGACGCCGCGCATGCGTGGGGCGGCGCGGCGTGCGGGCTCGTTCTGCCCATCCCATCACAGGACCCTGTGCGACGCATCGGTGAGCAGCCGGGGGCCTGGTGTGTGGCGTCACCGCAGTGGCCGGGGGAGACTGCAACCTGAGCCGCAACATCGATGTGAACGGAGGGGCGAACCGTGGCACGACATGGCAGAGACGAGGACGAGGCCCACGAGGCTCCAGCCGGGGCTCCGGCCGGTGCCGGCACGCTCGCTCAGTGGCGCATCCCACTGGTGGGGCTGCTGATCGGCGTCGGGCTGGGCGTGGTGTTCGGACTGGGCACCGAGAGGCCCTGGGGCACCGTGATCGGCTGCGCGATGATGGGCTTCGCCCTCGGCATCGCGTGGATGTATGTCGAGCGCGGCCGGGACGGGAGGGACCGCTGACGTGTGCGGCCGCTACGTGATGGCCCGCGCCACGAGCGACCTGGTGGCCCTGGGCGATGCCGAGGCGAATGAGGACCTGGTGCTGCGCCAGAGCTGGAACGTGGCGCCGACAGCCGAGGTGCCGATCCTCGTGGCGCACGCGGACGACGTCGGCGCCGGAGGCGCCCGTGGGGGCGACGGCGGTGCCGGGGTGACCCGGCGGATCCACGTGGCCCGCTGGGGCCTGGTGCCGCCGTGGGCGAAGGAGCTGTCCGTGGGGTCCCGTGCGTTCAACGCGCGCTCGGAGACCGTGGCCTCCAAGCCGACGTTCCGGGCCGCCGTCCGCGCCCGCCGCTGCGCCGTGCCGGTGGAGGGCTACTACGAGTGGAAGGCGCCGGAGCCTGGTGCCAAGGGTCCCGACGGGCGGGCCGCGAAGAAGCAGTCCTACTACGTGCACCCGGCCGGGGCCGGGGACGGCGAGGGGCCGGTCATCTGGTTCGCCGGCCTGTACGAGTGGTGGCAGGACCCCGAGGCCAAGGCCGCGGGGGAGGACGCCTGGGTCCTCTCGACGACGATCCTCACCATGGCCGCGCCCGACGCGGACGACGACGATCCGGTGCTCGCCGCGCTCGGCCAGCTGCACGACCGGCTGCCCGTGCCCATGGATGCCGAGACGATGGACCGGTGGCTCGCTCCGGACACGCTCGGGTCTGCCGAAGAAGCCGACGCCCTCGTGGGCCAGGTGTGCGCCGGCGCGTACGACGTCGCGGCGGGCTGGTCGCTGCGGCCCGTGGGGAGCGCCGTGGGGAACGTCCGGAACAACGGGCCAGAACTGATCCAGGAGATGAGAGAGCAGCAGGGAACGCTGCTCTGAGAGACGGGGCGACGGGGATGACCTGCCCGTGAGACGCGGAAGCGCGGTGCCGCGGTGAGGCCGGAGACGGTCATCTCCTGTTCACCCTGTCCGTGGGCGGCACCCCGGTGGCCGCCCTCGACGACGAGACCGCCGGCATTCCGGAGGGCAACAGAGGCCCCTCTGCCGGGCTCGTCTACGCGTGGGGCGAGCACAGCCGGGCCGACCCCGTGTTTGGGGACTACCCCGAGCGGGTCCTCGCGCTGAAGTACGCCGAGCCGGGCGTGGAGCTGCCATTGTGGTCCAAGCGCCAGGGCGACGACGCGTCGGTCGCGGAACTCTCGTGGGGTCCGCGCTGGGGCACCCTCTGGCGCGACACCGCGTTGGAATTTTCACCGGGTTTCACTACCTCGCCGACGCGACATACCCGACCGACGACCGCCTCGTTCGCGACTGGTCGCTGGACGGGGTGACCAGGAGTGAGGACGTCATCATCACCCAGGACGCGGAGCGGTCCGACGTCTTCGCACTCGTGGAGTCGCTCGCGGATGGGCAGAAGCCCCGGGCCCTGAACGTGCCGGCGGGGGAGGACGCCCACACGACCCCGGACACGGTCGAGACCGGGCGTGAGGTGCCGGCGGGCGCGCTCGGAGCGCTCGCGGCCGTCGGCGCGGGACTCGTGTTCCTGGCCCGGGGGTGGGTGCGCCGGGTCTGACGCACCTGCCCGACGAGTGGGCCGCGGGGCGGTGGACGGGAGACCGTCGGCCGCCCCGCGGTCTGTGCTCAGCCGGCCGGAGTGGATTCGATGGGGCCGGTGCAGCCCCAGGCTGAGGAGTCGACGCTGCAGTCATCGGCGACATTGCGGGTGATGGTGCGCCAGATGTCCGCGGTGACGGGGGCCGAGTCGAGGCTGATGGTGCCCGGGATGAGCACCCACTCGCCCCCGGCCTCCCGGTATTCGCCGATGTAGACGGTGGTGAGGCGGACCGTGTACTGCCCGGTGTCCTCGTACACGTGGCTCGTGGGGGTGGGGACGTTGAACTCCGGCTGGCTCTGGCCTGCGACCGAGGTGGTCTTGGTGGGGGACCCGTCCCCGTAGTCCCAGCGGAAGCTCACCGGCGTGGCGCGGAGTTCGACCTCGACCCCGTTGAGGGTGGTGACGAGCGTGCGCGTCTCGGCGTCTGCGTAGAAGTTGGTCTCCGCATTGCGGATCCCGCGTCCGCCATTGTCCGACCGGATCTCAGGCTTCAGCACGAGGAGCGTGCGGACCTCGTCGATGGAGACGGGCGGGGCGCCGTCTGTTGCTGGGCCTGGCGAAACCGCAGTAACGCATTCCGGCCGGCTGTAGTAGGGATCCCTATCTGGGCGAGTTGTGTCGACGAACTGCTCACGTACCCATGCCCCTTCTGGGCAAAAGGCCTCGGTCTGTTCGCGACACGTCCCAAAATCGGAATTGTTTTCTTGATTCGGGAAACAGGCGTCTACAGTGCGCTGCTCGATTGCCGGCTTTTCTCTGGCTCCTGGAGCGGTAACTTCGGATACCGGTTCGGAGGCCGGCTGAGGGGGCTGTGTTCGCGACTGTTTCTTGCACTGCGTTCGAATCCTAAATTCGACGTCTTCTCGCTTGCCGCTAATGGGAACATCGGTGCAGGTATTCGCGCGCTGTGCGTGCGCCGATGGCGCTTGAATCAGCGTTAGGGCGATGCAGGCAGTTGCTATTGCAATCAGAATACGCGAGATAGAAAGCATTATTGCGCATCCTGTTGATTTTGCATTTCATCGATCACCCAGTGGCCCTTGGAGGGTTCGTAGACTACGTCGGCCAGCCAGGTCTCGTCGTGAGTTTCCGCCCCACTGGCAGAGTCGTCTCTAACGCCCTGTGAGTCGAAGACATCTACAGCGGATGCGTCACGAACAAGAGTAGCGGTGTAGCCAAACTCTGACGGGGTGAGAGTTAACGATTTGATCGAGGTGTGCTCTCCCGTTGACCAGCCACCTTCTTTGTAGTGCTGGGCAGTTGAGTCGGATACGGCTTGGCAAAGCTCGCAGTATTCGCTGTATGTCGAATCAAAATCAGCAGTTTCCCCGGTCTGGTCGGTGTAGTAAATGGCCTCCCAGAAGTAGCGAATCGCCGCCTCGGCGCCCTCCTTGGTCTCTTCCTTCATGGCGGCGGGCATCTCCGGCTTGGGCACGTTCCGCGCGGGGCCGTCGGCAGACGCGGGCACGTATTCGCCGGACCCGCTCTCCGTGGCCGTGGGGGATGAGCTGACGCCCGCGGTCGCGCTCGTGCTCGCGGGCGCGGACGTCTCGACGGCGGGCTTGGCGGACGAGGGCGACGTCGTCGACGACTCGGCGGGCTCGGACTGCCCGCCGCAGGCGGTCAGCGTGAGCGCCAAGGCCACGCTGAGCGTGCCGGCCTGGGCGAATCGGTGGCGGCGCAGGGCGCGCCCGGGTGCGGTGAGAGACATTTCCCCTCCAACTGGATGTCCGTCGTGTGTCCGCGCCTCCCGCGCTGATCCCGCAGTGCGGTGCCCGTGGTATGCGAGGCCCGGTTGGTTCGGAGTATACGCAGACGGATTGTGGTCCTGCTCGCATTGTCCACAGGGCCGTGCCGGCGCACTTCTTCCGGCCCAGAGACGATTTTCTCGTGCATGTGCGCCCCAGGGTCGGGTTCGAGACCCACGGCCAGGACTCGGTCAGCCGGCCTCACGAAAGGGCGTTCCCGGCCTCGCCCGTCTCGGGGTCATGCGTCCTTAACGTGTCCGGCGGCTGCCCTACGTTCGCACCCATCGCATTCGAACACATGTTCGAGTACGATCGGGGGTGCGGCCCCACCTTCCCACTTCTTCCCCGCGTCCGGTCCGCCGGACGGGCCGCGCTCCCATCGCCCGACGGCACCCCGTCGTCGGTCCGGTCAGCAGTGCACAGGGAGAGAAGCAGAATGGGAGTCCTCACACAGTCGGTGGCGGTGGAGTGCGGGGCAGACGGCACCCCGCAGGGGCTGCGCTGGAACGGGCGGGACTACGTCCTCGCAGAGCGCCCCATGCGCTGGTTCGAGCGGCGCCGCTGGTGGGCGGAGGAGGTCCGCGCGGAGAAGGGCCGCGGCGCCGGTCTCGTGGACCACGAGATGTGGCGGCTGCAGGTCCGCCTGGCCCGGGCCGGCGCCGCGCCCCTGCAGACCCTCGACGTCGCCCACCACCTGGACTCCGGCCGGTGGCGGCTCGTGCGCGTCCACGAGCACGCCCAGGATCTGAGGCGGTCGGCATGAGCCGGGCCGCCGCGGCCGGACGCACCGTCGCACCCTTCGCCCACCTGCACGTCGCCTCCGCGTTCAGCGCCCACTACGGGGTCAGCTGGCCCGAGGACCTCGTGGCCGCCGCCGCGGCCGCGGACATGGACCTGCTGGCCTGCACCGACCGGGACGGGCTCTACGGCATGGCCAAACACGTGGGCGCCTGCCTGCGCCACGGCATCACCCCGATCGTGGGCGTGGACCTGGCCGTCCGGTGGAGCGAGGACGAGGACGCCGGCCGCGTGGTCGTGCTGGCCCGAGGAGGCTGCCACGGCTCCGGCTACCGCTCCCTGTGCGAGCTCGTCTCCGCCGCCCACGCCCGCACCACCGGGGGAGCGGCAGGTGGCAGCCCCTGGGCCAGCGTCGCCGAGCTCGCCGCCGCGGCGGCCGGCCGTGTCCCCACCGCCGCCAACCGGGACAACCCGCCCACCCCCGAGCTGTTCGTCCTCCTCGGCCCGGACTCGGACGTCGGCCGCCACCTGGCCCGCCGCCGGTACGCGGCCGGCCTCGCCGCCCTGCACCGCTGGAAGGCGGCCCTGCCCGCAGGCAGCCCCCACGCCGACGTCGTCACCCACCTCTCCGCCCCCGGCCGCCGCCTCGACACCGGGCACGCCGTGAAGACCCTCCGCGCCGCCCGCCAGGCCCGCATCCCCGCCGTCCTGACCAACGCCGTGCGCTACGCGGCCCCGGACGGTGCCGCCACCGCGGACGTCCTCGACGCCGTCCGTGCCCTCAGCTCCCTCGACGCCCTCCACGACCTGCAACCCAACGGGCAGGGCTGGCTCAAGTCCACCGCCGCCATGCACCGCATCGCCCACGAGGTCGCCTCCGCCGCCGACGACCGCCCTGCCCCCCTGCTCGAGGCCACCCGCCGCCTCGCCGAGGCCTGCGCGCTCGACCCCGAGACCGACCTCGGCTGGGGCGTGCCCCGCGTCCCCGAGGCCGCCGTCATCGGCATCGACGGCCCCCCGGAGCACGTGCTGCGCGCGCGCACCCGCACCGGCCTCCTCGCCCGCTACCCCCACCTCCACACCGGGGGAGGCCTCCCCGGCACCAGCCAGGCGGCCCGGGACCTGCAGGACCGCGCCGAACACGAGCTCGGCATCATCACCCGACTCGGCTTCTCCTCCTACTTCCTCACCGTGGCCGCCGTCGTCGACCTCATCGAGGGCATGGGCATCCGCGTGGCCGCCCGCGGCTCCGGCGCCTCCTCCCTCGTCAACCACGCCCTGCGGATCTCCCATGTCGACCCCATGGCCAACGGCCTGATCATGGAGCGCTTCCTCTCCACCGACCGCTCCACCCTCCCGGACATCGACATCGACGTGGAGTCCGCCCGCCGCCACGAGATCTACCATGCCGTCGTCGAGCGCTTCGGCGCCGAGCGCACCACCCTCATGAGCATGCAGAACGCCTACCGGGCCCGCGGCGCCGTCCGCGACGCCGGCCTCGCCCTCGGCATGCCCGAACCCGAGGTGGACGCCATCGCCAAGCAGCTCTGGCGCTTCTCCGCCTCGAACTTCCGCGAGGCCCTCCAGCGCATGCCCGAACTCGGCGGCCTCTCCCGCCGCATCGAGTCCGGCCGCGCCGAGGGCGACCGCCAGCTGGACCTGCTCGTCGACCTCACCGAACGCCTCGACCGCCTGCCCCGCCACATCTCCATGCACCCCTGCGGCGTCATCCTCGGCGACGCCGCCCTGCTGCACCGCACCCCCGTCCAGCCCTCCGGCATGGGCCTGCCCATGAGCCAGTTCGACAAGCACGACATGGACCCCATGGGCTTCCTCAAGCTCGACATCCTCGGCGTGCGCATGCAGTCCGCCATCGCCTACACGATCGCCGAGGTCGAACGCACCACGGGCGAGCGCATCGACCTCGAACAGGTGCCCCTGGACGACGACGCCACCTACGCGATGATCCGCACCACCCACACCCTCGGCTGCTTCCAGATCGAGTCCCCGGGCCAGCGCGAACTCGTCGGCAAACTCGCCCCCCGCGAGTTCAACGACCTCACCGTGGACATCTCCCTCTTCCGCCCCGGCCCCATGCAGTCCGACATGGTCCGGCCCTTCCTCGAACAGCGGCACGGCTGGGCACCCGCCCACTACCCGCACCCCGACCTGCGGCCCGTCCTCGCCGAGACCCACGGGGTCACCGTCTTCCACGAACAGGTCCTGCGCACCATGGACGTCATGACCGGCTGCGGACTGGCCCGCGCCGACGAGCACCGCCGCCTCCTCGGCGGCCCGCAGGAACACCTCGTCGAAGAGGCCTTCCGCACCGGCGCCCTCGCCCGCGGCTACTCCCCCGAAGTCATCGACGAGGTCTGGGCCACCCTCTCCGCCTTCGGCTCCTTCGGCTTCTGCAAGGCCCACGGCGCCGCCTTCGCCGTCCCCACCTACCACTCCGCCTGGCTCAAGACCCACCACCCCGCCGCCTTCATGGCCGCCATCCTCGAACACGACCCCGGCATGTACCCCGCCCGCCTCATGGTCGCCGAGGCCCGCCGCATGGGCATCCCCGTCCTGCCCGTGGACGTCAACGCCTCCTCGCGCCACGTCCACGTCGAGTGGGTCCCCGCCCACCCCGAGGTCGACGACGGCGCCCCCGGCCGCTGGGGCATCCGCCTGCCCCTCACCAGCCTCTCCGGACTCAGCGAAGCCGAGACCGACCGCCTCGACGCCGGCCGCCCCTACCGCTCCCTCGCCGACGTCCGCGACCGCGCCCGCCCCACCGCCCGCAACCTCGAACGCCTTGCCCAGCTCGGCGCCCTCGACTGCCTCCTCCCACCCGGCGGCGCCTCCCGCACCGACCTCGTCCACCACCTCGAACTCCAGCACTCCACCACCCGCGGCACCGCCCCCGGCCGCACCGCCCCGCGCTCGCGGTCCGCCCGTCCACGGCAGGTGGAGGGCCAGATGGCCCTGGACCTGCCGGACACCGAGCTCACCGCCCTCGCCCCGCTCTTCCCGGACCCGGCCCCGGCCGCCCGGGTCCGCACCGAGCTGGAGCTCACCGCCCTGGACGTCACCGCCCACCTCATGGACTCCCACGCCCCGTACCTGGACGCGCTCGGCGTCACCCGGGCGAAGGACCTGCTCGGGCTGCGCACGCAGTCCCGGGTGCTCGTGGCCGGGGTGCGTGTGGCCACCCAGACCCCGCCCATGCGCAGCGGCAAGCGGGTGGTGTTCCTCTCCGTGGACGACGGCACCGGCTGCGTGGACGCCTCCTTCTTCACCGAGGCCCAGCACGCCTCCGGGGAGATGCTCTTCTCCGCGCGCCTCCTGCTGATCGAGGGCACCGTCCGGCGCACCGGCGGCCGGGCCGTGTCCGTCCAGGCCGTGCGCGCCTGGGACCTGCACCGACCCCAGACGCTCCCGGACCCCGACTACCTGGACGCCACCCGGCAGCAGTGGCGGGACTGGCTCGCGGCGGACCGCCGAGCCGCCGCCGCGCGCCGCAGCGGCCGGGCGGGCACCGGGGCGCAGCCCCTGCCGGACATCCCGCACCACGGCACGGGCGGTTGGCCCGTGAAGGTGCGCACCGACGTCGGGCCGGCCGGCGGGGCCCGCCCCGGCCGCACGGCACCCGATCGGCCCGCTCCGGAGCACACCCCGATCCCGGTGCCCCACCCGGAGACGTGGGAGCTGCTGCCCACCCCGGACAGATGAGACCGTCCGCCTCCGTGCCCCGCCGTCCGGCCGCGCCCCTAGAATGGGACGCGGCCGACGGTGGCCCCCGTACGCCACCGATCCCGAAGCCAGACCTCGAAGGAGCACCGTGTCGGAGCCGAAGAACATCCTGCTGACCGTGGACGGAGAGCTGCGGGAGGTGACGCACGGCACCACCGGCCTCGACCTCTTCCGCGAGAAGCCGACCACCGCCGTCATGCGGGTGGACGGCCTGCTCTGGGACCTGGCCCGCGAGATCCCCGCCGGCGCGTCCGTCGAGTCGGTGGACATCACGGAGCCCGAGGGCCTCGAGGTGCTGCGGCACTCCACCGCCCACGTGATGGCCCAGGCCGTGCAGCAGCTGCGCCCGGGCGCCAAGCTCGGCATCGGCCCGTACATCACGGACGGCTTCTACTTCGACTTCGACGTCGACGAGCCCTTCACCCCCGAGGACCTCAAGCAGATCTCCTCGCTCATGCAGAAGATCGTGAAGTCCGGCCAGACCTTCCGCCGCCGCGTCGTGGACGAGGAGACCGCCCGCGCCGAGATGGCGGACGAGCCCTACAAGCTCGAGCTGCTCGGCAAGAAGGACGCCGCGGACACCGCCGGCGAGGGCGCCTCCGTGGAGGTCGGGGCCGGGGAGATCACCATCTACGACAACGTGGACCGCAAGACCGGCGACGCCGTGTGGTGCGACCTCTGCCGCGGCCCGCACCTGCCCTCCACCAAGCTCATCGGCAACGGCTTCGCGCTCACCCGCTCCGCCGCCGCCTACTGGCTCGGCAACGAGAAGAACAAGCAGCTGCAGCGCATCTACGGCACCGCCTGGGCCAGCAAGGACGACCTCAAGGCCTACCAGGAGCGCCTCGCCGAGGCCGAGCGCCGCGACCACCGCAAGCTCGGCGCCGAGCTGGATCTCTTCTCCTTCCCGGACGAGCTCGGCTCCGGCCTGCCCGTGTTCCACCCGCGCGGCGGCATCATCCGCAAGGAGATGGAGGACTACTCCCGTCGGCGCCACACCGAGGCCGGCTACGAGTTCGTCTACACCCCGCACATCACCAAGCAGCACCTCTACGAGGTGTCCGGCCACCTCGACTGGTACGCGGACGGCATGTTCCCGCCCATGCACATCGACGAGGTCCGTGATCCCGAGACCGGCGAGATCACGCGCCAGGGGCAGAACTACTACCTCAAGCCGATGAACTGCCCCATGCACAACCTGATCTACCGCTCCCGCGGCCGGTCCTACCGTGAGCTGCCGCTGCGGCTGTTCGAGTTCGGCTCCGTGTACCGGTACGAGAAGTCCGGCGTGGTCCACGGGCTCACGCGCGTGCGCGGCATGACCCAGGACGACGCCCACATCTACTGCACCCGCGAGCAGATGAAGGAGGAGCTGACCACCACGCTCAACTTCGTCCTCGACCTGCTCAAGGACTACGGCCTCAACGACTTCTACCTCGAGCTCTCCACGAAGGACCCGGAGAAGTTCGTCGGCTCCGACGAGATCTGGGAGGAGGCCACCCGCACCCTCGCCGAGGTCGCGGAGGCCTCCGGTCTGCAGCTCGTCCCGGATCCGGGCGGCGCCGCGTTCTACGGCCCGAAGATCTCGGTCCAGGCCCGGGACGCCATCGGCCGCACCTGGCAGATGTCCACCATCCAGCTGGACTTCAACCTGCCCGAACGCTTCGACCTCGAGTACCAGGCCGCCGACGGCACCCGTCAGCGCCCCGTGATGATCCACCGCGCCCTCTTCGGCTCCATCGAGCGCTTCCTGGGCGTCCTCACCGAGCACTACGCCGGCGCGTTCCCGGCCTGGCTCGCCCCCGAGCAGGTCGTGGCCATCCCGGTGGCCGAGGCATTCAACGACTACCTGGACGACGTCGTCGCGAAGCTGCGTGCCGAGGGGATCCGGGCGCGCCTGGACGACTCCTCGGACCGCTTCCCGAAGAAGATCCGCACCGCGGCCAAGGAGAAGGCGCCGTTCGTGCTGATCGCCGGCGGCGAGGACAGGGAGGCGGGCGCCGTGTCCTTCCGCTTCCGCGACGGCACCCAGGACAACGGCGTGCCGGTGGAGGAGGCGATCGAACGCATCGTGAAGGCGGTGCGCGAGCGCGAGGTCACCCCATGACCAGCCCCGGCACCGGCGGATCCGACGCGCGGGCGCAGGCCCGCGCGTCGGCGGACGCCGCCGCCACGGACGGCTTCGAGCTGCCCGGCGCCCCGGACGCCTTCGAGCGGTTCTGGAACGCCCACCGCATGGCGTACGTGTCCAAGGGGACGGGCCAGGTCAAGGACGAGCACACCTGCCCGTTCTGCGCGGCCCCGCAGCGCGACGATGAGGACTCCCTCATCGTCCACCGCGGCCGCACCGCCTACGTGGTGCTGAACCTGTACCCGTACAACCCCGGTCACCTGCTCGTCTGCCCCTACCGCCACGTGCCCCTGTACACGGACACCACCACGGAGGAGGCCGCCGAGATGGCGGAGCTGACCCAGACGGCGATGCTCGCCCTCGGCCAGGCCGCCGGCGCGTCCGGCTACAACCTCGGCATGAACCAGGGGGCGGTGGCCGGCGCCGGGATCGCGGCCCATCTGCACCAGCACGTGGTGCCGCGGTGGACCGGCGACGGCAACTTCCTGCCGATCATCGCCCGGACCAAGAACATGTCGCAGACCCTGGGGGAGACCCGGCAGATCCTCGCGGACGTCTGGGACCGGGCCGCCCGGGACCACGCCGCGCGCCAGGCGGCCAACGCCCGTGCCGCGGGCGAGCATCCTCGCCCGGGGGCCGGAGGCCCCGCCTGATGCTGGACCGTCACGCGCGCGGCGTCACCACCCGCCTGTTCACCCCGGTGGCCCGTACGCTCCTGCGGGCCGGGGTCAGTCCGGACACCGTGACGGTCGTGGGCACGCTCGGCGTGAGCCTGGGCGCGCTCGTGCTGTTCCCCCTGGGGCACCTGTTCTGGGGCACGCTCTTCATCACCGCGTTCGTGTTCTCGGACCTGGTGGACGGGATCATGGCGCGCGAGGCCGGGTCCACCGGCCGCTGGGGCGCGTTCCTCGACTCCACCCTGGACCGTGTGCAGGACGCGGCCGTGTTCCTCGGGCTGTGCCTGTGGGGCTTCGGCGTCGGCGCCGCACCCGCGGTCGGCGCGCTCTCCGGGGCCTGCCTCGCCCTGGGCATGCTCGTCTCCTATGTGCGTGCCAAGGCGGAGGCCCTCGGCTGGGACGCGCACGTGGGCATCGCCGAGCGAGCGGAACGGCTCGTGGCCACCCTCGTGGTCGCCGGCCTCACCGGCCTCGGTCTGCCCCCGGTCGTCCTGGCCGTCACCTTGGGGCTGCTCGCTGCCGCGTCCTTGGTCACCGTCGGCCAGCGCATGGTCGCGGTGCGCCGCCAGGCGCGCGACGACGCCTGACCGGTCCGCCGCAGGACTCGCCCGTCAGTCCGCCGCGATCTCCGCGACGACGGCGCCCGTCACCTGCACGAGGTCGGCGGGGGCGATCTCGACATCCAGGCCGCGTTGCCCGCCGGAGACGTACATGAGCTCCGCGTCGAGAGCGGAGGAGTCCAGGACGACGGGGTGGGGCCGGCGCTGGCCCAGGGGCGAGACGCCGCCCCGCACGTAGCCGGTCCGGCGTTCGACGACGGCCAGATCCGCCAGGGCGAGTCGCTTGACGCCCAGCACCGCGGCGGCGGCCCGCAGGTCCAGCTGACCGGACACGGGCACCACGCATGCGGCGAGCGCGCCGTCGGGGTCCGCCACCATCAGCGTCTTGAACAGTCGGTCGGCGGGCACGCTGAGCGCCCGGGCGACCTGGACGCCGAACCGCTCGCCGCCGGCGTCGAGGGCCACGTCGAAGGTGTGCAGCCGGTACGGGACCCCGGCGGCCTCGAGTGCGGCGACGGCCGGCGTGGCCGCCCCGTGCCGGGCGCCGCGATCCTTCTTGCGCTGGCCCACGGCGGACTCAGGCGATCCCGGCCTGCTCGCGCACGTTGCGCTTGATGCGGCCGAGCATGGCGGACATGCCGCGCAGGCGCAGGGGGGTGAGGGCCTTGGCCAGGCCGAGGCGGGTGGGGATGTCTTCGGGCACGTCCACGACCTCGAGGGCGCTCAGCCCGTCCAGGCCCTGGGTGAGCACGGAGGCGAAGCCGCGCGTGGTGGGCGCCTCCGGGGGAGCGGTGATGAAGAGGCGGACCGGGGCCTGCGGGCCGGGCTCACCCTCGAGTTCGACGGCCAGGAACAGCGGGGTCTGACACTCCACGACCTGCTCCATCTCGGCCTCGTGGCCGTCGTAGCGCTCCGGCAGCGCCGGCAGCTCGTCCGAGAACTCCAGCAGCAGCTCGAGCTTCTCGGGATCGGGCACCCCGGCGAAGTCGTCGATGATCTCGGCCAGGGCGGCGGGCACGGCGTGGTTCTCGGTCATGGTGTCCCAGTCTAGTGATCCACGCCGTGCCGGGGGCTCAGCGCGCGGGGGCCTCGCCCGGCTCTTCGCCGACGGCGATGGGCAGGCGCACGGCGTTGCCCCACTCGGTCCAGGAGCCGTCGTAGTTGCGGACGTCCTCGTGGCCGAGCAGGTACTTGAGCACGAACCAGGTGTGGGAGGAGCGCTCGCCGATGCGGCAGTAGGCGATCACGTCGTCGCCCTCCCGCAGCCCGGCGTCGGTGCGGTAGACCTGCTCCAGCTCGGCGCGGGACTTGAAGGTGCCGTCCTCGTTGGCCGCGGACGCCCACGGCACGGACGCCGCCGTGGGGATGTGGCCGCCGCGCAGGGTGCCCTCCTGCGGGTAGCCGGCCATGTGCGTGGTCTCGCCCGTGTACTCGGGACGGGAGCGGACGTCGATCAGCGGGGTGGTCCCGATGGCCTGCAGGACGTCCTCGCGGGCGGCGCGCTCGGTGTGGTCGTCGCGCTCGATCACCGGGTACTCGGCGCGGGCCACGGTCGGGACCTCGCGGGTGGTCTCGCGTCCCTCCGCGATCCACTTGTCACGGCCGCCGTCCATCAGGCGCAGGTCCTCATGGCCGTAGAGGGTGAACACCCACAGGGCGTAGGCGGCCCACCAGTTGGACTTGTCGCCGTAGAACACCACGGTGGTGTCCCGGGAGATCCCCTTGGAGGCGGCGACCTCGGCGAAGGCCTCGGGGCCGACGAAGTCGCGGGTGACGGGGTCGTTGAGCTCGGTGTGCCAGTCGACGCGCTGGGCGCCGGGGATGTGGCCGGTGGAGTAGAGGAGTGCGTCCTCGTTGGACTCGAGGACCACGACGTCCTCGTCGTCGACATGGTCGGCGACCCACTGCGTGGACACCAGCTTCTCGGGGTGGGCGTACTCGGAGAACTTCGCGGCGGTATCGGTCATGGCACTGCCTTCCTTCGCGTCGGGCGGGCCCGCACGGGCCCGGGGCGGGCGGCACGACGACGGCGGGTTCCGTGTCCGTGCCCTGCGCGACAGATTACGGCACATCGGTGTCACGTAAGAGGGTAGGGGCCCCTCAGTCCGGGACACGCGAGGTCACATGGGTCGGGTCCGCGGCCCGATAGCATGGCCCGGAATCCCCGTCGTCGACCCTGGGAGTGTCCCGTGGCTCAGATCGTCCACCTCGCCGACCGTTCGCCGCAGGTCACCCCGGACCAGCTGCTGGCCGGCTTCCACCCGTCGTACCGCTTCGGCACGGTGTCCTTCGACACCTACATCCCGGACCCCGCGCACCCCTCGCAGGCACAGGCCGTGGAGCGGCTGCGCCGGTTCGCGGCAGACCTCGGCCGGGGCGGCTCGGGCGGCGGGTTCCTCGGCGGCCTGTTCGGCGGGAAGAAGCGGGCGGCGGGGCCGGCCGGCATCTACCTCGACGGCGGCTTCGGCGTCGGCAAGACCCACCTGCTGGCCTCGACGTGGCACGCGGCCCCCGGGCCCAAGGCGTTCGGCACGTTCGTGGAGTACACCAACCTCGTGGGCGCCCTGTCCTTCCGCAAGGCGGTGGACGAGCTCAAGGAGTACACCCTCGTGTGCATCGACGAGTTCGAGCTCGACGACCCGGGGGACACCGTGCTGATGTCCCGGCTCATGCGCGAGCTGGCCGACGCCGGCGTGCGCCTGGTGGCGACCTCCAACACCCTGCCGGGCTCGCTCGGCGAGGGACGCTTCGCGGCGCAGGACTTCAAGCGCGAGATCCAGGTCCTGGCCGACCAGTTCGAGGTCATCCGCGTGGACGGCGAGGACTACCGCCACCGCGGCCTCTCCGCCGCCCCGTCGCCGCTGGACGACGCCGTCGTCGAGGCCACCGCCCAGGAGAACTTCCCCGACGCGGGCGTGCTCGCCGTGGACGACTTCGCGGACCTCACCGCGATGCTCTCCCGCGTGCATCCCTCCCGCTACCGCGAGCTCGTCAAGGACGTGGACGTGCTCGCCCTCCACGACGTGCACACCATCACGGAGCAGGCCACGGCCCTGCGCTTCGTGGTGTTCGCGGATCGCCTGTACGACAAGGACGTGCCCGTCCTCGCCTCCGGTGTGCCTTTCGACGCCCTGTTCACGCAGGAGATGATGCACGGCGGCTACATGAAGAAGTACTTCCGCACGGTCTCCCGCATGACCGCCCTGGTCCGGGAGGGACAGACGGGCGTGGCCGAGCACAAGTGAGCCACCGCCCCTGACCGGCAGGATGACGGCGCGCACCCGAGGCGGGTGCGCGGCGTCGCCGTGTGCGGGGCCGGGTCAGCGCACGTCGCGGAAGCACAGCGCCGCCCGCTTGCCCGGCAGCTCGACCTCCCGGTCCACCGTGAAGCCCAGAGCCCGGGCGGTCTTCACGGCCCGCGTGTTGCGGACGTCCGGCTCGATCACGAGCCGACGCGTGCCGGGGCGTGCGCCCAACCAGTCCACAATGCTCCGGTAGGCCGTGGCGCGGGCGCGCCCCTGCAGGCCGCCGGGGGCGGTGATGAAATGGAATCCGAGGTCCCCGTCCCGCACCTCGTAGGCGCCGCCGACCTCCTCCGCGCGAGGGTCGTAGGTCTGCACGAGGGCCACGAGGGTCCCGCCGTGCCACACGAGGTGGTTCGCGTGGGTGGGCTGGAACTCGAGGAAGTCGTAGACCTCCTCGACGTCCTGCACGCTGTGCCCGCGCATCCCGTAGAACTCCGCCCGCGGCTCCGTGACGAGTGCGTGGATCAGCGGGGCGTCCAGGGCCGGGCGGACGCGCGTCATGGTCAGGCCCAACGCCCCGACGCCGACCTCGGCCACGATGCGTCCCGGAGGGGCCCCGCCGGGGACGGAGCGGGCGGGTGCGACGCCGCTGCCGGCGGACGGGGGGACGGGACGGGACGGCACGGGCAGCAGGCGGCCGGCGGCCCACGCGTCCAGCTGATCCGTCACGTGCCCGCCTCCGAGACCGGAGGCGCCGAACGGGACGACCCACCGGCTGCGGGTGCGGTCGCCGAGGTCGAACACGACCCGGGCCACCGGCCCGCGGTGGGTGCCGACGGCCAGGCCGGGGGCGTGCGAGGTGGCGCAGACCGCGTCCGCGGTGCCGCCCACCCGGACGGACCCGATCGTGTCGAGCACGTCGGCGAGCCCCGGCTCGTCCGGCCCGCCGGGATGCTCGTGCGTGAACAGGAACGGGGTCAGGGCATGCGCCTCGCCCCAGGTCCGGGCCGCGCCGTCGGGGCCCGGCGGCTCGGCGGCGTCGTCGACGGCGGCGACGGCGGCCCGCACGAGGTCCCTCGTCGACGCTGTGATCCCCAGGGCCGCGCGCAGCGGCTCCGGCCCGCGCTCGGCGAGCGCCGCGCCGACCCATGCGGCGGCGTCGCCCCACGGTGCCCACGGGCCGCCGAGCAGGGCCCGCGAGGCGGGCGGCAGGTGCGCGATCAGGGCGGCGGCCACCTCGTGCTCCACGAGGAGCCACCAGCGGGCCGCGGCCGATCCGGCGGCGGCGTCGCCGGCCCACGCCGGGACGGACTCCGCGGCCAGCACGCCGTCCGCGACGAGCGCGTCGACGGCGTCGGCGAGCCAGGCCCGCGGCGCGCCCGGGGTCCGGGTGTCCGTCTGCAGGGCGGCCATCGCGTCCACGGTCCGCTCCTGCGGTGCCAGCGCCTCGAGGGCTTCCCGGATGCGGCGGGACCGCCACGGCGCGCACGCGTCCACGGTGAGGCAGGCGGTGTCCGGGTGGGGCTCGTTGGCCGCCACCACGACGTCGTCCGCCGCGGCCGGCGCGGGCCAGCGCACCCAGCGCTGATCGAGGGACCCGTCGGCGGAGCCCCGGCCCAGCGCGGAGGCCCGCGCCGCACCCCAGGCCGAGCGTCGATCCCGGCGCCGCACGGCCCCGGCGTGCCGGGTGAGCACCGTCCGCCGGTCCGCGACGATCACGCGATTGACCGGCTCGACGTGCCCGTCCAGCACCGCGCAGGCCTCCGCGGCGCTCGCGGCCGTGAGCAGCCGGCGCGCGCTCGGCAGGCCGGTGTCGGCGCGGTCCCAGGCGGGGAACCGCATGCTCACCGGGCCGGCGCCGGGCACGTCCACGAGCCGCCCGCGCGGGGTGTGGGCCACCCGCACGTCCACGGGGTCGCCGCCGCGCACGTGCACCCGCTCGGTCCGGGCGTCGAGGACCTCCGGCCCCTCGGGGGCGTCCTCGAGGACCATCTCGAGCGAGGACACCATCGCCGAGGTCGTCACCCACGCGACGTGCTCGGACTGCCCCACATGCGGGACGCCCGGCACACCGGGGAAGGCCAGGCCGACGACGTCGACGCGGTCCCGGGGACGCTCGGCCTCCACCACGAGGCGCACCTGCTGGTAGACGCCGGGCAGCTCGAGCAGCCGGTGCGGGTCGGCGGCCACGAGCGGAGCGCCCTCGGCGCCGACGCGCACCGCCCAGGCGTTCGAGCCGTCCGCGTCGGGGCGCGGCGAGATCAGCGCCGCGGCGAGCGCGGGGAAGCGCTCGGCCAGCAGGGTGCGGAACAGGGCGGCCGGCGCGTTGGTCAGCCAGACGTTGTAGCCCAGGTGCAGGGCGAGCGCCGTGTGCGGGTCGAACGGCAGCGGCTTCACCCCGTGGGCGGCGAACTCGGGCGCGCGCCGGGCCCCGGCGTCCAGCCCCGCGTTCACGCCGTCGGCGAACCGGGTGAACCAGGCCCGGTCCTCCGCGTCGTCGAGGGCGTCGAACGCCCGGCGGGCCGCGCCGTCCAGGTCCATCTGCCGGGCGGCGACGTCGTTCGCCACCGCCGGCGGGCCGAACACCTCGGCGCCCATGCCGGTGACCCGGCGGTGCTCGCAGTCGACCTGCCAGGCCCGCTCCGTCGCCACGTGCCACCCCTGGAGGTAGGCCAGCTCGGGCAGGGACGCGGCCACGAGCGTCGGCACGCCGTGCGCGTCCCGGTGGCAACGGCCCGCCACGTCACCCGTCGCCGTCCCGGTCCACGCGTCCGCGCTCATGCCGCGGCGTCCTGCCGGAGCTCCGCCAGCGCGCGGCGCAGCGGCGCGGACACCGGGTTGGCCAGGCGACCGGCGTAGAGCAGCGAGCCCGACGGGTCCGTCAGGTCCACCATCTGCGTGGCGTTCCGCAGCTGCAACCGGTTCAGGCACGAGTGCGCGAAGTCCTCCGCGTCCAGGCCGAGGCGCTCCACATCCGCGAGCCCCAGGGCCGTGTACTCGGCGAGGACCCGCCCCACCACGGCGTAGAACTCCTCCGCCGGCAGCAGGGCGTCCGCGTCCATCACGTCGGCCAGATGGCGCAGCACGCCGTCCAGCATGTCCGTGAAGAAGGAGAGGGAGAGGTCCTCGTCGGTGAGGTCGATGCGGATGCGCCGGGTCTGCTCCGTGAGCGGGACGCCGTCCGCGCCGACCACCACCTCCTCCCCGATGTCCTTGAGGAAGGCGCCGGTGACCCGTCCCTCCCGCAGGCGGAGCACGATGTTCTCCCCGTGGGGCATGAACACGGTCGAGTAGGCGGCGGCCAGATGCACCAGCGGGGTCACGTAGGCCGTCACCACCCCGTGCAGCCACTGCGCCGCCGTCAGCCCCGAGCGCTCCACGAGCGCCCCCGCCACGGAGCGGCCCCCGCCGTCCCGGTGCAGCAGCGCCGCCATGGTCATGACCCGCTCGCCCTCCGCCAGGCGCGGCAGCGGACTCTCCCGCCACAGGGCGGCGAGCATCTTCGTGTGAGGACCCTTCGAGCCCACGGCATGGAAGGCGTCCCCGGTGTACCCGGCCGAGGCGTACTCCCGCAGCACCCCGAAGCCCCACCTCGCGAGCAGGGGGTCGGAGTCCACGAGGTCGGCCACCACCGCGTTGATCGCCGGGGTGACGGACATGTACGCGGGGGAGAGGCCGCGCACGAACCCCATGTTCTGCACGGACAACGCCGTCTTCAGCTGCGGGGCGTGCGGGTCGCTCGCGTTGAACAGGGTGCGCACCGCCTGCATGGCCGTGAACGCGTCCGGGTCTTCGCCCACGTGCACCAGCCGCCCCGCGGCGAGGTCGGGGGCGAACGCCACCTGGATCCGGTGCTCCCACTGCCACGGGTGCACCGGGATCAGCGTGTACGCCTCCGGATCGACGTCGAGCGCCGCCGCCCGCTCCGCCCACAGGCCCGCCACCGCCTCGGTGATCGGCGGGGGCGGCGCCGGCACGGCGGCGCCCGCGCTCGCGGTCTTGGGCCAGGTCCACCGTCCCCCGAGCTCGGAGGGGAACGCGAGCCACACCGGGTGCAGCGCCCGCCCGCCCTCGGGGGCGAACATCGCGTACTCCGTGGCCCCCCAGCCGATGCGGCCGTTGGTGGCCACGAAGCCCGGGTGTCCCTCGCTCATGGCGGCCTCCACCGCCGTGTAGTCCGCGTCCACCAGGTCGGCGGCGGACGGGCGCTCGCCGGCCAGGGTGTGGCACCGGGCGGCGAAGGTGGAGGCGAGCTCCTCGAGATAGACGTCCAGCGCCTCGCCGGCCAGCCCGAGCACCTCGGCCGCGTCGAGGACGAAGCGGTCGACGGCCACCGCGTCCGGATCCCCGGCACGGCACACCGAGTCCGGATCCACGCCGAGGTGCTCGAGCGGGAGGGCACGCGCGGTGAACGTCCACCGCACCCCGCCCAGGGTGAGCGTGTAGGCGTGGCGGCCGGCGTCGTCGACCCGCTCGCCGCGCACCGGCGTCAGGAGCCGCTCATGGGTGAACTCGCGGATCGCCTTGGCGACGAGCAGCCGGTGGGCGTGCCGGGCGGTCGGCGCCGTCAGCGCGTCCAGGCGGGACGGGGAGGACGGGGGGACGGGGGTCATGCGGACACCTGCCTGTCGGGGGTGAGGAGGAGCGGGGGCTCGGGGAGGGTGAGGTCCAGCCCGGCGGCGAGGACGCCGATCCGGCTGGCAGTGAAGGACTCGGGCGTGGCGATCGAGAGCATCGCCGTCTTGGATCCCAGCGCCACGGGACCGAGCTCCGTGAACCCGGCGGCCAGGTTCTTCGCCCGGATGGCGGCGTTGCGCTCGTCCGGCTCGACGACGACGCGCCGCGCCCCCGGCTGGGCCAGGCACCAGCGCACCACCGCGGCCATCACCAGGTCCGTGGTCCCGGGCACCGGGGTGTCCGTCGGGGCGACGAGCACGTGCAGGCCGACGTCGCCGGGCGCGCCCGCATACCGTCCGGCCAGCTCCGAGTGGGCCGGGTCGTAGACCTCCACCAGGAAGGTCGCGGTCCCGTCCACGAGCCCCACGTGCGCGTGGTGGTGCGGGTGCGCGGCGATCGCCTCGTACTCGGCCACGACGTCGGCCAGACCCGCCTCCGTCATCTCCCAGTACACGGCGTGCGGGGACGTCACCCACCGGTGCAGCAGCGGATGGTCCTGCGCGCCCACGGGACGGAGCTCCACACGACGGGCCGCGCTCGCGGCCGCACCGTCCACGGTGGTCTGCGGCGGCGTCACGGCGCTCACCGGACGCCCGCCGCGACGGCACCGAAGTCCTGGAACGCGATCGACTCGGCCTGCGCGTAGACCTGGCGGCCGGCGATCGTGCTGAGGATGCGGCCGCTGTGCTCCGCCGCCATGCCCAGGTCCGGGCCGGTGAGACCCAGGGGCTGTTCGGCGGTGTTGTGCACGAAGATCCGGCGGCCGCTCACGTCGATCGCGTGGTCCGCGTTCGCCGTCGTCCGACCGTCCTCCGCGCGCAGCAGGTGCCGCACCGGCTCCAGGAACGGATGGTCCGGGTGGCGGTAGCCCGTGCCCGCGACGACACGGTCCACCACGCGCCCCCCGGTCACCCCGGTCTCCTCGTCGCGCAGGGTGACCTCCACCCGGGGCGCACCCGGGCCCGCGACCAGGCGGGCGTCCGTCACCGACGTGCCCGGCCACAGCCGGGCCGGGTCCAGCGGACCCACCTGGCGCTCGTACAGCGCGTGGTAGACGTCCTCGATCGTGTACTCGCTGATCCCCTTGTACAGGGACCGGTGGGATGCGTTGATCTCATCCCGCCGCGCCCGGGGCAGAGTGGCGAAGTGCCGCTCATAGTCCAGCGAGGTCAGCTCGAGCGTGAGCTGGCCGACCTCCATGCCGAAGAACCGGGGTGAGCGCGTGACCCACGTGAGGTCCGGGTGGCCCGCGTTCAGCAGGTCCAGGGCGCACTCCGCCGCCGACTGGCCGCTGCCCACCACCAGGACCGACCCGGCCCCGGCGATGTCCTCGCGACGGCCCATGTACTCACCCGTGTGCACCACGGGGGACGCGCCGACCCGGGCCGACTCCTCCGCGACGCGCGCGAGCGGCGCGGGCAGGGACGGCACCGTGCCCGTGCCCACCACCACGTGGTCGGCCCGGTGCGTGCTGGTCCCGGCCGCGGAGGCCGCCTCCACCACGAACTCGTCCGCCTGATCGTCCCACCGCACCGCCGTCACCGTGGTCGCGTAGGCGATGCCGGGCAGCTGGGCTGCCACCCACGCGCAGTAGTCCGAGAACTCCCGCCGCAGCGGGTACCAGGAACCCCGGATGTAGAAGCGGTGCAGCCGGCCCATCGCTTTGAGATACGCCAGGAACGAGTACGGGGAGGTCGGGTCCGCGAACGTCACCAGGTCCGCGAGGAACGGCACCTGGATCTGCGCGCCCGGCAGCATCATGCCCGGGTGCCACACGAACGCGTCGCGGCTCTCCACCACCTCCACCTCGACGTCGGGCAGCGGGTGGGCCAGCGTGGCCAGGCTCAGGTTGAACGGGCCCAGCCCGATCGCGAGCACGCGGCGGGGGGACGTGGACGCCGGGCTCATGCGCACACCTGCTCTCCGTGCTCGTCCACGCGCGCCGCGGACGGACGTGGCCCCGCCGAAGCGGGGAGCGTGCAGGACACGGCGACCGACGGGCCATGCGGACGGGTCCGCGCCACCCCGCGCCACCGATGACGGCTCGCCCGCACCGCGTCGACGTGCCGCAGCGCCGCCTCCTCCACGACGTCGACCAGCTCCTCCAGCTCGCCCGAGGTGACCGCGGGGTTCAGGATCGTGAACTTCAGATGGGGCACCCCGTCCACCACCGTCGTCGCGATCAGCGCGCGCCCGCCGGCCACGAGCTCCCGGTGCGTCGCCGCCTGCACCGCCGTGCACTCCTCCTCCGACAGTCCCTCGGCCCGCACCCGGAACAGCACTGTCACCAGCGTCGGATCCTCCAGCACCGCGAACGTCGGCCGGGCCCGCAGGATCCCGCACGCCTGCCGCGTGCGTTCGCGCGCCCCCGCGAACAGGGACACCACCGCCTCGGCCCCATGCTCACGCAGCGTCAGCCACAGCTTGAGCGAGTCGAACCGGCGGCTCGTCTGCAAGGACCGATCCGCCAGGTTCGGATGGACGCTGTCCTCCGGGTTCAGGTAGTCCGCATGCACCGTCACATGGCGCAGGCTCTCGGCGTCCCGCACCACCAGCGCGCTGCAGGCCAGCCCCACGTAGAACGTCTTGTGGAAGTCCATCGTCACCGAGTCCGCACGGTGCAGCCCCGGCAGCTCGTGGCGCGTCGCCGCGCTCGCGGCGAGGATCCCGCCCACGGCCGCGTCCGCATGGACCCACATCCCGTGGCGTTCGGCGACGTCGGCGATGGCCGGCAGCGGGTCGATGGCGCCGCGGTCGGTGGTCCCCAGCGTCGCGACGACGACCATCGGCACGGCACCGGCGGCCACCTCACGTTCGACCGCCTCGGCCAGGGCCCCGGGGTCCAGACGCCCGGCGGCGTCGGTGGGGACGACGACCACGGCGTGGCGACCCAGCCCGAGCAGGCCGGCTGCCTTGGCGATGCTGTAGTGCGTGGCGGCGCTGACGAAGACGCGCAGCGAGCCGAGCACCTCGGCGGGCAGGTCGGCGAGCCCGGCGTGGCCGGTGAGGCGCTGCACGGCGCGGCCGCGGGCCAGCGTCATGGCCTGCAGGTTGGAGGCCGACCCTCCGGAGGTGAAGACGCCGTCGCCCGCGGCGAACCCGCACCAGCGTCCGACCTCGGCCAGGAGCCGCTGCTCCATGAGCGCCGCGGAGCGGGCCTGGTCCCAGGACTCGACCGCCGTGTTGAGCGCCCCGAGCACGGTGTCCGCTGCGGTGCTGGAGAGCAGGACCGGGCAGTTGAGGTGAGCGGCATAGCGCGGGTGGTGGTAGGCGGTGGTCTGGTGGGCGTAGAGCTCCGCGACCTCGGCGAGGGCGTCGTCGAGGCTGCCCGTCGGCTGCGAGAAGTCGACGGCGCCGACGGCGTCGGCCAGGTGCGTCGACGGGGTGTCCGGGTGGACCCCCGCGCGGTCGTAGGCGGTGTCGACGGCCACCCGGGCCGCCCTGCCGGTGGCGTCGAGGTAGGCGGCTGGATCGCCGAGTCCGAACAGGCGAGGGAGCATGGGAGGGCCTTCCGTGAGGGGGTCGTCGGCTCCGGGCGGCGTGCGCCACGGACGTCCCGCACAGTAGGGAAGCCTTACCTAAGAAAGCAAATACGCAACAATGACGTGACGTATTCAAAGGGAGGACTCCAGCAAAGGTGAGGCTCACCTATGATGACCGGATGACGAGCTCCTCCGTCCTCCCCCCGCCTGCCGCCCGTCCCTCGCGTGTCGAGGCCCTGCAGATGAAGGCCTACCGCGGGCTCGCGGCCCTCGGCCAGGCGATGCCCGTTGACCGCGACGAGTATCCGCAGTGGACCATGACGGTCCGCGCCACGTGGCTGCTCGCCCCCCGGCTGCGTCGTCTCACGTTCGCCGCGGAGGAGTTCCGCACGTTCACCCCGCAGGGCTGCGACGAGTACTTCGGGCTGCTCACCCCGCCCCCGGGGCGGGCGCTCGTGATGCCCGATCCCGCGGCGCTCAATGCGCGGCGAGCGGTCGGGCGGATCCCCGAGGACGTGCGGCCGGATCTGCGGTGGTACACGGTCGCCGAGCACCGGCCCTCCGTCGGTGAGATCGACGTCGACGTCGTCGTGCACGACCATGCGGGCCCCGCCGGCACGTGGGCGCGCACCGCACGTCCGGGCGACGTCGCCGGCTTCCGCACCGGGACGGGCGCCTATCGTCTGCCGGCGGCGGGGGAGTCGCACCTCGTGGTGGGGGACGAGACCGCAGTCCCGAGCATCGCCGCCGCCCTCGCCGCGCAGCGTCGCACGCCGCGCGGGGGCCGGATGGACGTCGTCCTGGAGGTGCCCGGCCGTGACCACGTCCCCGCCCTCGAGGTCCCGGAGGGCGCCACGCTCACGGTCCTGCACCGCGGAGACGCCGTGCCGGGCGCCCTGCTCACGCCGCACCTCGAGGACCTCCCCGCCGCGCCCCGCGACCACGTGTGGGCGTGCGGCGAGCAGTCGCTCGCGACGGCGGCGCGGCGGGTGATCGTCCGCCGCGGCATCGCACCGAAGCGCGCGATCATGTTCAGCGGCTACTGGCGGGTGGACGGCCCGCGGCTCTGATCCCGTCCGACGGTCGGCGTCCGTGCTCCGAGCACGAGGCCGACCGCACGCCCCGGAACGACGAAGGGCCCCTCCGTCAGGAGGGGCCCTTCGTGTGGGGAGCGGATGACGAGATTCGAACTCGCGACCTCCACCTTGGCAAGGTGGCGCTCTAGCCAACTGAGCTACATCCGCCTGAGTCGATCGTCACGGATCGTCTCCGTGCGCGATACTGGGTTCGAACCAGTGACCTCTTCCGTGTCAGGGAAGCGCGCTACCGCTGCGCCAATCGCGCTCGTCCACCTCCGAAGAGGTGGTGAACATGCCGCCACTCCCGGTCGGAGAAGGCTGCGAGGTCGGGACGGGATTCGAACCCGCGTATACGGCTTTGCAGGCCGCTGCCTCGCCTCTCGGCCACCCGACCAGGGGTGAAGGTTGAGCGAGCGGATGACGAGATTCGAACTCGCGACCTCCACCTTGGCAAGGTGGCGCTCTAGCCAACTGAGCTACATCCGCGTGTCGGTGCCGCCGGGATCCGCTCGTCCGAGCCGCTCACCTGCGTTTTCCAACGAGAAAGAACTCTAGGCCATCTCCGCCCGGATGCAAAATCGGCGTCCGCTGGCGTGTCGGGCCACCCCGTCGGGGGTCCGCGGACCCTGCCAGAATGGCTGACCATGACCCAGCCACGCCTCGCGCATCAGACCCCCCACGGGCGCATGTACGCGCGCTCCCTCTCGGGCCTGCCCGAGGTCCCGTCCATCACCACCGTGATCGGCATGGAGAAGACGGACCTGGACGGCTGGGTCGGGTGGATGGCGGCCCAGTCCGTGACCCAGGATCCGCGCCTGGCGGAATCCGTGGGCTCCGCCGCGCGCCTGAAGCAGGTGGCCCGGCAGTCCGCCGACGCCGCCGCCCGCTACCGGGACGCCGCGGCCGAGCGCGGGGACCGCGTGCACGACTACGCCGAGCAGGTGGCCCAGCGCGCCCTCGGCCGCCCCCACACCATGGCGGAGGCCCGGGCCCGGCTGATCGAGCACGGCGAGGGCGCCTACGCGGACCGCTTCGACGAGTGGTGGGACCTCTACGACGTCCGGCCGATCGCGGCCGAGATCACCGTCTGGAACCACACGGTGGGCTACGCGGGCACGCTGGACCTCGTCGCCCGGATCGGCGGCCGGCTGTGCCTGATCGACTACAAGACGAAGGGCACGGGGCGGGACGGACGGGTCAAGGCGCTCGATCCCAAGGTGGTCATGCAGCTGACCGCCGGCCTGAAGGCGGAGGAGTCCCTGGTGGACCCCGAGGCCGGCACCTGGGAAGAGTGGCGGCACGGCCAGGCCGAGATGCTGCTCGGCGTCGCCCTGGGGGAGACCGAGGTCGCCGTGCACCAGGCCAACCCCGGTGTGCTGCCCCGCCACTGGCACAAGTTCTGGGCCCTGCGCCAGGTCTGGAAGCACGCGCAGGCCGTGGACGACGCCGGCCCCGCGCTCCGCGTCATCGGCCCGCCTCCGCCGTCGGTCCCGGCGTCGGCGGCCACCGGACTGCAGGCCGTGCGCGCCGCGGCGTTCGGCGGCGGCTCCCACGCCGCCCCGGACGTGGCGCCCGACGGGTCGTCGTCGCGCCCGGCGTCTGCCGAGGGCGGCGATAGGGTGACGGCGTGACCGTCCTGCCCGTCCGCACCATCCCCGACCCCGTCCTGCGCACCGCCGCGTCGCCCGTGCCCCCGGGCGCGGATGTGCGCGCCCTCGTGGCGGACATGATCGAGACGATGCACGCCGTCGGGGGCGTGGGCCTGGCCGCGCCCCAGGTGGGCGTGGGCCTGCGCGTCTTCGTGTTCGACGTCGCCGGCGTCGCCGGGCACGTGGTCAATCCCGTACTCGAGACCGCCGGCCAGGCGCTGCGGGAGCCGGGCGAGGGGTGTCTGTCCGTGCCGGGGCTGCGCTACCACCCGGCGCGCGCCGCCGAAGCCGTCGTCCGCGGCACCGACGTCGACGGGAACCCGGTGGAGCACCGGGGGACCGGCCTGCTCGCCCGCTGTCTCCAGCACGAGACCGACCACCTCGACGGGATCCTCTACGTCGACCGCCTCGACGGCGAGGAACGCCGTGAGGCCCGCCGCCGCATGCGCGCCGGCGAGGTGGACCGCGCCGCCCGCCGCATCGGGGCCGAGCGCGCGGCCGCCGTCAGCTCGGTCTTCGGCGCCCCCGCCGCCCCCGCCGCCGGAACAGGAGCCGCCCGATGACCGCCCCGACGCCCCTGCGCGTGCTCTACGCCGGCACGCCCGAGACCGCCGTGCCCGTGCTGCGCGCCCTGCTCGACTCGCCCCACGAGGTCGTCGGCGTGCTCACCCGGCCGGACGCCCCGGTCGGGCGCCGGCGGGTGCTGACCCCGTCGCCGGTCGCGGTCGTGGCCGAGGAGGCCGGCCTGCCCGTGCTCAAGGCCGACCGACTCCGCGGACCCGAGGGTGCCGATGCCCTCCAGGCGATCCGCGCGCTCGAGGCGGACGTGGCCGCCGTCGTCGCCTACGGGGCGCTCGTGCCCGCCGAGGCCCTGCAGATCCCGCGCCACGGCTGGCTCAACCTGCACTTCTCCGCGCTGCCGGCCTACCGCGGCGCCGCCCCCGTTCAGCGCGCCGTGATGGCCGGGGAGACCGAGATCGCCGCCGACGTGTTCCAGCTCGAAGAGGGCCTGGACACCGGACCCGTCTTCGCCCGACTCACCCGCCCCGTCGCGGCCGACGAGACCGCCGGGACCGTGCTCACCGACCTCGCCGAGCGCGGCGGCCCGCTCGTGATCGACGTGCTCGACCGCCTGGCGGCCGGCACCGCGACGGCCACGCCCCAGCGCGGCGAACCCACCCACGCGCCGAAGCTCACGGCCGCAGACGGCCTGGTGGACCCCGCCCGCCCGGCGGCCGAGGTGGCCGCCCGGATCAACGGCGTCACCCCCGAGCCCGGCGCCTGGGGCTGGCTGACCGCGGACGACGGCGCCGCCCCGGCCCGTTTCAAGCTCGACGGCGTCGCCCCGGTCCGCGCCGGCGACGACGGCTGGCCCTCCGTACTCGACGCCGCGGCTCCCGGGCAGATCCTGGTGGCCGCGAAGGCCGCCTGGCTGCGCACGTCCGGCGGGGCCGTCCGGCTCTCCCGCGTCCAGCCGGCGGGCAGGAAGCTGATGCCGGCCGCCGACTGGGCGCGCGGCGCCGCCGCCGGGGCCGCGCTGCTGGCCGGGGAGGCGCTCGCCCACCACGAAGAACAGGCCCGCCAGAAGGCCGCCGCCCGGGCGGCGGCACGCGAGGCCGCGCGGAACGCCGCGGCACAGGACGAGGAGGCACGCGCATGAGCCGCGAAGGACAGGCAGGACAGGGCCGGGGCGAGCGAGGGGCCCGCGGGGAACGCGGCCGCGCACCCCGGCCGGACGCCCAGGACCGCCGCGACGCGCAGGGGCGCACCCGCAACCGGGGTCGCTCGGGCGCGGGACGGAAGTACTCGGCGCAGGCGCCGTCCCAGCGCTCCCGCACCGCCGACCCGGCCCGCCGCGTCGCGTTCGGGGTGGTCCGCTCCGTCCACGCCGAGGACGCGTACGCGAACCTGGTCCTCCCGGCGCGCATCCGCCAGGCCCGCCTCGACCGGCGCGACGCCGGTTTCGCCACCGAACTCGCCTATGGCACCCTGCGCGGGCTCGGCCTGTACGACGCGATCCTGACCCGCTGCGTGGACCGCCCGCTCGAGCAGATCGACCCACCCGTGCTCGACGCCCTGCGGCTCGGCGCCCACCAGGTGCTGGGCATGCGCGTGCCCGCCCACGCCGCCCTCGACGCCACCGTCTCCCTCGTGCGCGCCGAGATCGGGGCCGGCGCCTCCGGGTTCGTGAACGCGGTGCTGCGTCGGGTCGCCGAACGCCCCCTCGACGAGTGGCTGGCCGACGTCGCCCCCGCCGACGGCGGCGACGCCGCCCTGGCCGTCCGAGCCTCGCACCCGGTGTGGATCGTCCGCGCGCTGCGCCAGGCCCTGGCCGCCCACCGCGGCACCCGCCACACCGCCGACCGCGACGCCGAGCTGGCCGCCCTGCTCGAGGCGGACAACGCCCCGCCCGTGGTCAACCTCGTCGCCCTGCCCGTGGCCGGCGGGGCCGAGGCGCTCGCCGCGGCCCTCGACGACGGCGCCGAGCCCGGGCCGCTGGCCCCGGACTCCGCCCTGCACTCCGGTGGCGACGCCGGCCGTCTGCCCGGGGTGCGCGAGGGCGTGCTCCGCGTCCAGGACGCCGGCTCCCAGCTCACCGCCCGTGCCCTGGCCCAGGCACCCGTCCCCGCGGCCGAGGGGCGGGCCGAGCGCTGGCTCGACCTGTGCGCCGGCCCTGGCGGCAAGGCGGCCCTGCTGGCCGCCCTCGCCGCCGAGCGGGGGGCGACGCTCGTGGCCAATGAGGTCGCCCCGCACCGCGGCGACCTCGTCCGGCAGGCACTCGCCGCCGTGCCCGCCGACGCCTGGACCGTCCGGGCCGGGGACGGTCGCACGATCGCCGACGCCCCCGAGGCGGCCCCGGCGTTCGACCGCGTCCTCGTGGACGCCCCCTGCACCGGCCTCGGGGCGCTGCGCCGCCGACCCGAGTCGCGCTGGCGCCGCACTCCGGCCGACCTCGCCGAGCTCACCGGCCTGCAGGCCGAGCTGCTCGACGCGGCGGTCTCCGTCCTCGCCCCCGGCGGCGTGCTCGCCTATGTCACCTGCTCCCCGCACGTCGCGGAGACCGTCGTCCAGGTCCAGGACCTCGTGCGCCGCCACCCCGAGCTGGAGCTGCTCGACGCCCGCACCGCCCTCGACACCGTCGCGCTCGACGACCTGCGCCTGGACGAGGCCGAACCCGCCGGCGCGCCGGAGCCAGCCGATGTGGTCGCCCGCACGGCCCAGCTCTGGCCGCACCGGCACGGCACCGACGCCATGTTCCTGGCCCTGCTGCGCGCCCCCGGCGCCTGACCGAGAGGACCCGCCCATGACCGCCCGCGCCCCGCGCCTGCACCCCTCGATCCTGTCCGCGGACTTCGCCCGCCTCGCCGACGAGCTGGCCCGCATCCCCAGCGCAGACGCGGTGCACGTGGACGTCATGGACAACCACTTCGTCCCGAACCTCACCCTCGGCCTGCCCGTGGTCGAGGCGATCCGACGCGCCACGGACCTGCCGCTGGACCTCCACCTGATGATCGAGGACGCCGACCGCTGGGCGCCCGGCTACGCGGAGGCGGGGGCCGAGTCCGTCACCTTCCACGCCGAGGCCTCGGCCGCGCCCGTCCGGCTGGCCCGGGAGCTGCGCGCGGCCGGAGCGAGGGCCGGCATGGCGCTGCGGCCGGCGACCGCGGTCGAGCCCTACCTGGACATGCTCCCGGAGCTGGACATGCTTCTGCTGATGACCGTGGAGCCCGGCTTCGGGGGGCAGGCGTTCCTCGACGTCGTGCTGCCGAAGATCCGCCGGGCCCGCCGCGCCCTCGACGGCGGGTCCGCCCCGCTGGCCCTCCAGGTCGACGGCGGCGTGAACCGGGAGACCATCGAGCGTGCGGCCGAGGCCGGGGCGGACGTGTTCGTGGCCGGTTCCGCGGTGTTCGGCGCCGAGGACCCCGACGCCGCGCTCGTCGGCCTGCGCACCGCCGCCGCCCGCGCCTGCCACTAGCCCGGCGACGCGCCCGCCCGCCGCGCCGGACGTCGCCCGGCGACGTCCGGCATGCGCGGCCGGCCGGGCGTGCGATACTGCTGGACAGCAACGTGCTCCGAGATGCGGTGGAAATCCGCACCGGCGGTGACAGCCCGCTAACCGCGCGGCCCGTCCTCATCCGAGGCGGTGCCGGGCGGCCTGACCGGTGGAATTCCGGTGCCGACCGTACAGTCGGGATGGGAGAGGCACGCGGCGGAGCCGTTCCGCGCCCTGCGCGGGAGGGCTGCGGAGCGCACCCCTCGGAGTCCCGATCCGAGGAGGTGGCGTCACGGTCATGGACTGGCTGGTGGACGCGTTCAACTGGACCATCCCGGTCGCCGGCGGCGGCCTGCTCATGCGCGAGGTGCTGGGCAACGTCTTCGGCCTCGCCTCCGCCCTGGGCGGCATGGCGCGCAGGGTCTGGGCCTGGCCCGTGGGCATCCTCGGCAACCTCATCCTGCTGACGGTCTTCCTCGCCTCCCTGTTCACGGGGGCCGATCACGCCACCCTGCTCGGCCAGGCCGGCCGACAGGTCATGTTCATCGCCGTCTCCGTCTACGGCTGGGCGCGCTGGCGTCAGGCCCGCCGGGGCCACGCCGAGGACGCTCCCGCCATCACCCCGGAGTGGGCCGGCTGGCGCGGGCGCGTGTTCCTCGTGACGGCCATGGCGGTCGGCACCGTCGCCCTCACCCCCGTGTTCCGCGCCCTGGGTTCGTGGGAGCCGGTGTGGGCGGACGCCTGGACGTTCGTGGGATCGCTGCTGGCGACCTACGGCATGGCGCGCGGCTGGGTGGAGTTCTGGCTGATCTGGGTGGCCGTGGACGTCGTCGGCGTGCCCCTGCTGTGGAGCACCGGCTACTACGCCTCGGCCGTGATGTACGCCTTCTACGGCGCCTTCACCCTGATCGGCTTCTTCGTGTGGCTGCGCGCCACAGACCGGGACAAGCCCGCCGTGGAGACGCTGCTGCCGGACGGCCCCGAGGGGGACGTCGCCCGATGAGCGCCGCCGAGACCCCGTCCGCCGACCCCATGGACCTCGCCGTCCGCGCCGCGCTGCGCGGTGTGCGCGGCGCCAACCCCCTCGTCGGGGCCGTCCTGACCGACGAGGCCGGCCGCGTCCTGGCCGTCGGCCACCACCGCGGACGGGGGACTGCCCACGCCGAGGTCGACGCCCTGACCCGCTGGCGGGCCGCCCGCGCCACGGATCCGGCCCTGGCCGCCCTCGACCCCGCCGGCCTGACGCTGCACGTCACCCTCGAGCCCTGTGACCACACCGGCAGCACCGGCCCCTGCTCGCAGGCCGTCCTGGACGCGGGGATCGGCGCACTGCGCTACGCCGTCGCGGACCCCACCGGTCACGACGGCGGCGGCGCGGCCCGCCTCGCCGCGCACGGGGTGCACGTCACCGGCCCCACCGGCGAGGCGGCCGCCCTCACGCTCACCGCCCGCTGGCGCGAGGTCCGCGACGCAGGCCGTCCGTGGGTGACCGGGCACCTCGCTCAGTCCCTCGACGGCCACGCCGCGGCCGCCGACGGCACGAGCCAGTGGATCACCGGCCCGGACTCCCGCGTCCACGCCCACGAGGTGCGCTCCCGCGTCGACGCCATCGTCGTCGGCACGGGGACCGTGCTGGCCGACGACCCCCGCCTCACCGCCCGTGACGCCGTCGGCGCCGAACTCGCGCACCAGCCCGTGCCCGTCGTCCAGGGTCACCGGCCCGTGCCCGACGGCGCCGCCCTGCGCACCCACCCGGTGGTGCTGGAGGTCCTCGACCACGACCCGCACGCCGTCCTGGCCGTGCTCGCGGCCCACCCCGGGCCCTGGCCCCACGGCCGCCGTGCCGAGCACGTGCTCATCGAGGGCGGGCCCCGCGTGCTCGGCGCGTGGCTGCGCGCCAGCCTCGTGGACGAGCTCATGGTCTACACCGCGCCCCTGCTGCTCGGCCCGGGCCGCGCCGCCGTCGCCGGCCTGGACGTCGCCACGCTGTCCGAGGGACTGCGCTGGCACCCCGACCCCGCGGAGGGCGGCCCCGTCCGTGCCCTCGGCGTCGACGTCTGGACCCACCTGAGCCCGGTGCCGGCCCCGCGCCTGCCCACCGCCCCCGCCCCGACCCGTTTCCAGGAGGACTGAGTGTTCACCGGCATCGTCACCCATCTCGGCACCGTCGTCGCCCTCGAGCACGACGCGGCCGCCGACACCGCCCTGCTGACCCTCGACGCCGGCGGCGCCCTCGACGGGCTGCCCGCCGGCGGCTCGCTCGCCGTCGACGGCGTGTGCCTCACGGCCCTCGACGAGCCCACGGAGCGCCCCGGCGTGTTCCGTGCCGACCTCATGGGCCAGACGCTGCGCATGACCAGCCTCGGCGACCGCGCCCCGGGGGACCGGGTCAACCTCGAGCGCTGCCTGCGCCCCACCGACCACCTGGACGGGCACGTGGTCCAGGGCCACGTGGACGGGACCGGCGAGGTCCTCGCGGTCACCCCGCACGGGGCCTGGACCACTCTGCGCATCGGCCTGCCCGCCCGCCTGGCCCGCTACGTCCCCGCGCAGGGGGCCATCGCCCTGCAGGGCGTCTCCCTCACCGTCACCGCCGTCTCCGACCCGGGCGCGGCCGCGCACTGGTTCGAGGTCGGCATCATCCCGGCCACGCTCGAGGCCACCACCCTGGGCGCCCTGCGGCCGGGCAACCGCGTCAACCTCGAGACCGACGTCCTCGCCCGGTACGCCGAGCGTCTCGCGCTCATCCCGTCCGCCCCCGCCGCACCCACCGAGGAGGCCCGCCCGTGAGCGAGCACATCCGTCTGGACCCCGTCCCCGCGGCGATCGCCGCGATCGCCGCCGGCCGGCCCGTCGTCGTCGTGGACGACGCCGACCGCGAGAACGAGGGCGACCTGATCTACGCGGCCGCCCTGGCCACCGACGAGGTCACCGCCTTCACCGTCCGCCACACCTCGGGCGTCATCTGCGCGCCCCTGCCGGCCGGCCTGGCCGACCGCCTGGCCCTGCCGCCCATGACCACCGTCAACGAGGACCCCAAGGGGACCGCCTACACCGTGAGCGTGGACGCCGCCGCCGGCGTCACCACCGGCATCTCCGCCGCCGACCGCACCCGCACCCTCCGCGTGCTCGCCGACCCCGGTGCCGCCCCCGGTGACCTGACCCGGCCCGGTCACGTGTTCCCCCTGCGCGCCGTCCCCGGCGGCGTCCGGGCCCGCCGCGGCCACACCGAGGCCGGCGTCGAGCTGTGCCGCCTGGCCGGCGTCGCGCCCGTGGCCGCCATCGCCGAGCTCGTCCACGACGACGGCACCATGATGCGCCTGCCCGCCCTGCGGGAGTTCTCCGACGAGCACGATCTCGTCCTCATCTCCATCGAGGACCTCGTGGCCCACCTGGAGGAGACGACGCCGGCCCTGACCGCCGTCCCCGCCGAGGCCACCCTGCCGACCCGGCACGGCCTGTTCCGCGTGAGCGTGCACGTGGACGCCGAGACCGGGGCCGAACACCTGCTGCTCGTGGCGGGGGAGACCGACCCGGAGCGTCCCCTCACCGTCCGCGTGCACTCGGAGTGCCTCACCGGCGACGTCCTCGGCTCCCTGCGCTGCGACTGCGGCCCCCAGCTCGAGGACGCCCTGGCCCGCGCGGCGATCGAGGGCGGCGCCGTCCTCTACCTCCGGGGCCACGAAGGACGCGGCATCGGCCTGGCGAACAAGATCCGCGCCTACCGGCTCCAGGAGGAGGGGATGGACACCGTCGAGGCCAACCTCGCCCTCGGTCTGCCCGCCGAGGCGCGCGACTGGGCCGGGGCCGCCGCCGTCCTCACGGCCGCCGGCCATCGGCGCATCCGCCTGGTCACCAACAACCCCGCGAAGGTCGCGGGGCTGCGGGCGGCCGGCATCGACGTCGTCGAGCGTGTCCCGGCCCCCACGCCCGTCACCGAGCACAACGTCGTCTACCTGCGCACCAAGCGGGACCGGATGGCCCACGCCCTGGCGGACCGCGTGCTCGAACCGCCGACGGCCACCGGCGGCCCCGCCACGCCGGCCGATGACCCGACCACCGACCCGACCCACCCCACCCACCAGGAGGACACCCCATGAGCGGCGCCGGAGCCCCGACCTTCACCCCCGACCCCGCCGCTGCGAGCGGCCTGAACGTGGCGATCGTCGCCGCCCAGTGGCACACGGAGATCATGGACGGACTGATCGCCGGGGCGCAGGCCGCCGCAGCGGACCTGGGCCTGGAGCCCGTGCTCGTGCGCGTGCCCGGCACCGTCGAGCTCACCGTCGCTGCGGCGCGGCTGGCGGAGCGCTTCGACGCCGTCGTGGTCCTCGGCGTCGTGGTGCGCGGGGACACCCCGCACTTCGACTACGTGTGCCAGTCCGTGACCCAGGGCGTGACGGAGGTCTCGGTGCGCACCGGCGTTCCCGTGGGCTTCGGCGTGCTCACCGTGGACACCGAGCAGCAGGCCCGCGACCGGGCGGGCCTGCCCGGATCCCGAGAGGACAAGGGACGCGAGGCCCTCGAGGCGGCCGTCCTCACCGAGCTCGCGCTGCGCTCGGTCACGCCACGGGACTGAGGGTGGCCGGGCGGGGCTGCCTGCTGGGTCGGCTGCTCTCGACGTGGACCCTGTCCCCGGGGCCGGTGGGGTGATCGCAGGCCGGTCAACCGGGCCCGTCCGGAACGCCGGCAGCCCCGCGCCGTCATGGATGGGGTCGGCCGGAGGGCGCGGGGACCCGACGATAGAGGCGGAGACGCGAAGCCCCCGCCCTTCGTCTCGCTCGCGGCATCCACAGCTCGTCGTCCACTGCCCCGACCGTCAGGGCGGGCCGTTGACCCCCAACGCGTTCACCGCCGCAGACGGGTGATCTATGCGGCCCGCCCCGCCTCGGACGACTGCGTCGGGGTGCACGGAGCCTGCCGCAGCGTGGCCGCGTTCAAACAGTCCATGGCCCTGCTGGGAGCTGCGCGAGACCGGGCTGCTGCTCACCCCCCTGGTGCCGGCCCGCTCCATCGTCCCCGGTGCACGTCTGGCCTGCGACTGGCTGGGCCACTATGAGAAGCGCGAACCCGTCGCCTCCGCCTACGCCGACCTGGCCGGCCTCATCTTCGAAAGGATCACCGCATGAACGAGAAGCAGCTTGAGCCCGACCTGAGTCTGCGAGCACAGCGACGCAAGCCCACCCCGGCCCCCCAGACCCCGGCTCCCGGAGCGGTGATCCCCGCAGAACCGGCAACGACCTCGGACCCGGCCGGTGGGTATGCGCCCCTGGCGCGGCGTGGGGCGCCGACCGCGGCCCTGAACGTGCGAGTGCCCGAAGCGATCCGCGACGCGGTGCGTCGAGAGGCCGCCACGAACCCGGCAACGCCCAGCCAGGCCGCGGTCATCGAAGCCCTAGTTGTAGGAGGGCATGACGTTGTTGACTCGGGTCGGTGCCAGTGAGGCCGGAGGGGCGTCTCCGCAGGAGGTATGAGGCCGATGATAGTTGTAGTGGTTCACCCACACCTGAAGGGCCTCACGCCGAGCTTGCTCTGAGGTATACGGGCGGGCGTAGAGGACCTCATCGACCATCAGCCGGTTGTAGCGTTCGACCTTCCCGTTATGGCGCGGGGTGTAGGGGCGGATCCGGTGGTGCCGGCCCCCGAGCGAGACCACCTTGGCGGTGAAGTCCGCGGCCCGGTAGTTGTTGCCGTTGTCCGTGATCACCCTGTCGATCCGGATCCCGTGGGCGGCGAAGAACGCCCTCGCCCGGCAGTAGAAGCTCACGGTCGTGGCCGCCCGCTCGTCCTCCAACGCCTCGGTGTACGCCAGGCGGGTGAACCCGTCGATCGCCGAGTGCAGATAGGTGTACCCGACCCGCCGGCCTGCACCACGCTTGGAAGCACGGCCTGCTTCACTTTCACGTCCGTGAGCACGCCAGCCGCCCCCGTCAGGGATCTTCCCGATCTTCTTCACGTCCAGGTGCACCATGTGCCCCGGGCCGCGGGCGGTGATCTTCTGCGGTCGTTGGCGCAGGTCCTCACCCGTGGGCGCGAGGTCTGGCAACCGGGAGATGCCCAGTCGGTGCAGCCACCTGCCCACAGTGCGCAGGCACAGCTGGTGGCCTTCAGAGACGAGGTGGTGATGGATGCGGCGGGCTGACCACTTCTCCCTGCGACGCAGGGTCTGGATCTGGGCCACCACCTCGGGGTCGAGCTGGGCAGGTGAACGGCGCGGACGGCTGGGCCGGTCGAGCAGCCCGGCCTCGCCCTCGGCGCGGTAGCGGGCCACCCAGGTGGCCACCGTGGGCCGGCTCACCCGGAACTCGGCGGCCACGTGGGACTGCGGGATCCCGTCGTGCAGGTGGCGGTGGACCATCCTGAGACGGCCGGTCGGGGTCAGGGGTGCGTTAGCGTGAGTCATGAGCGGGTCTCTTCTGGCAGGTGGGTTGTTGAGGAACTTCCATCCTGCGGGAGAGGCCCGCTCGTCTCATCTCAGCCCGTACCCCGTGGCAAGAACCTCATGACCCACAACACCTAGGGCATGTCTGACAATCGTTTGGACCATGCGATCACAGCATTCAGGACCACAGCGGACCGGTAGACGATCGCGTACTTGTCATACCGGGTCGCCAGACCCCGCCACTGCTTCAGGTGCGCGTACTGACGCTCGATGACGTTGCGGCCCTTGTAGGCGTCCGCGTCGAGGCTGACGGGGCGCCCGCCGCGGGCACCGCGCCGTCTGCGGTGGCCCTGCTGGTCGGCCGGTTCGGGGATGACCGCTTTGATCCCACGGGCACGTAGGTGGGTGCGGATCGCCCGGGAGGAGTACGCCTTATCGCCCAGCACGGCCTCGGGGCGGGTCCGGGGCCGCCCTACTGGCCGGGTCACGCGCAGCTGCGCCAGAAGAGGAAGCAGCATCGGGGAGTCCCC